>NZ_CP145605.1:92500-307500 GCF_036884255.1 Paenibacillus tundrae | reverse complement strand
GGCTCTTCACCTTAACCTTGCACGGGAACGTAACTCGCCGGTTCATTCTACAAAAGGCACGCCATCACCCCTAAAACGGGCTCTGACTTTTTGTAAGCACACGGTTTCAGGTTCTATTTCACTCCCCTTCCGGGGTGCTTTTCACCTTTCCCTCACGGTACTGCTTCACTATCGGTCGCTAGGAAGTATTTAGCCTTGGCAGATGGTCCTGCCGGATTCATACGGGGTTTCACGTGCCCCGCACTACTCGGGATCCGTCTCGGAGGGAACAGACTTTCAATTACAGGGCTTTTACCTTCTTTGGCGGGCCTTTCCAGACCTCTTCGTTTAACCGGTTCCTTTGTAACTCCATGTGAGACGTCCCACAACCCCAAAGAGCAAGCTCTTTGGTTTGGGCTTCTCCGCGTTCGCTCGCCGCTACTGACGGAATCACTATTGTTTTCTCTTCCTCAAGGTACTTAGATGTTTCAGTTCCCCTGGTATGCCTCTACTTGCCCTATGTATTCAGACAAGAGTAACTGGAAATTACCCCAGCTGGGTTTCCCCATTCGGACACCCCCGGATCAAAGCTTGCTTACAGCTCCCCGAGGCAGTTTCGTTGTTCGCCACGTCCTTCATCGGCTCCTAGCGCCTAGGCATCCTCCGTGTGCTCTTAGTAGCTTAACCATTCGCTCGTGTTCGAGCTGTCGCTTCCCTTGTTTTGCTTGCGCAAAGCCAAAAGTCGTTCCATTTCGATCACTCGCTCCAGCAGTCTACCTTATAAAACACTTCACTTGTTTACACAAGATCAGCTTAAAGGAATGTTCTAATTCGCATTTTCGTTCGTTTCGATATCTAGTTTTCAAAGAACAAGCTCCATGCAAAAGCAAGCTGTTTGAGAGTTTGAGCTCTCAAAACTGAGCAACGAGTGAGTAGTTTGCAGCTAAGCTGCATATTTGAATGTTTCCACTCGGGAAACGATTCTCCATAGAAAGGAGGTGATCCAGCCGCACCTTCCGATACGGCTACCTTGTTACGACTTCACCCCAATCATCTATCCCACCTTCGGCGGCTGGCTCCTTGCGGTTACCCCACCGACTTCGGGTGTTATAAACTCTCGTGGTGTGACGGGCGGTGTGTACAAGACCCGGGAACGTATTCACCGCGGCATGCTGATCCGCGATTACTAGCAATTCCGACTTCATGCAGGCGAGTTGCAGCCTGCAATCCGAACTGAGACCGGCTTTGTTGGGATTGGCTCCACCTCGCGGTTTCGCAGCCCGTTGTACCGGCCATTGTAGTACGTGTGTAGCCCAGGTCATAAGGGGCATGATGATTTGACGTCATCCCCACCTTCCTCCGGTTTGTCACCGGCAGTCTATCTAGAGTGCCCATCCGAAATGCTGGCAACTAAATATAAGGGTTGCGCTCGTTGCGGGACTTAACCCAACATCTCACGACACGAGCTGACGACAACCATGCACCACCTGTCTTGAATGTCCCGAAGGAAAGGTACATCTCTGCACCGGTCATTCAGATGTCAAGACCTGGTAAGGTTCTTCGCGTTGCTTCGAATTAAACCACATACTCCACTGCTTGTGCGGGTCCCCGTCAATTCCTTTGAGTTTCAGTCTTGCGACCGTACTCCCCAGGCGGAGTGCTTAATGTGTTAACTTCGGCACCAAGGGTATCGAAACCCCTAACACCTAGCACTCATCGTTTACGGCGTGGACTACCAGGGTATCTAATCCTGTTTGCTCCCCACGCTTTCGCGCCTCAGCGTCAGTTACAGCCCAGAGAGTCGCCTTCGCCACTGGTGTTCCTCCACATATCTACGCATTTCACCGCTACACGTGGAATTCCACTCTCCTCTTCTGCACTCAAGTCACCCAGTTTCCAGTGCGATCCGGGGTTGAGCCCCGGGATTAAACACCAGACTTAAATGACCGCCTGCGCGCGCTTTACGCCCAATAATTCCGGACAACGCTTGCCCCCTACGTATTACCGCGGCTGCTGGCACGTAGTTAGCCGGGGCTTTCTTCTCAGGTACCGTCACCTCAGGAGCAGTTACTCTCCTGAGCGTTCTTCCCTGGCAACAGAGCTTTACGATCCGAAAACCTTCATCACTCACGCGGCATTGCTCCGTCAGGCTTTCGCCCATTGCGGAAGATTCCCTACTGCTGCCTCCCGTAGGAGTCTGGGCCGTGTCTCAGTCCCAGTGTGGCCGATCACCCTCTCAGGTCGGCTACGCATCGTCGCCTTGGTGAGCCGTTACCTCACCAACTAGCTAATGCGCCGCAGGCCCATCCTCAAGTGATAGATTGCTCCATCTTTCCAGTTTCCTTCAGGCGAAGAAAACAAGTATTCGGTATTAGCTACCGTTTCCGGTAGTTGTCCCAAGCTTGAGGGCAGGTTGCCTACGTGTTACTCACCCGTCCGCCGCTAACTATCAGAGAAGCAAGCTTCTCTTCAAGTCCGCTCGACTTGCATGTATTAGGCATGCCGCCAGCGTTCGTCCTGAGCCAGGATCAAACTCTCCAATAAAGTATTGAAAAGAGCGATTAGCTCATTTTGAATCTGACGAGATTAAAAATCTCAATTGTGCTTCGAAATCATCCAGTCCGAAGACATGTACCAATTTCTCAGCGTCGATCTTGCAAGCAAGATCGTTACTCACTCGTTGTTCAGTTTTCAAAGATCAAACTTATTTCAGCGCCGACATTCGTTCTCGTCAGCAACTTTTATATCTTATCACATCCGAACCAACTTTGCAAGCTCTTTTTTTAAGTTTCTTTCGAAGCTTATTTTGTTTGCTTGCCGCACCGTGTTTCTCGTGTTTTCTTGGCTGGAATTAGAATATACCATGCTGATTTAATTAATGCAACTCTTTTTTTAAATTTATTTATCTTTTGAGTTTTGAGTCTAGTTCCGCTTCGCTTGCTCTCAACTAGATCCGAGATCACATGTACCTAAACATCTCTTGTTCAGCCTATATTAATAGATATACGCCTACTAGTTATTTAAGAGTGTTCTATCGTATTACCCTTCAATGACATTCTCAATCTCTATTTTAATATAATCCTCGTAACAAAACCTATTAACTTAATCCACTAATATATCTCTACCTAATGATCACTACATACTCACCATATAATCCTCATTATAGAGGTAAAAGAGACAATAATAGAAGAAGCACACTTTTCTCACATTAATCTGAACTAAGCTAGACCAGGTCGAACGAATCATCCCCCCACTAGACCACTCTACTTCAATACACTTTACTCTTACTATAATAGACCCTACTAGACTTCACTTTCTCTTACTTCCAATACACACATCCCGTTACCTTCTCATTTCTAGCAGACTCACTCTTACGCTCGAGATCTAAACCTACCCATTACAATAGTGTCATAGAACTTCCCGTCTGCATGCAATCGATCTCTCCTCATCATTCCTTCGACTTCAAAACCTACTTTCTTATAAAGTTCTACTGCTTTATCGTTTGTACCTAACACGTTCAACGCCATTTTCTCGATACCCGTCGTATCTGCCCAATGAATAGATATCTCCAATAGCTTCTTCCCTATCCCGTACCCCCAGAATTCTCTCGCAACACATACGCCGAATTCAACCTTGTGAGCAGAACGTTGTAAGTCCACTCCCTCACATCTCGCATAGCCTACAATTCGATCTTGTACCACAGCCACGAGAAATAGGTTTCTTGGCTTGTGTGCATCCACTCGGATGATACCCGCAAATTCTGCCTCATCAATGTACGCTTCACCCTGCTCACGATCCATATTCTCGGTTTCGCCATCAATCTGCACACGAAGTGAGGATAATTCACCAGCATCTTTTTCCTCTGCCGATCTGATCGAATAGTTCATTCCTTTTACGTTAAATACCTGCTGTTCAAGAATCATAAAAAATAACCCTTCCTCTCCACTATATTTACATTCGTCATTTGCACACGCTATCCGACTTCTGATGGACTCTTACCTGTGAGCATTTTGAACACCTGGCTAAAATATGTCGCATTCCGGAATCCCGTCATCTCACTCACTTCATATACCATGTAATTCCCCGACTGCAACAGTTCCATTGCCTTCTGGACACGATAGCCGTTCAGATAACTCACAAAGTTTTCTCCACTCACCCTTTTAAATAACTGGCTCAGATATTTAGGATGCACAAACAGACCCTTAGCGATCGCTTCAAAGCTGATCTCTTCAGCGTAATGCAATTCCACGTATCGCTTGACCTGTTCTACGAGTTTATTGCTCTTCTTCTCGCCCATCTCCTTCCTTGTCTGCTCCAGCCAATTATGAATAATGTCGTCTAGCCAGCTTATCAGATTCTGCAGAGCATACTTCGATTGAATTTCTTGCAAAAAATCACTCATGGCGAGCGGAGGCGCCAGCATCGGATAATGTCGATTCCAACTATGAATCAGCGTATCAAACAGACTCACCGCCACAACCTGCACATCCTGAATCCCATTACAGCTCCCTCCATCCAGCATACTACGAATATGGTGCCATACATACCTCTTCTGCCAGATCAGGCCGAATATCCACCCACGCTTCATTCCATTGTCGCAGCAAAAGCGAATAATCTGTCACACTAGACTCTACTCCCTCTGACGATTGATAACGATAGACACGTCTGCCTCCCTGAAATTCTGCCGCTTCCAGCGCTTCCCTACTCTCTAGATAAGAATCCATCACCTCGCACAGGTGACCCTTCACACTCCCAATCCCAGCACTCAATTCTAACTTGAGATATGTGAAAATCTGATCGATCATCCGCTCCACGAGGGATTGAACCTGTTCAAGGTAGCCATTCTCGGCGAATAACAGCAGCACAAATACGCGATCGGAATAGTCCACAATTTCGATCTGACAGTCAGGCATATGCGGAACCTGCTCCTTAACCGTCTCCTGAATAATGTCCGCTGCCCCATAGCGTAGCAACTGCCAATCGCGCTCTTTCATCCGCGTTAGAAATCCAGGTCGATTAAGTTGTAGGCTGATGGCGCGTACTGGGGAACCCTTACGAATCCCTACATAACTTATACGTTCATCTGGCAGCTCGTCTGCTCGATACCGCGTCGTTAACAATTCATGCAGAAAGTGTTTGCGCAAATAGGGAAGTACTCTTCCTATCTCCTGTTTGTATGTCCGCTCTAGCCGCTCATGCCGCTCCCGTACATCCTGCTCCAGCAATACATCACGCAGCACAGACTCAATCTCCTCTACCTCTGCAGGCTTTAGCAAAAAGTGATTCACTCCCCAGCGCATAGCTGCTCGGGCATTCTCAAATTCGTCGTATCCACTCAGAATGATAATCGGCAGATGAGGATGTTCCTTTCGCAATGCTTGCGTCACCTCAAGCCCTGTCATTCCAGGCAGATACACATCCGTCATCACTAGATCAGGATGCAGACGATGAAATAGTTCCAGCGCATCTAACCCGTTGGAAGCTGTTCCGGCAATACGAAGACCGAGGGAAGACCAATGAATGTGTTCTGTTAAGGCTTTGATAATATGAGGGTCATCGTCTACGAGCATGATCGTCTTCATTTGTTTTCACCACCCAACCACTGATTTAGCTGCTCTTCGGTTTCGATGCGCGGCAACGTAATGATCACTTCGACTCCACCGAGCTCACCAGCACCTATACGAACCCCGTAATGCGCCCCGCAGTAAAGCTGGATTCGCTGATGTACATTGTGTACGCCTATTCCAGACGTATCTTCCATCCTCCAGCCTTCCGGCAAGCCTTGCCCATTATCTAAAATGCGAATTACGATACCTGATGGAACTCGGGTTCCTTCCTCTCCAGTCTCTTCATGAATATGCACTCGAATTCGCAGCATGTCTTCCTTAGGATGTCCGTGGATCACGGCATTCTCAATAAAGGGCTGCAAAATAATCTTCGGAATGTAATACCCTCTAACCCGCGGGTCGATCCTTTCCTGATAATCGATGGAGAACGGTAATCGTTCTGACTGAATGCTAACATAACAACGGGCATGTTCTAGTTCATCTCGCACGTGAATAAACAACCGCCCCCCACTCAGTCCGATTCGCAGTAGCTTGCTAAGCTGTACAATCATACGACTGATATCCTTCGCTTCATAATCAAGTGCACGCCAATGGATCATATCGAGTGTATTGTACAGAAAATGAGGTTTGATCTGTGCTTCAAGTAAACCTGTCTGTGCTGCCCGTTTGGCACGACTCTCTTCCCTCACCTGCTCCATCAGCGTTGTCAGTTGGGATGCCATATGGTTAAAACCATATGCTAAATGAGCATATTCCTCCGTAAATGAGAGCTGTACCCGGGTCTCAAAGTCACCCTTCTCTAATTGCCGCATTCGTTTGATCAATTGGCGAATCGGGTGAACTATTCGCCGCACGAATAAACATGCAAGTATCGCTGAACACAGCAGACCTGTCACTGCAATCGCAAGCACTTTCCACCCTGCCTCTCTAACTGGAGATAACAGCATATGAACAGGGATGGTCTGTACCAGACGCCATTGAAGCATCGCTGGGCGGGAATACAGTACAAGCTGCGCGCTACCAGATTGCCCGGATACAACTTCGAATCCGTCATCTCCACGCTCGGCATGCTCTTGAATCCAGGCACTGTCGACTAGCGGTATAACGTTCTGTGCAGATACTGTGGAAGAAGCCTGGTCCTCAGGTGCAGAATCACCCATATGCATAATCACGTTACCCGCGGTATCGACCAGCAGTACCTGGCCATCCAACACCATGGGCATATCTGCGAATCGGCGCACAATATCGGCACGACTTAACCGAATAAGAACATAAGCTACAGTGTTACCACGGCTGTTAAAGATCCGCTGAGCATATCCGATCAGCGAGTGGCCAGACTCATTTTCCCTAAGCGGCACCCAGGCTCCATCAGCTTGCTCCAGCGCCACAAACCATTCGGAATCAGCAATTGTATTCACTGGGTAGATCCGATCCTCAGTTGTTATCGCCACACCGTTAAATGCATCCGTGTACAGCTCCACCGACGTAATTCCCTCGCTAACGACAACCGTATGATCCAGTATTTTGGAGACTTCGCGACGCTGATGAATTTGGGTCAATCGTCCTTTGCCAGACGTCTCCAAGAGAGCAGACAGCTCTCTGTTGCTGGTAAGTGAGTATGCAGTGCCCGTCACTCCTGTTATAAAATCAAATCCTCGACGGGTGCTCTCATTAAGAAGCGCTAACCGCGCCTTGCTAATCTCGGTAAACGTGACTGCGGAGAAGGATTGATACGCCAACCACACAATGACAGACACCAGCAACAGGTTAAATGCAATAAAGCAAGTCACCATCAACGTGGAGAGCTTGCTTTGTTGCAGCTTCTGGTTAAACCATCTGGATAATGCTCGTTTCCTCATGGAATCACTCTTTCGTCTTGGAGTTACCCTTTAAGCCCGGAGGTTGCGATTCCTTCCACGAAGTACTTCTGGCACACGATAAATACGATAAAACACGGCACTAGTGATAGCACTGACATGGCAAACATCGGGCCCCAATCCGATTGGGAACTGGAATCCAGGAACAGACGCAGACCTAGCGGCACCGTGTATTTACTTACATCACTTAGATAGATCAACTGACTGAAGAAGTCGTCCCATGTCCATAAGAATGTAAATATCATCGTGGTAACCAGTGCTGGAAACGCAAGTGGAATAATGATTTTGGTGTATATTCTCACTGGGCCACATCCATCAATAGTTGCCGCCTCATCCAGTTCTTTGGGAAGCCCCCGAAAGAACTGAACCATGAGGAAAATGAAGAACGCATCCGTTGCCAGCCATTTGGGCACAACGAGAGGTAGATACGTATTCACCCACTCTAGGTGATTAAAAAGGATATATTGTGGGATCAGCGTGACATGATGCGGCAACATAATCGTCATGAGCATCAAGCCGAAGCAGATCGCTTTGAAACGAAAGTTCAGCCGGGCAAAGGCATATGCTGCCATGGAGCAGGAGATCACATTCCCGAGCACAGCACCCAGCGACAGCACGATGGAGTTGGTCAAAAAGCGCGAGAATGGATTGCCCTGGATTCCAGACCATCCAGTCATATAATTTTGCCAGTTCCATTCCTTCGGCCAAAACCAGGTTTCCGTAAAGATCATATGTCCTGGCTTGAACGAACTGCCCAGCATCCAGAGGATGGGGTACAACATAACAAAAGCGATGCCTGAGATCAGCACATGTTTGGCAACCACCCAAGTAACGGAATTACGTTGTCCGATCATGATTTCCCACCATCCTCATAGTGCACCCACAGCTTGCTGCTGCGGAATACCAGCAATGTAAATATCCCAATCAGAACAACCAATACCCATGCCATTGCGGAGGCATAGCCCATTTGAAAAAAGGAGAACCCTTTTTTGTATAAGTACAGAGAGTACATTAAAGTTGAATTCACCGGTCCTCCACTACCGTTACTAATAACGAAGGCCTGTGTGAATGACTGAAAGGATGTGATGAGTTGCATGACAAGATTGAAGAAGATGACAGGTGATAGGATCGGCAGTGTTATATAGAAGAATCTCCGTAAAGGCCCCGCACCGTCTACTGCTGAAGCTTCATCATACTCAGGTGGAATCTGCTTCAAGCCTGCTAAGAAAATAATCATGGATGAACCGAACTGCCATACGGATAACAGTACGATTGAATATAGTGCATACTTCGGATTAGCAACCCAATCTGGGGCTTTAATGCCCAACATGGCAAGCACACCGTTAAGCAACCCATCGCCGCCTAGCATTTTGCGCCATAACATGGCAATCGCCACACTGCCTCCAAGCAGCGTCGGGATGTAATACACTGTTCGGTAAATGCCGAGTCCACGTATGCCTTTGTTGAGCAGCATGGCGACAAGTAATGCGAAAATAAGCTTGACCGGTACCGATACGGCAACATACGTAAACGTGACCTTGAGCGACTGGATAAACAGCTTATCTGATGTAAACATCGTAATGTAGTTGTCCAGACCGACCCAGGAAGGGGCGGCCAGGATACTATAATCGGTAAACGAAATATACAACGATACCAGCATGGGACCTAGGGTCAGAAATAACAATCCAACAAGCCATGGGGCGAGAAACAGAAGGGCAGCTCCGTTATGTGCGTATCTTCGTTTCACTCGCCGGGTGGCTACATTCTCGATTCGAGCTTGACTGACCTGTGATGTAGTCATCTTATCGCAACCTCCCCGCAGAATTAGAAAGTCTGGATCAGCTTCACTCGTTATTGACTCGATCCAAGCGTAGCTTTGGCACCTTCGATAAACTGGGCAATGACATCCTGCATGCTGCCCTGGCCAAAGGCAATCTGCTCGCTTGTGCTCTTGAAGCTTGTGTCCACCTCAGCGAATCCTTGCGGGTATGGCGGGTCAATCTCACTGGAATGCTTCGATACGGTATCAATGAATTGGAAAATAGTTTGTTCTGCTTCTGGCAAAGTTGGCTGCATCTGCTCACGAATGCTTGCGTTAACTGGCACACCACGTTCTGAGCCTAGAATTGCCGTTGCCTCTGGGTCATTTACCATAAAGTCAATGAACATGGCGACTTCCTTTGGATGTTTCGTTTTGGCATAACCGGAGAGAAATTGACCTGGTTTCAGGTATTCGCCGATTTGCTTTTCATTCTCGCCGTGAGGAAGTACTTGGATGGCGAGCTTGTGATCCTGATTTTTGTTCACCTGCTGGAACGTCAGCAATTGGTTAGACCATGCAAAATCCATTGCCGCTGTTCCGAGTGAAATCGGCCTTGTCTCCAGTGCATTCGTTGTGGAAGCCGTCACCTCCGCAGAAGTTGCGCCTCCACTCTCACGTAGGGCAGCCCACATCTCAAACCACTGTTGTAACTCCTCATTCGTCGCTGTGATTGTGCCTCCGTCAAACAATCCTTTTCCCGTTTGCCGGATAAATACCTCAAACATATTCGTTGCTCCAGAAATATCTGCAGAACCGTAGAATCCATCCCCTTTGGCTGCAGCAATCTTAGTCGCAATATCTTCAAAGTCCTTCCATGTCCAGCTCTCCTGAGGCTCTTCAATACCTAACTCCTGGAATACGGTAGCATCATAAATAACACCTGGTGCGTTGACTCCTAAGGTAATTGCGTACAATTTATCATCAATCGATCCGGCTGTGATCATACTCTGATCATGATCCTTAGTCCGTAGCTCTTGGCTATCTGCATACGGAGTCAGGTCAAGCAAGGCACCACGCCGAGCAAAATCCGTCAGAAACGCGTAATCCATCTGTACGATATCTGGGGCGTTAGAACCCGCTACCTGTGTGGTTAACTTATCAAAATAACCATCCCAGCCTGAATATTCAGGTTTAATGGTGATGCCCGGATGCTTCTCTTCAAACAATTTGATCACTTTGGTTGTTAGATCATGTCTGGTCTGTGATCCCCACCAGGTCATACGAAGTTCAATCTTACCTGAGGTATCTCCTTTGCCTCCTTCATTAGAAGAAGCCGTTGTACCGGAAGACCCTCCAGAACAGGCTGTAGCGAACAATAACAGGGACAGGCAGAACAGGGTTACCCACTTTTTCGTGATCATCATGAATGAAATTCCTCCCCTTTTGCATTTATGAAATCGCTTACAAAATCTATTGTAACGATCCATTGCCGCACATGACATAAACAAAAGTAAGCTTTCCTGTCAAAAAAGTAAGGGGTTGTTATACCAAGTGGAATTTTGAATCACACATGAGCTTCTGCATCTCTGATAAGATCAGCATGTGTATTTAGGTGGAGGTTAATCTTCATGGATATGGTATTATAGCAGGTTCATTTAATCAATAGGTTCAAGGCATTTTCAAGAGACAGGTCACCGAAAAAGAAAAACAAAGATACCCACAACCGCCGTAGGAAATACTAAGGGGCTATGAATATCTCTGGTAATTGAGATTAATTGAGATAATTCAGGTGATTTAGGTTATTTAGGTGACTTAGGTGACTTAGTGAAATTGAATGATAACTATGGATTACATAGGTTCTAGGAATCTATTATCTCAAAATTCTCTATTTATCTAGTGTATTCAATAATAGCTAAGATACCTTACAGGATTCTGAGTATCCTAATCTACCTGATGCTCACGAGTGCACCATCATAACAAAATGATTCAACCTTTCCGCGATAACATGGACATATGGAGTGGTTACAATCGTAAAATGATTACACGCCAATTCCTGTGCATACACCTTGCCCAGACTCAAACCATGCCACCCCGAGGGATGAATAACTTGATGCGTGTCTGTCGGTTGCGAAGCATACCATAGATGAATATCAGTCCGTAGTTTACCTTTCAATATATACTTCTCAATCGCTCTCTGGTTCACAACCATAATGCGTGCATTGCGGGTCATCTGCTCCATTGTCAAACCTGGCGGAAGCCTGTTCCACTTCTTGGCAAGTGCATAGATCTGCGCCAGATCATGTTCCTCGACCTCGCCATCCAGCATTTCCATGGTCAATCCAAGTTGTGTTGCCGCACACATGCTGAGCGATGGAACTGAGGTGGATCGAGAGTCTGCTCCTGCTTTTATCGCTTCAGCAGGGACATCGACGATACCCAATAGTGCCACTTCATCTCCTCGTTGTTCCAGCAGTCGGGTGATCTCTACTGCAATGTAACCGCCGAATGACCAACCTAAGATATGATATGGTCCATGGGATTGAACCTGATCCATTTCTTGCAGATAGGCTTGAGCCATATCTTCAATTGTCGTTAAAGGTGTCTCTTCCGAGTTATACCCTCGAGCCTGTAAGCCATAGACCGTTACATCATCCTCCAATTGACGTACCAGATCCAGATAACCAAGCACATCCCCACCTTGGGGGTGGATCACAAAGAGGGTTTTCTCCCCTCTTCCTGCCTGCAAAGGAACACGAATCTGATTCGTCTCGTGGATGATCCCTTTCTGAATACTGACTGCCAATTGAGACAATGTTGGGTACATGAACAGCTGCTTCACTGCCAGTTGCACGCCATACGATTTATTGATTTTGCTAATCAACTGCATGGCTTTCAACGAATGCCCACCTAACTTAAAGAAATTGCTACTCGACCCAATCGGGTTGCCTGACCCGAGTACCTCCACCCATAAGTCACGTAACCGCGCCTCTTCTTGGGTTAGCTCTGTATCCATCGTAGCTCCATCTTCCCATACAGGGTCGGCCAATGCTTTACGGTCAATTTTATTATTCGGCGTGAGCGGGAATTCTGGAACAAACACCCAATGGCTTGGCACCATATGAACAGGTAATCGCTCCTGTGCATACTTCTCCAGCGGTCCATAATCCCACGCATAATTTTCTTTAAGCACCAGGTAAGCAACCAATGTCTGATCTCCCAGATGATTGGCTCGCGCATCCACCAACACCTCATCCACATAGGGATGCTCTGCGAGCGTTGCTTCCACCTCACCGAGTTCAATCCGAAATCCACGAATTTTCACCTGATAATCGGTTCTTCCTAAGAATTGAATACTTCCATCCATATAATAACGTCCCAGATCACCGGTCTTGTACAGCCGCTCAGTCGTATGAAGGCGGGACTCTACGAAACGTTCAGCGGTTAAATCAGGTTTATTCAGATACCCAAGAGCTAGTCCCCGACCAGCGATGTAGATCTCACCCTGCACACCAACAGGTACAGGTTGGAGATACTGATCCAATATATATACACGACTATTGGTAATCGGTCGTCCGATGGAATCCGGCTGTTCCACTCGGTATTGATATACCGTGGCTGCTACGGTTGATTCAGACGGACCATATGAATTATACATCCGGTTATGTTGGTTATATTTTTCAATCAGCTCTGCGGGACACTTCTCCCCAGCTACAATCATCACACGTAGATTCGCAACCTCTTCTTCCTCCAATGTGGCAAGAACAGAGGGTGGGAATGCCCCGAATGTAATATGCTGTCTTTGCAAAAATGCCCCCAGATCTTCACCGCGCTGATAGATATGAAGACTTGCCCCAGACAATAGAGCCGTCATCGTCTCGAACACCGATCCGTCGAAGCTGAATGATGCAAACTGCATAACATGATCCGCAGGTGTCACTGCGAAGGTTTCGATATTGTCGAGCGCTAGATTAACAACACCCCGATGAGCAATCATTACCCCCTTCGGTTTCCCTGTTGAACCTGAGGTATAGATCACATACGCCATGCTGTCGGAAGCCACCGTAGATTCTATATCCTTGGTAGACTCCAGACTAATCTGCTCGTACTCACGGTCCAGACAAATGATGTTCATTGAATCCATTGATAGCTGCTCCAGACCAGCACTGTTGATCACCATCGTATGTGGACTAGCGTCCTGAAGCATGTAAGACAATCGCTCTGGAGGGTAACTAGGATCTATAGGCACATAAGCTGCACCTGCTTTGAGAACAGCCAGAATGGATACAACCATCTGAACAGATTTGTCGAGACATATTCCTACAAGATCATGTTCACGCACACCACGTTCCTGCATATACCTCGCCAATTGATTGGCTTGCTGATTCAATTGAATATAGGTTAGTTGCACTGCACCACACGTCACGGCTAGTGCATCCGGAGTTTCGTTCACCTTTTGCTGCCACAACTCATGAATGCTGATCTCTGGCACATCACGCTCCGTATCATTCCATTCCACAAGCTGCTTATGCAATTCATGCTCAGATAGTATAGGGAGATGACCGACTGCCTCATTAGGAGAATGAACAATACTCTGTAACAACACGCCAAAACTATCAGCCATTCTACCTACGGTCGCCTCTTTAAATAGATCAGCATGATATAAAAAAGTACCTTTTACACAATTGCCCTGCTCCTGCAGGCTTAACGTCAGGTCAAAGGAGACCGTATCGACCTCCGGTTCAAGCTCAACCATCGATACACCTGCCATATCGATCGATGCCTCGGCAAAGGATGCCATGCTGAAAAAAACCTGAAACAGCGCATTATCGGTCATAGAACGATCCGGCTGCAGTGCCTCTACTATTTTCTCAAAAGGAACATCCTGATGGGCATAAGCCTCAATCGTATTCTGCTTCACCTGCCGCAAATGCGATCTGAAACTGGTGTCCGCAGAAAGCAGCGAACGAATAACAAGTGTATTGGCAAAAAAGCCGAATACCCCTTCGAGTTCCTCTCGATTTCGATTCGTATTCACTGTACCCACCGAAATATCAACTTGCCCACTATACCGCTGGAGTAGTAGCTTAAAGGCTGTTAACATAGCCATATATAGCGTTGCGCCTTCTTGTTGAGCTATTTGTCTTAACGATTGAATCAGAGATGAATCAACGGTAAATTCCAGTTTTCCGCCACGGGCAGACTGAAAAGGAAGTTTAGGTGCATCGGTTGGAAGCTGAAGCACTTCGGCTCCCCTGAGTTTATTTTTCCAATAGTCCAACTGGGTGTCTAATAATGTTCCTTCTAATAGTTCACGTTGCCACATCGTATAATCCACATACTGTAAGGGTAGATCCGGGAGAGGTGAAGGCTGATGATGAAGGAACGCACTGTAAAGAGCCCTCAATTCATTCATGAGTACATTCATGGACCAGCCATCAGAGATAATATGATGCATCATGATTGAGAAAACGAACTTCTTAGGCTTTCGCTCTAACGGGATTAATACCGCTCTGAACAGTGGACCCTCCGACATCTCGTAAGCATCAGCCGCTCTTCTTGATACCCACTCCACAGCAGCCTGCTCATCTGCATGAGCTAATTCAATAACATCGACACACACACGTAGACGTTCCGCCACACATTGGACAGCCGTTCCTTCTTCTTCTCGAAAAAACGTCCTCAGCGATTCATGCCTATCGACCAATTCTTGAACACTGCGTTGGAGCACCTCTAGGTCAAGCTCCCCTTCTAGTCTCCATAACGAATTCATATGATAAGCGGAGCTATCCGGGTCAAGCTGTTGAATAAACCATAGTCTCTGCTGGGCAAAGGATAGTGGAAAAACGTAGACATCATCATGCACTTCATCGCTCAGATGTGTATTCAATACAGTTCCTCCTGTCGCTAGGTTTAAAAGGTTATTCAAAAAGTCCGCTTTGGCGGACTTTTCGAACGTACACTTTAAGGCTGAACAGTTTGGGCTTTCCGTGATATCCGTTTGATCGGAGTAAGTGTGCTGGAGGCAGGAGGTTGTTGCTCTACCTTACCTGCGAACGCTTGTAGAATCGGCTGACCAAATAAATCGGCTAACTTGGCGTCAGTGCCCTGTCTGGCATTCAATCTGGAGATCATCTGTACAGCAAGGAGCGAATGTCCCCCAAGTGCAAAGAAGTCATCATGAATCCCTACTCTGGATACACCTAATACCTCTGTCCAAATTTCGGCAATCACCTGTTCCGTCTGGCTCTGGGGAGCGACGTATTCCTTCACGCCATAAGCCTCATCACCAACTGGATCAGGTAACGCTTTGCGATCTAACTTCCGGTTCGGAGTCAATGGGAACTCATCCATCACCACCCATGCCGATGGAATCATAAAGTGCGGAAGCTTGCGTTTGACATGTTCTCTTATATCCTCAATAACAGGAACCTGAGTATCCCTTCCCGTCAAATAAGCGACCAATTGCGAACCGTGCTGCTTGGTTTCTTTCACCAGTACGAGAGCTGCCTGCACGGATGGATGGCTCGATATAACAGACTCAATCTCCCCAAGCTCTATCCGGAACCCTCGAATCTGCACCTGATGATCTACCCGGCTGACAAATTCAAGGGAAGCATCTTCATTCAATTTCACCAAATCCCCTGTCCGGTACAGTCTCTCTCCAACCTGGAATGGATGCGGGATAAACTTCTCGGCAGTTAACGCTTCACGGTTCAGATAACCGGCAGCAACCCCAACTCCACCAATGTACAACTCTCCTGGAACACCAATCGGAACCGGATGAAGCTGTGGATCTAACACATACAACGTGATATTCGGCAATCCCCACCCAATGGATGGAGCTTGATTATTGGTCTCTCGACTAGCCACACGCCCTTCGGTACTAAAGATAGTACACTCGGTTGGCCCATAAATATTGATATATTCGAACGGAAGATCTGCAGGTGGACGAAGCTGAAGACGGTCTCCACCAACCATAATAGACCGGAATACACCGTCCTGACGCCACGTTAAATCAAGCAATTGCTCGGCAATAACCGGTGGCAAAAAACACCCTATCGTGATGCCTTTGGACAGAAACCACTGTTGTAATACCTGTGCATCCATAACAACTTCCTGCTCCATCAAATGAACACTGGCACCCGCGGTGAGGAACGGCCACACCTCCAGCAACGAAGCATCAAAACCCATCCGCGAAACCTGCGCACTTCGATCCGCAGGTGTAATACCGAAGCGTTCGTGATGCCAGAAGATCACATTTAGCAACCCTTTGTGTTTCAGCATAGCTCCCTTCGGTTTGCCCGTTGAACCTGAGGTATAAATAATATAAGCAATGTCATCGGCAGTGGATGCTGGCACAGGATTTCCGTGATTCCCCTGCATCCATGGTTCACTTTGATCTACGTAGATGACTTCAGATACAGTTGCCGAAGGCTGATGCATAAGGGTCTTTCCTGTAATCAGTATCCCTACTTGGGCATCCTCCATGATGAAACGAAGCCGATCCTCTGGATAGGTTGGATCCAGCGGTACATAGCATGCACCAGATTTGAATACAGCGATCATGGCAATCAGCCAGTCTGTAGAACGCTCCATGCAAACGCCGACATTCATTCCCCGTCTAGCACCCCTGTTACGCAGCTCATGAGCCAGTTGATTCGCCTTATGGTTTAATTCCCCATAACGTAGCTGCTCGTCTCCGTCCGACACGGCAATCGCATCAGGTGCTGTAGCGGCTTGTGCTTCAAACAGTTCGTGAACGCAACGTTCCCAGGAATAATCACGTTGGTTCTGATTCCATTCAACAATGAGCTGATGCTGTTCTTCCTTGGATAGAAGTGGAAGCTCATTCATTGCTTGATCCGGACTCGCCACAATTCCTTCTAACAAAATGTGAAAATGCTGTACGAGTCGCTTCATTCCTGCGCCAGCAAACAAAGCCGTATTATAGATCAGGTCACCACCCAGCCCTTGCTCCTTCTCCTCCATAATAAGAGAAAGATCAAACAGTGCTGTATTCCCCTGAAGCTCAATGGAATGCACATGAACATCAGGAATACTGAATTCATCTGCAGGTGTATTTTGCAAAGTAAAGAGTACTTGAAATAATGGCGTATGACCGGTATCTCGATCAGGCTGCAATTCTTCAACTAGCTTCTCAAAAGGAACATCCTGATGCATATAAGCCTGTAGCGCTGTTTCCTTCACTTGGTTTAGCAATTGGCGGAAGCTCATGTTCCCTGCAAATTGAGATCGGAGTACAAGTGTATTGGCGAAGAAGCCAATCAACCCTTCGGTCTCCTCCTGATTCCGGTTGGCAATCGGCGTACCCACGGCAATATCCTCCTGTTGGGTATACCGGTGCAGTAGAATCTTCCATGCAGATAAAAGTGTCATATATAACGTCGTACCTTCACGGCGAGTCAGCTTCTTCAATTCAGCCAGAAGGGACTCTGCAATATGGAATCGTTCCGTTGCCCCTTCAAATGTCTGAGCAGCCGGACGTGGATAATCCGTTGGCAATTGAAGAATGGACACATCCTGTAGTTGCTGTCTCCAATAGTCTAGTTGGCGATCCATCACACCTTCACCAAGCCACTTCCGCTGCCAGATCGCATAATCTGCATATTGAATCGGAAGTTCTGCAAGAGGCGCAGCCTCTCCGAGCAAATGAGCTGTGTATAATGCACTCAACTCACGGATGAAGACACCCATAGACCATCCATCGGAAATGATATGGTGCATAGTCACCCCCAGCACGTACTCTTGAGGTGCTAGCTGAATTAAAGCGGCACGCAGCAACGGACCCTGACGCAGCGAGAACTCCCGGTCTCCTTCATCTGTAATCCAATTCATTGCTTGTTGGAGAGCATCCGGGTGATTTTGCAGATCCATATAGGTCAGCACCGACGGGATCTCAGGCTGCACCACTTGTAGCGGTTCGTTTCCTTCTCCCGAAAGAAAGTACGTTCGTAGTGACTCATGCCTTTGGATCAGATCATGGATGCTGCGCTCCAGTACCTCCCGTTGAACAGAACCATTCAGACGCCAGAGGGAAGGAATATGATAATTTCGGTTTCCTGGATACATTTGCTCGAAGAACCACATCCGCTGCTGTGCAAAGGATAACGGTACATTCTGTTCACGTGTGACATCCACCATACTGGATGTCGCAGCAACATCCTGCCCACCTTCGGTACTGTGAAGTTCCTGAATCCGCTTCGCCATCTGGGAAAGCACCGGACGTTGGAAGACTTGGGCAAGTGGATACTCAATGCCAAACAGCTTCTTCAGCCTAGATACGATCTGGGTGGCTAAGAGGGAATGACCCCCAAGCTCGAAGAAATGATCATGCGCACCAATTCGCTGTAACCCCAGCACGTCCGACCAGATTCCCGCCAGCATCTCTTCCACCGGATGACGCGGAGCCACATAGTCCTGTGCACTATACAGCTCACTCGGCGTTGGTTCAGGCAGGGCTTTCCGATCCACCTTGCCGTTTGGCGTCACAGGGAATTGATCCAGTACCACCCATGCCGCAGGCAACATGAATTGTGGCAGCTTCGGCTTCATATATTCGCGCAGCTCATTGACAAGGACAGCATTGGCTTTGCCACGGGAGGCTTCCGGCTGAGTTGCAATGTAGGCGACCAGTTGCTTCCCTGTTTCACCGATCTCCCGTGCCTGTACAATGACGCTATGCACCGCTGGATGACCCACTAACACCGACTCGATCTCACCTAATTCGATGCGGAATCCCCGGATTTTCACCTGATGATCCGCACGACCGATGTAGCTCAAGGTGGCATCCGGGTTGTATTTCACTAAGTCACCCGTTCGATACAAACTCTCCCCTGACCGAAACGGATGTGCCACAAACTTCTCGGCATTCAGCTCCTCCCGGTTCAAGTACCCGATAGCGACCCCAACACCGCCAATGTACAACTCCCCGGGTACCCCGCGAGGTACTGGATTCTGGTGGGCATCCAATACGTACAATTGCGTATTCGGAAGTGCTCCACCAATCGATGGAGGGGTGAAGCTACCATCCTCCGCCTCCACCGTAGACACGGTGCTGAGAATCGTACATTCCGTTGGCCCATAGATATTCACGTAATCGAAGGTGAGATGCGCTGGTGGACGCATCTGCAGTCGTTCACCCCCTGCGAGCAGTGCTCGCAATGCCCCATCCTGCGGCCAGGTAAGCGGCAGCAGCTGCTCTGCCACCACTGGAGGCAGGAAGCAGCTCAAGGTAATCTGGTGATCCAGCAACCAGTGTTGCAATCCCTCGGGGTTCAGCACAATCTCTTGCTCCATCAGATGCACACTGCCTCCGGAGCAGAGCAGCGGCCAAGTCTCCAGCAAGGAAGCATCGAAGCCCATCCGCGCGATCTGAGCACCGCGGTCTGCGGGGCTTGTCCCAAACCGACCCTGGTGCCACAGAACAACGTTCAGCAAGCCTTGATGACGAAGGATTGCGCCCTTAGGCTGTCCTGTAGAACCCGACGTATAGATCACATAAGCCGGATCTTGTGCAGTCGCCCATGGCTCTGGATTAGCTCTGTATTCACTGATTTCACCGTTCTCGACGCTACTCCACGTACCCCATTCCGATTCCTGATCCAAACAGAGCACCTCTACCGATGGCTCTACGGTTAACCGGGTCAGCACTTGCGAATGGGTCACCAACAGCGGGACGTTTGCATCTGCCATCATATAAGCCAGTCGTTCCTCAGGATAGGTCGGGTCTAGCGGCACATAGCAGGCTCCTGATTTGAACACCCCAAGCATGCCAACTAACCAGTCAACGGAACGCTCCGTGCAGACTCCTACATAACTCCCCGGACGTGCACCCCGATTACGGAGAGTGTGCGCCAAGACATTCGCCCGTTCATTTAGCTCACCATACGTGATCTGCCGATCCTTGTCCGTTGCAGCGAGTGCTTCGGGCGCTTTAGCCGCTTGCTCTTCCACCAGCTGGTGCACAAGACAGCTCCAATCATAGGCTTGATCCGTCTCATTCCAATCGACCAGTAGCTGCTGGCGTTCTGCAGCAGTCACCATGCCTAACTGAGCAAGTGAACGATCCGGCGTTGCCGCCATTTGGCGCAGCAGTTCCATGAAATGACCGGATAAACGCTCGATCCATTCGGCATCAAATCGGTCGCTTTTATACATCACCTTCATATGTAACTCCGACTCTGCGGGTGAGAGAGATACGGTGATCGGGAAGTTCGTTTTCTCCGCAGCCTTGATTTCCGTAATCCTTACCAATTCCTCACCTGGCTGGTCGTCAATCGGTGTAGGATAATTCTCAAAAACAAACAATGTCTCGAATAACGGTTGATCCTGCGGTACGGCGCTCCAGTTACGAATATCTACGAGAGAGGTATGCTCATACTGTCTAATAGTCGACTGTCTACGATGGACAGATTGAAGCCATTCACGAACGACCTGCTCTCCATCTACTTGGATACGTAATGGTAACGTATTAATGAAGAGGCCTACCATATGCTCAGCGCCTTCAAGCTCTACTCCACGTCCTGAGCTGGTTACGCCAAACAGCACGTCCGATTCCTGACTGTACCGGCTCAGCATAAGAGCCCAGGCACCTTGAAGCACGGTGTTCACCGTGATACGGCTCTCTGTAGCTAGTTTTTTGATCGCAGTAGTGTACTCCTCTGGAATGGTTAAGTCATGCTGAGCAGATAAAGTCTCTTCTTCCGCACTTCCGCCAAGGTTCATTCCGAGCTGCGTCGGTGAATCAAAGCCCTGTAACTCCTGTTTCCAGAACGTCTCAGCCGCCCCAGCATCCTGATTTCGAAGCCACTGAATGAAGTCTCTATAAGGACGCACCTCTGGTAACTGCATATGTTGCCCACGTACCAATGATTGATATATGTGAAGCAACTCTGCCTGTACTACAGAGAAGCTCCACCCGTCAAATAACAGATGGTGGCACATCCACACCATATTGTAGCGTTCTTCTTCCCACTGAATGAGGGATACACGCATTAAAGGAACCTTTTTTAGGTCAATACCTCGCTCCTGATCCTCGGTAAGAAAACGTGCCAGAGCAGCTTCTCTGTCTGAAGTTTCAAGCGCTTGCCAATCATGCCGTTCAAGTGTGATCCGTGCCTGGCGATATACAGCCTGCAAAGGTTCTGCTGTGCTATTCCATAGAAATCGGGTTCTGAAAACCGAGTGCCGCTCAATCAAAATGTTCCAAGCTTCCTCCATCACGCCCAGGTTCAGTGAACCCTCCACTTCAAGATTGATCTGAGTAAGGTACGTATCGTTAGCCTGTATACCCTGATCGTACAGGGAATGGAATAGCATTCCCTGTTGGATCGGCGACAGAGGATAGATATCGACAACATCTTTGTTCTTCACGGTCAGTACTCCTCCTCTAGTTCGTTTGCAATACTCTCCAGTTCGAATTCGGATAATTGGTTATCTTGGAGCACTTGGGATAGCTTGTTCACCATTCCGGTATGTTGGACAAGTGCCACCGCCTCTTGAATCACTTCATTAAAATAATCTGCTGCTCTCTCTACGCTACTCGTTGAAAATTGACGACTGCTATACATCCATTTCAAATGAAGTTCTCCACCTGATATCCAGCACACTACATCAATCAAATGACCTCGTTCATTGTCTGAACCCCAGTCAAGACTCGTATATTCTTCCGTTTCCTCGAACCCGGAATATTTGCCGGACGTCTGATATTGACCCAGATAATTGAAGCTCGCTATAGGTGCTACAGCATTCTGATTTAACACCGGATGGCGCTTCAGGTAGCGCAAAATGCCATAATCCATGCCTTTGTTCGGAATACCGAGAAGCTGCTCCTGAACATGCTTGATCAGTCCGTCTACTTGATGAACACCGCTGAGATTCACGTACACAGGATACATGCTGGTAAACCATCCAATCGTACGGTTCAGGTTCAGATCCTCGGCGATCTCTTCACGGCCATGCCCTTCAAGATGAATCCATACGTGGTCGCTTGCACTCCAATTCGCTAACGTGCTGGCAAAAGCAGCAAATAGAACCTCATTAACCTGAACATGCAACTGCCGAGTAACTTCTTCTCGCAATACAGTAGTTGGCTCCATCTTCAACGTTCTGAGGACAACTGTTGTATCTGCTACCTGATTGCTACCCTGTGCATCGTCTAATTTAAGCTGGAATTCATGACGCTTAACCTGCTCACTAACATTTGCCCAGTACTGCTCAACATGTTCGGGAATGTTATGATTTGCATAATCGGCCAATCGCTCTGACCATTTCAGGTACGACGTCGTTTTTAACGGAAGACGTACTTTCTGCTGAGACGCCAGCTTCGTGTAGATATTCTCCAGATCCTCCATCAAAATTCTCCACGATACACTGTCCACGACCAGATGGTGAATGACGATTGCCAGTAGATCTGACCGCGTGGAACCCATACGCATGTAAAGGGACTGCCACAATGGACCCGCTTCAATATCCAGGCTGGACTGAATCTGATTCAATTCAGACGTTACGGTCGTTTGAATATCCGTATCCTGTACATGAGATAAATCTCGAATCGTAAGTTGTACCTCGGTACCCGAGTCACGGCAGGTCTGTGTCCATACTTGTTGTCGGTCATCCAAGCTGAACGTCATACGCAATGCATCGTGATGGGATTCCAGCAGCTCTAGCGTCTGGTGCAGGATATCCAGCTGCAATGGCTCTCCTACCTTGATCACCACGGACTGGTTCCAGTGATTCGGACTCGCATGTTGTTGTGCAAAAAACCATTCCTGGATCGGAGTTAACGGCGCTGTTCCAGTAACCGATCCCTGATCTTCATTTAAGCTCCGTACCTCCCCAGCTCGAACAGCAAGTTCGGCGATGGTAGGGTAGAGGAAGACCTGCTGATTTTTGAGAGCAATGCCACGCTCATTCGCTTTGAAAATCATCTGGATACTGACAATAGAGTCACCGCCCAGTTCGAAGAAATTATCTTCCACACCGATCTGTGTAACTCCCAGAACCTCACTCCAGATCTCGCACAGCACTTCTTCGACAGGTGTACGAGGCGTTACATGATTCTCCTTATTGTCATTCTCTTGTGTATTCGGTTCAGGTAATGCTTTGCGGTCTACCTTTCCATTCGGTGTAAGAGGCAACTCATCAAGATGAACCCAAGCGGCTGGGATCATATACTGTGGCAGCTTTTGCTTCATATAGTTCCGAAGCTCTGACACCATCTGCTCCTGCTCACCCTGTAATGTAAAATAAGCGACCAATTGTCTGCCTGTACCTGCAGTCTCTCTTACCTGCACGATGGCAGAATTCACGGCTGGATGCCCTGCCAACACGGACTCAACCTCACCCAGTTCAATTCGAAAGCCACGAAGCTTCACCTGGTGATCTGCCCGTCCAACAAATTCCAATGTAGCATCTGTTCGATAACGAACCAGATCTCCCGTTCGATACAGACGCTCTCCAGCCTTGAACGGATGTGGAATAAATGCCTCTGCTGTTAGCTCTTCGCGGTTGAGATAACCGAAGGCCAGTCCTACACCACCGATATACAATTCACCCGGTACACCCACCGGTACCAAATTTCGCTGGCGATCCAGCACGTATAACTCGGTATTAGGCAGAACACTTCCGATGGAAGGAGCCACATTCAGCGTGTCTGCCTTCTTCGGAGCTACCGTTCCTGCTGTACAGAGAATGGTATATTCTGTTGGGCCATAATGGTTCGTATATTCAAAGGGCAGACCGGCTGGCGGTTGAACCTGAAGCCGATCCCCACCAGTCATCATTGTGCGCAGTGATCCATGGGACGGCCAGCGTTGATCCAAGAGCTGTTCTGCAATAATAGGAGATAAGAAGCAACGGGTAATACCTTCGGCATGAATCCGCTCTCGAATCGCCTCTGCATCCGCTACGATATCCTGCTCCAAAATATGAATACTCGCCCCAGCGCTTAGGAATGGCCAGACCTCTAGAATCGAGGCGTCGAAGCCCATCCGCGCAGCTTGTGCGGCGCGATCACGCGGGGTTACGCCATACCGTTCGTGATGCCAACGTGCAACATTGAGGAGACCGCGATGCTTGAGCACGACACCTTTGGGCAGACCCGTCGAGCCTGATGTGTAGATGATATAGGCTGCATCATCCGGCGTTGTCGTTATTGAAGGATTGTTGTCATGACCACTCCTGAGCCACGTTTCCTCCTGATCAATACAGATCGTTTCTGCCGTCCATTGCAAACGATCCATCAGAACAGACTGTGTAATCAGTAGTGGAACACGAGCATCCTGCATCATATATTCCAGTCTTCCTTCGGGATAACTCGGATCGAGTGGAACGTAACATCCTCCGGATTTGAATACAGCAACCATCGCAGTCAGCCATTCGGGAGAACGATCAATATAGACACCTACATTGGTACCAGGAACAACGCCTCGTCTACGAAGCTCATGAGCCAGTTGATTCGCTTTACGGTTCATCTCTCCATAACTTAACTGGTCATTCAAGTAAGCTACTGCCAGTTGATCAGGTGCACTCGCCGCATGCATCTCGAATAGTTCATGTACACATTGCTCAAGGGAATAATCCCGCTCAGTTTGATTCCATTCCACTAACAGAAGATTCTCTTCTTCCTTGGATAACAAAGGTAGCTGGCTAATAACCTGTTCCGGCGCACTTGAGATACCTTCCAGTAAAATGTGTAGATGCCCTACCATCCGCTGGATGCTCTGCTGATCGAACAATCCTGTATTGTAGATCAATTCTCCCGATATACCTTCGCCGCTTTCCTCCATAATCAGAGACAGGTCGAATAATGCAGTTGTGCTTGCCTGCTCTACCGAAGTTACCTTCATGTCCGGAAGTCGGATATCGTCTCCAGGGGCATTCTGTAATGCAAAAAATACTTGGAACAGCGGAGTGTAGCTCGGTTCCCGATCAGGCTGGAGTTCGCTTACGAGCTTCTCAAACGGTACATCTTGATGCATGTAGGCACCCAGTGCCATTTCCTTCACTTGGGACAACAACTCTCGGAAACGTAAATCATCCGACAGATGTGCACGCATCACGAGTGTATTCGCAAAGAAACCGATCAACCCCTCCGTTGCCTCCTGGTTCCGATTCGCAATCGGTGTACCCACCGTAATATCCTCTTGCTGGCTATAACGGTATAAGAGCACATTCCACGCTGACAGCAACAGCATGTATAACGTGACTCCTTCACGGCGGCTTAGCTGCTGCAAGGATTGAAGTAGAGAAGGTGCTAGCGTGAAACGCTCCGCCGCTCCCTCAAATGTCTGCACAGCAGGACGCGGGTAATCTGTCGGCAACTGCAGTACAGATACCCCCTGTAATTGCTGCCTCCAGTACTGCATCTGTTGTTCTAATATTCCATCCGCAATCCACTTTCGTTGCCACACCGCGAAGTCAGCATATTGAATAGGTAGCTCTGGCAGCACCCGTTCTACTGCATTACTCGACCCACCGGATACATCCGAATCATTCAAAGCCGAATATATTTCACCCAATTCCCGGGCAAAAATACTCATCGACCAGCCATCCGATATAATATGGTGCATCGTCACACTAAACAGATATTCTTGCGGTGCAATCTGTATTAACAATGCGCCCAGCAGCGGGCCTGCCTGCAGTGAAAAGGCTTGATCGCGATCTTCATCAATCCTGTGAAGTGCCTGTTCAAGCGGGTTAGAATGATCCTGCCAATCCAGATAAGTAAACACAGAAGGTAATGTCGGTAAAATGTGCTGCATCGGATCTCCGTTTGATCCAGATAAAAAACAGGTACGGAGCGATTCATGCCGCTGTATCAATTTCGCTAAGCTATTCTCAAGCAGATCTGGTCGCAACTGACCATGAATCCGCCAAAGGGAAGGGATATGATAACTGCGATTGCCTGGATACATCTGTTCAAAGAACCACATCCGTTGCTGTGCATAGGACAATGGCAATTCCCGCTCCCGAGAAACCCTAACAATCTCTTCAGGAGCAATTCGTTCTTCCTGAATTTCCTGAATCTCACGAATGGACTTCGCCATCTGAGAGAGCATCGGACGTTGAAAGACTTGGGCAAGTGGATACTCAATGCCAAACAGCTTTTTCACCCTAGATACGATCTGGGTGGCTAAGAGGGAATGACCCCCGAGCTCGAAGAAATGATCATGCGCACCAATTCGCTGTAACCCCAGCACGTCCGACCAGATTCCCGCCAGCATCTCTTCCACCGGATGACGCGGAGCCACATAGTCCTGTGCACTATACAGCTCACTCGGCGTTGGTTCAGGCAGGGCTTTCCGATCCACCTTGCCGTTTGGTGTTACAGGGAATTGATCTAGTACCACCCATGCCGCAGGCAACATGAATTGCGGCAGCTTCGGCTTCATATATTCGCGCAGCTCATTGACAAGGACAGCATTGGCTTTGCCACGGGAGGCTTCCGGCTGAGTTGCAATGTAGGCGACCAGTTGCTTCCCTGTTTCGCCGATCTCCCGTGCCTGTACAATGACGCTATGCACCGCTGGATGACCCACTAACACCGACTCGATCTCACCTAATTCGATGCGGAATCCCCGGATTTTCACCTGATGATCCGCACGACCGATATAGCTCAAGGTGGCATCCGGGTTGTATTTCACTAAGTCACCCGTTCGATACAAACGCTCCCCTGACCGAAACGGATGTGCCACAAACTTCTCGGCATTCAGCTCCTCCCGGTTCAAGTACCCGATAGCGACCCCAACACCGCCAATGTACAACTCTCCTGGTACCCCGCGAGGTACTGGATTCTGGTGGGCATCCAATACGTACAATTGTGTATTCGGAAGTGCTCCACCAATCGATGGAGGGGTGAAGCTACCATCCTCCGCCTCCACCGTAGAAACAGTGCTGAGAATCGTACATTCCGTTGGCCCATAGATATTCACGTAATCAAAGGTGAGATGCGCTGGTGGACGCATTTGCAGTCGTTCACCCCCTGCGAGCAGTGCTCGCAATGCCCTATCCTGCGGCCAGGTCAGCGGCAGCAACTGCTCTGCGACCACTGGAGGCAGGAAGCAGCTCAAGGTGATCTGGTGATCCAGCAACCAGTGTTGCAATCCCTCGGGGTTCAGCACGATCTCTTGCTCCATCAGGTGCACACTGCCTCCGGAGCAGAGCAGCGGCCAGGTTTCCAGCAAGGAAGCGTCAAAGCCCATCCGCGCGATCTGAGCACCGCGGTCTGCCGGGCTTGTCCCAAACCGACCCTGGTGCCACAAAACAACGTTCAGCAAGCCTTGATGACGAAGGATTGCGCCCTTAGGCTGTCCTGTAGAACCCGACGTATAGATCACATAGGCTGGATCTTGCGCGGTTGCCCACGGCTCCGGATTAGCTCTGTACTCACTGTTCTTACTGTTCTTACTGTTCTCACTGATTTCACCGTTCTCGCCGCTATCCAATATCCC
Organism: Paenibacillus tundrae; assembly: GCF_036884255.1. Lineage (NCBI taxonomy): Bacteria > Bacillati > Bacillota > Bacilli > Caryophanales > Paenibacillaceae > Paenibacillus > Paenibacillus tundrae. The sequence continues at coordinate 279,842 of NZ_CP145605.1, read as the reverse complement.
CCATTCCGATTCCTGATCCAAACAGAGCACCTCAACCGATGGCTCTACGGTTAACCGGGTCAGCACTTGCGAATGGGTCACCAACAGCGGGACGTTTGCATCCGCCATCATATAAACCAGTCGTTCCTCAGGATAGGTCGGATCTAGCGGCACATAGCAGGCTCCTGATTTGAACACCCCAAGCATGCCAACTAACCAGTCAACGGAACGATCCGTGCAGACTCCTACATAACTCCCCGGACGTGCACCCCGATTACGGAGAGTGTGCGCCAAGACATTCGCCCGTTCATTTAGCTCACCATACGTGATCTGCCGATCCTTGTCCGTTGCAGCGAGTGCTTCGGGTGCTTTAGCCGCTTGCTCTTCTACCAGCTGGTGCACAAGACAGCTCCAGTCATAGGCTTGATCCGTCTCATTCCAATTGACCAGTAGCTGCTGGCGTTCTGGGGCAGACAATAGCTCAAACTGATCCAACGTCTGCTCTGGATTAGCCATAGCCTGTTCCAGAAGTCGCTGGAAATGACCTACCATGCGGGCCACCGTTTCCTCATGAAACAGGTCGGTATTATATTCGAATAAGCCACGAAGTCCGTCCTGATTCTGCTCCATCGTCAGTGACAGATCAAACAAAGACGTTCTCCAATTCACCTCTATTGCACCCACCTCAAGCGTATCCAACTGTAGAGTGACATCATCGTTCTCTTCCATCGTGAACAACACTTGAAACAGTGGAGATACACCCGGATCTCGATCGGGATGAAGCTCCTCAACCAGCTTCTCGAACGGTAAATCCTGATTTTTGTAAGCTAACATTGCCTCGTTCTTCACTTGCTGCACCACTTCAGCAAAACTTGTGTTTCCCTGAAGCCGCGTTCGCATAACGAGTGTATTCACAAACGATCCAATGAGAGGTGTGACTTCCTGTCGTACCCGATTGGCAATAGGTGTACCTACAGCAATGTCTTCCTGCTGGCTGTAACGGTATATTAGGGTTTTGAACGCAGATAGAAAAATCATGTAGAGTGTCACTTTGTGCTCACGACTGTAGTGCTGGAGAGACCTCTCCAATGTAGATGACAGGCTAAATCTAGCATGATCTCCCCGATACGTCTGCACAGAAGGGCGAGGGAAGTCAGTTGGAAGCTGCAACATCTGTACACCGTCTAACCGCTCCTTCCAGAACTGCAGCTGTTCACTTGCCTGCTCACTCTGTAGCCAGTCTCGTTGCCAGACCACATAATCACTGTATTTGATATCGAGCGGTGCAAGTGTATACGAACTTCCCTTTGCCATCGCGGAGTACAGCGTTGTTAACTCCTCGGACAACAGACGGATCGACCAGCCATCGGATATGATGTGATGCATATTGACGAGTAGTACATAATCATTCTCGCCAACCGGGAGAACAGCAGCCCTGAACAACGGACCTTGTCCAAGATCGAAGACACGATTCTTCTCCTGCTCCACACGCTCCATGATAGCCTGTTCCATCTCTTGTTCCTTATCTAGAGATAATCGTTCCAACTTGAACTGCAGCTGAGGCTGAATCGATTGAACGACTTGACCATTCATATTGTGAAACGTAGCACGGAGCGAATCATGGCGATCCACAATCACCTGAAAACACTGCTCAAGCACCTGCCAATCCAATGAACCACGAATACGCCAGTTTAATGAAATGTTATAACCGACATTCACAGGGTCGAATTGATGTATGAACCAGATTCGCTGCTGTGTATATGAAAGTGGGAAGTACTTCTTCTCCCCTTTCTTTTGCAAAAGCGCTTTGAGTAGCTCTCTCTTTTGTTCCATTGAGGTTTCAATTTTATCCAAGATGCTGATCCTCCTCTAATAGAGCTGCGAGTAATTCCTCGACTTCCTTCTCGGTTAATGCATCCACAACGATATCCGCAGTTTCCTCGCGTTGAATTGCTGTGAGCGGTTTTGACGTCAATTGCCAGTCAGGGTGCGTTTCCTCGATATATGTTGCCAGTTCATGGACGGTAGGATGGTCAAAAATATCACCCAGCGGAATCGAGATATGGCAAGCCTGCTCTACCTGGAACAGGAATTGTGTAAGCTTCAACGAATGTCCGCCGATCTCAAAAAAGTGATCATGGATTCCCACTTGTTCCAGTGACAGCACATTAGCACATATCTGGCATAGCATTGCCTCCAAATCTGTGGTTGGTTCAACATAATCATTCGAAGGCGTAACATGAGAGTCATCAGGTTCCGGCAATGCTTTACGATTAATTTTGCCACTTGGCGAGAGCGGCATAGACTCCAGCTCGACCCAAAGTGTCGGGATCATATAGTAAGGTAGTGATTGGCGTGCGAACTCTCTTAGCTCAGACACCGTAACCTGCAATCCACTTTTGACTACAAAATAACCTACGAGCTGTTTGTCTCCAGGCACCGCTTCGTTCACAGTGACCACCATGGAATCCACGGCAGCATGCTGGTGCATGTACTGCTCGATCTCATGCAGCTCGATGCGGAAGCCCCTAACTTTCACCTGATAATCGGCTCTCCCCAAATATTCCACATGTCCGTCTGCACGATATTTGGCTAGGTCACCCGTCTTGTAGACACGTCCTCCCGATCTATAGGGATGTGCAATAAACTTCTCGGAAGTGAGCTGTTCCAAGTTGTGATACCCTCGTGCAAGCCCTTTTCCTCCGATATGCAGCTCCCCAGCTACTCCGATCGGAACCGGATTCAAATACGGATCAAGAATATACAGTTCTGTATTATCAATCGGCTGACCCAAATCTACGGTATCTGCATGTGTCAGATCACGAGCAAGCGACCAGACTGTGGTTTCTGTAGGGCCATAAAGGTTGAAGATTTTGCCTTGAAATCGACTTTGTAATTGTTGCAGCAGAGCCATCGGTAGTGCTTCCCCGCCTAGCATAATTCCGGTCATTCCACTTAACCGTTGTTCCATCTGCTCATCCACCCATATCTGTTGCAGACGTGAAGGCGTAAGCTGCATCCAGTCTGGTGACGTGCGCGCTAGGAACTGGTTCAGCGCATGAACATCCGTCTGCTCTCTACCTGAAGCTAGAGCTACTTCCATTCCAGCAATAAGGGGCACGAGTGCCTCTAGAGCAAATATGTCAAATGATACGGTCGTTAGCGCAGCAATGCGATCTCCAGCCTTGAAATCAAGCAGTCGAATCATGCTATGTGCAAAGTTAGCAAGTGCTTCATGGGTGATTTCCACACCCTTAGGTCTGCCTGTCGAACCCGAGGTATACATGATATAAGCCAAATCCTGCAGGTTCGTGAATGAAAGACGTTCCTCATCCTTTTGATTCGTTTCCATAGGCGGCACTGACATGATGTGGCCTGCGTAATCCTGTGGAACCTGCATCGAACCATCACATAACACGAGACTGGCTCCACTGTCGCTTAACATATAGCTAATCCGATCTGCCGGGAGAGCAGGATCAATAGGAACATAAGCACAGCCTGATTTCATAATCCCAAGTATGCCAACCATCATCTCCATGGAACGTTCCATATACAGAGCGACACAGTCACCTGACTGCACATGCTCAAGCAATCGAAATGCTAGTTGATTACTCCAGCGCTCTAATTGCTGATAGGATATACTGTCTTCTCCAAAGGTAAGCGCCGTTTGAGCTGGCGTCTGCATAGCCTGCAAACTGACCAATTCCGGCAATGCAACTCTTCCCGGGAAGCTCCGTTCCGTCTGATTCCACTCCTGAATCATAAGCTGATGCTCTGCTTCTGACTGAATTGAAATATCTTTTAATTGGAGCTGAGGTTGTGCAACAACCGCCTCCAGCAGTGTTACGAGATGATCCTTCATTCTTACAATGGTTGCTTCATGGAACAGATCCGTATCGTACACCCATTCCCCCGTTAATCCGTGCTCGGTTTCCTTAAACGTGAGGGATAGATCAAATTGAGCAATGCCAAAATCCATTTCGTATAATTCCATATTGAGATTAGGCATAATCACCTTTTCGTCCGGCGTGTTATGAAGTGCAAAAAACACTTGAAAGAGTGGTGAGGTCTCTCTCTTCCGTTCCGGTTGCAGCTTCTCAACTAGTTGCTCGAATGGATACTCCTGATGGGCATAAGCCTCAATGGATACCTTCTTCACCTGTGCTAACAAATCCAAGAATGACTGCTCTGGCGAGACATGTGTGCGGAGAACAAGTGTATTCACAAAAAGTCCGATGAGCTCTTCGGTCTCAGGCCAGTTTCGATTCGTAATAGGAGAACCGACCGCTATATCTTCCTGATAGGTATAGCGATACAACAGTACGTTGAAAGCAGATAACAGCGTCATATACAAAGTCGTTTCTACCGTTTCACATATACGCTTCAAATCGTTGTTTAATGAATCTTCTATATGAAATGCAAGTGTTTTCCCACTTCGCTTATTCTGCTGCTTAGACTTACTTCTATCTGTAGGCAGGGATAAAGGCGTCAGATTAGCTAACTGCTTCACCCAATATTCCTCATGTCTGCGAAGAACATCGCCACTTAACCATTGCCGCTGAACCTGGGCATAGTCTTCATACTGCACCTTTAACGGTTCAAGCGACGTAGGACGGCCCAGCAGGTAATCTCCGTACAGCAAACCTAGTTCCCTAACAAACAACTGAACGGACCATTCATCAGATACAATATGATGCATATTGAGGAACAGCAGGTACTCCTCTTCCCCCAGTCGGAACAAACGCATACGAACTAATTGTCCTAAGGTCAAATCGAAGGGGCGCATTACCTCCTGCTCCATCCATTGTAGGGATTCACTACGAGTAATAACTTTATCTTCATACGTAAGAATTGAATTGTCAGCAGCTATAGGTACAGTTGCATAACCAGGTTCTCCGCCGATATTCGGATACTTACTTCGAAGGATTTGATGCCGTGATAGGATCTGATGAATTGCTCGTTCCAGTGCATCCAGATTCAGTGAACCTTTTACATCCCATACATAGGGCATATGATCACTGTAGGAATCCTGATGAAGCTGATGTGTGAACCAGAAGCGCTTTTGGGCAAAAGAAGGCTCTGGCTTCGCTAAATTAGATTGGGGTAGCAGCGCTGGTCGTAACTCCGATTCGTTACCGTTCAGCAGTCTGCTATCAATAAGCTTTGATAAGCCCGCAATGGTTGGTCGCTCAAAGAACTCTGCGATGGTCATATCAATAGGATAGGACTGTCGAATACGAGAAATAATTCTTGTAGCTAATAGAGAATGCCCTCCAAGCATGAAAAACGGATCATGTAGCCCAATCTCACTCAGTCCAAGGACATCAGACCATATAGCAAGCACCTGTCGCTCCGTAGGCCGATATTCCGAGGGGTTTAGCTTCAAGGAATCCTCATGTTTTCTCTCAGGCCATGGCAGTGATTTTCGATCCAGCTTGCCATTAGGCAACAATGGGATACTGTCTAGCTCAATCCAGAAGGAAGGAATCATATACTCAGGTAAGCGATCTTTCAAAAAAGCATATAGTTCCTCTGTACTCACTGCACCAGTATGGGGCATTCTGGGCACATAATAGAGCACAATCCTTTTATCATCCGGCGAAAATTCGTGAACCATCGCTACATTATTCTTCAATAAAGGATGCTGGGATAATAAAGCTTCGATCTCACCCAGCTCGATGCGGAATCCCCGAATTTTGACCTGATTATCGATACGACCTACGATCTCCAGACAGCCATCGGGATGATAACGTACTAGATCACCCGTCTTGTACATGCGAGACCCCGGTTCAAAAGGGTTGTCCAGAAAAACAGAACGATTCAGATCAGGTTGTTGCAAGTAACCATACGCCACGCCCTCTCCGCCGATGTAAAGCTCCCCGGCAAACCCAGGTGGCATGAGTTGCTGACGCTCATCAAGTACATACATCCGAGCGTTAGGAATAGCGTATCCTGCTGGAATGCGGCCATAATCCTCTTTCATCTGGCTCATGTCAAACAATGTGGTCGTAACCGTTGCCTCTGTGGGACCATACGTATTGATCAACCGGATCTGATCTCCGGCTAGCTGAAGCCACTTTTCGTAAATGAGCATAGAAGGTTGTTCGGCATTAAGCAGCACCATGCGCAGGTTATCAGGCAAAGGAAATCCGAATTCTCCGCAGTCCTCAACCCAACTATGCCAGAACGCAGTAGGTAAGCTTAATACGCTGATGTGCTGTTCGATGATATATGTTGTAAAGGCTGAATCTGGATAGCGATATGGATCAGGGACAAATACAACCGTTGCACCACTCAGCCAGAACGGAAAGATCTCTTCAATCGTGGCATCAAAACTAATCGGTGCAAATTGTAAAACTCGATCTGCTGATGATATGTCCAAGGCATGAATAATGGAGTACAGATAACCGGTCAATGAGCGGTGACGAATCGCCACACCCTTCGGAAATCCGGTAGATCCCGACGTGAAAATAACATAAGCAAGCAGATCAGCGTGTGCCCTCTGTTGGTAGGTCATAGCTTGAGAAGCAATGCTGTCCTGTTCTATCCCTAAATGAATCTTGGTTACGTCACTTCCCAGTTCGAGGTCTGCCTCATCTATAATTAAAAATCCTAGCTCAGCTTGCCCAGCCATATATTCCAGCCGACTTACAGGGTAACTGATATCAAGTGGTACATAGGCTCCACCACATTTCAGAACAGCCAGCTTGGCCACAGCCATATGTACGGATCGACTCACATATATGCCAACATGATCGCCGGGAACCACACCCCTGGTCTCCAAATAATTCGCTAGCCGGTTAGATGCCTCTGCAAGCTCACGATAGCTCATGCGGGCATCCAGTGATTCCACCGCTATCGCATCCGGTGTGCTCTGGGCTTGAAGGTCGAAAAGCTCATGCACACATTGCTCCTGAGGAAACTCAAGGTGCGGCGCACACCACTCCGATAATAGCTGTTCTTTCTCGTATGGGGTCAGAAAAGATACGGTATCTACATCCAAGTCAGGCTGCACAGCAATCTGAGCAAGCAACGATACAAGATGATCACGCATACCGTTTATCTTGTCCTCATCAACCGTGTTACCATGACTTAATAGCTGGACGTTACATGAAGCCCCCGTCATACTCCATATCAGCTCAGTGGAGAACGAGTCTTCAAGCGATGATAGCGTATTAGCTTGAATTTCTTGCTTCTCCTCTTTTCTGACTAACCCTAGCGCATCCTCTATGTTAAAAAATACTCGCATCGTCCAATTGTCTGAACACTTCTCCGTTGTAGCCATCCCCTCTGTCCACGACTCCAGGCAAAGGCTTGCTTGTTCAGCAATCTTTCTAAATTGATCATGAATTTGAGTTAATAGCTTCGAAAAGGGAAGCGCAGGTGTAAAAACGGTGTTTACCGAAATTACATCCTTCAAATCCTCTCCAGAAAGCGAAGGGTAATCCATTGCTTCATCCCGCGGGAAAATGAGGGCGATATCCACCTCATCCTTACCGGAATATCGATGTAAGAGAACCTGTACAGCTGCTAGTATCATCATGCTCATAGAGGTATCCTGTGCCCGGCATATCCCCCGCAGCTCTTGTATTAATGAATGATCCACATCCAGAAAGGAGATGCTCCGTTCAGAATAAATCAACTCTATCCGCTCCCTTGACTATGATGATCCATTACACGAATGGAGGTATCTGCATTAAAATCTACCGACATTAATCAGCAAGGATATGTTCGCCTGATGGACGAAGATCTTTATTCATTTTCTTTTCCTTAAGTCGATCACGATTCTCTCGTTTATCCTTCAAGGTCTCAGCTCCACTGTTCCTAAAGGCTTCCCTCTTGGAATATCTCTCCAGCTCATCTGGAACGAGACTCTCCTGTTCATCCCCGTGGTAAAAGTTAGAGACACCTGTGGTTCGATAGGCAACTGAATTGCCATAATAAGCATCAAAGTAACGATCTGCTGTTCCCTCTTCGTAGTTGCGAGGCTCAGGGTAGGCTGTAATTACGCCTTCAAAGTTCCGTAGAATGGTTTTGCCAGGAGATTGAGAAACGATGTAATTAGGCTGAACCGGAATTTTACCACCGCCGCCTGGAGCATCCACCACAAAGGTAGGTACGGAATAACCCGAAGTATGTCCTCTGAGCGATTCCATAATCTCAATTCCTTTGGAGATCGTTGTCCGAAAATGACCAATTCCCTCCGATAAGTCGCATTGATACATATAGTAAGGACGAACTCGCATCTTAACGAGGTCCAGATTTAGTTTCTTCATAATATGGCTGCTATCGTTGATTCCTTTGAGTAATACCGACTGATTGCCTAATGGAACACCTGCATCTGCTAACATCTCACAGGCTCTTCTGGCTTCCTCTGTAATTTCAATAGGTGTATTAAAGTGGGTGTTAAGCCAGATAGGATGGTATTTCTTAAGCATGTTGCACAGATTCTCGGTAATGCGCTGTGGAAATACAACTGGGGCTCTCGTGCCGATTCGAATGATCTCGACATGTGGAATTTTGCGTAGCTCACTGATGATGTACTCTAGAATTTTGTCATTGACCAGCAATCCGTCGCCTCCAGATAGAAGCACATCGCGTACAGCTGGTGTATTACGAATATAAGCGATCGCATCTTCCATCTGTTTCTTGGGAACTCCCATGCCGATCTGACCAGAGAATCGTCTTCGCGTGCAATAACGGCAATACATCGAGCATTGATTGGTAATGAGGAATAGAACCCGGTCAGGATAACGATGGGTTAGCCCTGGAACCGGTGAATCATCATCTTCCGCAAGAGGATCTTCGAGGTCGTAACTCATCATCTTCATCTCTTGGGATATCGGAACACTCTGCTTACGAATAGGGCAATCGGGGTTGTCTGGATCCATTAACATAGCATAATAAGGCGTAATATTGAGTGGAATTGTCTGCGCGGAAATCCGAACACCTTCTTCTTCATCCGGTGTTAGACGAATAACTTTCTTGAGTTGATCCACAGTTTTGATTGTATTGGTCAGTTGCCATATCCAATCATTCCAGTCCTTCTCTTCGACGTTCTCCCATAATTCGACTTCCTGATAGTGTCTTCTGTGCTGAGCGGTTTTATCTGGCATTTCACGTTGAGTGTACAAAAACATCTCTCCCCTTCACCATACCTAGTTATGTGATTCATGACTACTTAGCATCGAAGACTACGACTACTCTACAGAAACATCGAAAATTCCCTTGTGCATTCATAAGTGCATTCACAATTACTTTCATATGCACACCAGAGTACATCAAACATCAACGATGCACTCTATAAGATTTATTTGAAATAATATACAAATATATCTTTAAGCTATTGTAACCATATTTTGCTATAATTGAAATAGAAAATTACAAATTTATATTATTGATTACTTAATTTTACATTTTACTCGCAATTGACTTATCATTCGTGTTCAGAGTATCCCGTTTTTTCGAACCATGAAGATAAATGATATTAGACCTGATTAAGCATGTGCATCCTTCACAGGTTCATGATACGAGGTTGGAGTAGCTGCTGTTTCTGATAATTCTAGCTGATCAATGGATGGTAACTTCCGAAGCACACCGCTAACGAGCCAATACATGCCAAAGATCACCATCGCAATGCCACCAAGTAAAATGGAATACAGAGGGCTTATCGAACCAATCGCTCCACCCACCAAAGCTCCAATCGGCATACTAAACGCTGCGGCACTGGATACAACGGTAATGACTCTACCGATCATTGAAGTTTCGATCTGTCTTTGAATTGCGGAGAACATCAGTACATTGAAAATTCCAATCGTTACAAATCCTGCGCCATAGAGTGCAATAGATGGGATTACCGGCAACAGGCTTGCACCGATCCACAATAATCCTGAAGATACGCCGCAGAGCACGGTGAGCTTGCCAAAAGGGAATTTACCAACACGCGGTGTAATGATCGCTCCACATAACAGCCCTACGGACATTGCCGCCATATAATACCCATAGTAGGATTCACTCCCACCTTGCATCAGGGCAAATGCCGGAAGTGTGGCAAACATCGCAGCAATGAAAAAGTTAACGAAGAAGCAAGCAACGACTAGATGAGGGATAATCGATGAACCTGTGATATAACGGATTCCAGCCATGAAGTCTTGTTTGTAATTTTGCAGCCATTTACTGATCTGAGGCTGTTCATTCCCATCCGTATTTTGAAAATTAAAGCGATACAGGGTGTAAATTAAGGACGTACATAAATGGCATATAGCTGTGATAAGAATCGCCTGCACGGGACCGATGACTGCAACCAAAATGCCCGCAACAGCGAGAAATACGATATTCATACTCTCCCGGAGTGTGTTCAGATAAGAGTTAGCCTGTACCAGGCGATCTTGAGGTACGATATTGGGGATGACTGTAGATTCTACGGGGTAGGTAAACTGTGAGATCATCGCTACGATGAACAATACGAGAATGCAATAAAATACGTTCAATCCAAATAATACAGCAAAGAGCGGAATCGAGAACAATAAGGCTGACTTTAGAAATTCACAGAACACGAGACTTTTTTTGTACGATACGTAATTGGCAAAGGGGGCAATTAGAAAGCCTAAGCAATCCGCAGCACTGATCGCAAAATAGGCTAATCCTGAATAAAATACATTGCCGCTGATTGCAAGGACAAGCAGCATGCCAGCCACCTCGTACACACCCGTTCCAATGCCTTTGACGAACATACCAGACAATAGAATATTAAAATTCCGATTGAACAAACGCGTACTCAAGTGATCTCCCCCTCATCATACTCTTTTGCTTCGAAACTGATCTGGTACGCCGTTCTGTCTTGCTTAGACGTGAGTGATTGCTGTGTATATTTGTAGAACAACTCTGAGATTTCGTCACTTAAAGCAGCCAATTCTGCCTCCGACAGCATGATGTAGTTATCACGCTTAGCTCGAAATTGTCGCTTCACCTTAAGCTCTGAATCATTGACTCGAAACAACGTCGCTTTGGCTCTGTAAAATTTCTCAACAATTCCTCTCGAAACCTCCGTATGTACCAACTCCAAAATCTCATGCTTAAACAATTGCTGGATGTGATAATACGTTGTACCAGGATCTTTATCCAACCGGTCTGCCACTTGCTTGGACGTCATCGGCTGCTCGGACAACAAAATAATGATCTCAACCCGGAACGGATGCGAAATAATCTTCTGTTGCTCCAATGTGATATCCATCGGCTGCAATGCTTCGTCTGACATGGTCGTTCACCTCTATAACCTTCATAATGTGAAAATTAAAGCAGTAATTAAACTATATAAATTGAACTAAAAAGATTCACACTGACCACTCCGATGACAGAACAACCTTCCGATCGCTGTTATCCCCAGATTTTTCTGATTCCCTTTTCCAAAGGGGAAAATCCGGGGATAAAGGCGAATGCTCCGCTTCTTCACGTTGTTTCCGTCCTCTTCGTTCTTGTGTAAATGTCTAGTCAATCTATATAGTAATTAAATCGGCGTTTAAATCGATTTATAAATCTAAATCGTGTTGGAAGCATCATATCAACCAATGGAACAATTTGTCAATTATTTTATAAAAATAGCCTGATCACCGATCTCCAATAGAGAATCCGTAACCAGGCTAGAAAGAACATATAGAGCTACACGGAGCACATAATCTGAGATAGTACCCAGAGATACATACCACGTATCACTTCAACAACTAGGAATGCAGTGCGGTCTTCGTCTGACTCGCAGCAGATTGACGCAAATGCTCTTTCATTCGCGCTAACTCTGTACCCGCCAGCATCATAATTCCAATCCCATGGTTGTCGTTGGTGACTGTCAGGAGATCCTTGTTGTAATACTCTGCTGTGAATGCGTATCTCGATCCACTACATACCCCATGTACATTACCTTGACGGTCAATCGCATACTTCGTTAACCCACTCCATGCCTGCTCCGCCGCTACAATATAACGTTCAGGATGACGGAACCATCCAAATCGAACGCCTCGGGAAAATCCGTAGGTAAACATAGCTGTACACGATGCCTCCAGATACGTATCTGCATCATTCAATACCTGGTGCCATAACCCGCTCGGGTCTTGAAGTGCAGCATACCCCTCACATAGTTCATTATAAAAATCAATCAAAGCTGGGCGATCCGCATGCCCTTCAGGAAGAGCCTCCAGCACCTCCGTTAACGAGAATAGTGTCCAACCATTTCCCCGCCCCCACGGTACTCGTGTTGCTTGCCCATATTTGAAGTCATATACATGGGACATGATTTTGTAATCAGACATAAATAGATACTTTCGGTATAACAAAAACTGTGTAGCCGCCTCATCCAGAGCTGCTGTATTTCCCGTCAAGCGGGCATAACGAACCAGAAACGGTGTACTCATATACAGATCGTCCGCCCACATCGTGTTCTCGGCATATTCCCCAGTACACTCGCGGTAAAAAGCACCATCCTCCTGGCGTTCCAATCGAGATAACATAAAATCAGCAATCCGCGCAGCAATCGGCAAAGCTGTCGGTTCCTGATGCTCTGAATATGCTTCCAGCATAGCTGAGCCAAACGAACCACAATTGTCCAACATCTTGAGCATCACCAGCTGTTGGTTCACTGAAGGGAATCCGTACTGCTCCCGATCCCACAACGAATATTCGTACATCCGAGTACATGTCCGCACATGTTCAGCCGCATACCGCGTAATATCCGGTCGCTGTAAATGACGGCCAGCTTGTAACAAGCCATACACGGTTACACCAAGTGGATAATCCCAACGTCCATAGTTGGTCACGCTACCTACCGTCCACTTATTGCTAAGCATCGCATTCTCATAGTACGGACGAACCCAAGCATCTGGTCGATCCAACCGCCAATACGTTTTCTCTTCTAATGAAGGATGAGATGGGGATGGCTCTGTTGTTCCCGTAACATATACCCGATCGAATCGGTTCATATCCTGCGCCGCTGGTTCAGCCCCAGCCTTGAACGGCCCAGCATATAACCATGATTCTCCAGATACGCCGTGTACTCGCTGCGGCAGTTCGAACTTTAATTCTTTGCCATTTACCGAGGCAGTTAATGTAAATTGCCATGGCGTCTCTGCATCGCTACATTCACTGCACACCAACAATTCGCTCCGTCCAAAAGAAGCATGCACTTCCTCCGTAAATGAACCTGCTTCGGAGAGCCGGATCACTTCCTCACCTTGGTGCCACACTTGAATTGGACCAGAGCAGACTCCCGATAGTTGAACCTTTGCTCCTGTCGCATCGCTATTGTTCAGATGAGTTCTTGCATACACCCGGTGACCAGGGAGATGTCCATATATACGCTCCAGAGCAGGCATGGCTTGTTGTGCTTCAGACCATTCTGGGTTAGGGAACCACGTCAGCCCCGTATCCTGTTCTTTTCCTATTAAATTCAGCGCAGTTTGCCCACCACCAGATGGATGGAGTGTTAACGAGATATCTTGGTTAGAGAGATTGGAATATACCCAGCCTGCCTGCCCCAGTCTTTCTTCAAAAGGAGAAAGTACATTCAGAATGCGCACCTTACCCTCGTCAGATCCGAATTGACAACCAAAACCAGCAGGGGTGCAGCTCATTTGTAACAACAACGTATTCCAGCCTGGTTTAATATCAATTCCCAATTTCACCGTTGCGTCTGGGGTAATCTCATCTATAACGGTAGAGCGGTACACGAGTTGCTCATTAAAATAAAATCGAACGGGGCCATAACACCGGATAAGTACATCCAGGTTACGGTCTTCATCCCCCCAGACGAGCGCTGCAGCGTAAACCGTCTGCCCTTTCTCGGCTTCTGGAAAGCGTTTACCTAAATTCAGATCATACAAGCCTTTATCATTCTGCATAATGCCCGACTTCTGAAATAAACGATATACGAAATCAGCTTGGGCATTGGCTCCGATATATCGCTCAGCCAGCACTTTCAATACCTGATCCTGATCATCCCCGAAACGATAGTACATGCTCTGTGGTTCACTGAAATAGGTTGTCATGAAATGCCACTTTCCTCTCCCATGGAGTAAAATAATAAGTATGCTAGGGGAATAACGCGTTAAGTATAGCGCTTAACCCAAGTAGGATATCCCCTTGATTATGGATACATTAGATTGCTTTTTCGTTTGGTGGTAGTTGAATATTAACCCCAGTATACCTGACATGTTTGCTCATGGCTACAGATTTTTGTTTGCGCTTACAATATAACTTCCCACAAATATTTAAACAATGGTTTAAAAAAAGGAATGCCTTGCCGATATAGGTATTAGACTGGAAATTCCACTTTTTGTATTGGAAAGGAAAGATGAAATTTGAATACGCTTGAATCTTTGGTAAATGCAATGCCTTTTGTCAGTCAAATGTTTCGTGATGATGTATCCATCTCTATTAATGATCATGAGAAAGTTTTATACTTTTCCGAAGCAAAAAGTTTGGAAATTGGTGTAAAAGTCGGCGATGAGCTGCATGATGATTATAAGAATTTCAAAATGTTAGTTAATAAAGATACACGTACCGTGGCACGGATGCCTGGTGATCTGCAAGGTAGACCGTTCGACGCAATTCTCATTCCCATTAAAGAAAATGATCAAGTTGTAGGTATCCTCGGTGTAAACTATGCACTGGATAATCACATTACGCTAGAGTCACTAATTGCTGAGAATGAAAGCACGATTAACGCCCTCGTTGGTGGCATTCAACAAATTGCGGCACATTCAGAAGAACTGTCCGCGACATCAGAAGAAATTCTGCGTAACTCCAAGCAAGCGGTAGAGAACTCGGTCAGTGTAACCAAAGTAACCAACGTGATTCGTGAAGTATCCGAACAAACGAACCTGCTCGGCTTGAATGCGATGATTGAAGCTGCTCGCGTAGGTGATCTCGGGAGTGGCTTCGGGGTTGTTGCGAGCGAAGTACGCAAATTGTCCGATCATACGAAACAAGCGGCGGCTGATATTGAAACCTCCCTCGGTAGTGTTCAGGACTCCATGAAACATATGGAACAAGAGATTGGTCAGATTACGACAGCAACGGTAGATCAAGCACAGCTCGTAAGTGAGTTCATGGAAAGCATTGATAAGCTGAGCCACACCAGTGCAGATCTCAAAACATTCGTGCATAAGATGTTATCGCTCGAATAACCCTAGTTCCGACATGAAGGATTTTCTTGAAGGTTATGTACATATGTTTAGATACCAAAAAGCCTCCGCCCTGCCATCCTTATTGGGAAGTCAGCGGAGGCTTTCGCTTGATTTAATTTAGGTATTCATTTCAATTTCGACAGCAACACCATAGTGGTCAGAAACAACGGGCCCATTCTTGCCATTAAGAACAACCGTTGAAGACTTCGCCTGAACAGGACGATTTGAGAAAATATAATCAATGCGTAGTGGCTGACTGTTATTCGCCCATCCAGCAATGGCTTTGACAACGGTTGCGCCATCGTCCTTCTGCGCTGCTGTGGTATAGAGATCATGCCAGCCATGACTCATCATGTAGTCATACCCCTGTCCCCGTATCTCCGCCACATTATTGAAATCCCCCATCATATACAAAGGTTCATTCATATACGGCGCAAGCTTGCTCTCGGTTAGATCCCATTGCCCTTTGAAAGGCTCCTGCTCGTCATCCCACCAGTTGTAATGTCCATTCACGAACCATGCCTCTTCACCATCCGCCACCGTCTGGATTCCGACGATTTTGCGTGTTCGGTAGTTGTTGTAATCCCGCATGTGGGATACATATTCCCCAAATGCCTGTGTAATTGGCGTTCGGCTTAGAATCGCCAGTCCTTCATCATATCTGCGGAATCCGACATGGGTAGGAACCCAGGTCCAGTAATACTTTTCAGATAATTGTGTTAGTAGCACATAAGCATAATTGTCTTTTTTGACTACCGTGTCTGAATCTGTGGCAAAGTAGTGCTCCAGCTCTGCCGTAGTTAACGCCTCTTCCTGAATCGATTGGTTGACCTCCTGCATGGAGATGATGTCGAATTGATGTGTATTAATAAACTCAGCCAGTTGGCTGATCTTGTTCAGTTGATCTTCTTCTGCCCAAGCGTGTGCGTTTAAGGTAAGTATTTTCATAAACTCTCTCCTGCCTGATTTTAATGTTAGGTATCACCTGTTCTTGCATGGTTCCTCGATAGAATACATACCCTAAGCATACACAATACACGCACATTTCGCATACATATGGCTACGATGAACTTGTCTTCACGGAGAAATGAATTCACCAAAAAGTTCGTTTCATTCACAGAACTCCTGCACGGATTGTCCTATAACTGATATGATATATACATTAAATTCACACCTTTAACGTCAGAACGCGTTGAATGATGAACCTATGATTTCTCCAGGAGATGGAATGATGAACATACCCAATGAAATGATCATGGATGATGCACAGTGGCAACAATTGATTCGTGAAATTGCGGATCATTTCGATAACCTGACCATTATGCGCGGATTCCAATATTATAAACAGAAACGTGTTGGCCCATTAACATTTACGGAGCAACGAGGCATCCATGCGATGGTACAAGGTACAGAAGAATATGAAGTGCTGCTGAGTATGCAGTCCTTACCTACAAGCTACTGCCCCTGCCCGGTACATTCCCCTTGTAAACATATGATCGCTGTTCTTATGAGTTACGCTGAAAGCACGGGACGTCCTGTCCATGCCATTGTAAATGCCCATTCGAGCACTGCTCTGAAACAATCCGTGAAGCCTACCTCTGCTATATCATCGGTACGCTCGGATTCTGAAGCTCATGTGCAGGAGCTTGAAATCCCAGACAACTCATATAGCCAAATCAAGGAACAAGCGATGGATCTTGCTCAGCTACCTATTCCGGAATGGCATAAGCTGTTTCGGAACTGTCTCAACCGCCTGGGAACAGGAACAGCAAGTACAAGCTATATACAGGCTGCGACCGACGAGCTCTATGCCATTAAACCCAAGTTATCTTCAGGCATGGATCAAATATTCGACCTACACGTGCATATGTACCTTATGCGCTTCTGTATTCCTGGCCGTAATCCGAACACCAATTCGCCTGTCTATCTTAGTTATCCTGCCCAGCTTGCTGTAGATGCCCTTCAGAGAAATATAGAAAAGGAGCTAAATCGCCCACTGGATCTATCCAATCTGGATGACAAGCAGTACGCAGAGCATTGGAAACGGCTTGAAGAAACGGTAACCTATCTCCGTAAGCAAATGTTGTCCGAAACGTCCAGCATTATGGCATTTACGTCCATCTATCGCGACTTGTGGTTAAACTGGCTTGTGCCTCTTCTACAACGACAAGACGAGCTAGAAGCTGAACTAACAGCTCTACGCGAGATTGAACATAAATTAAGTGATGACTCCGTTTCTACTAAAACAACCACCGGAAGTGTGCTAAATGTGAACCCAAGCAGTTCAGGCACAGAAACGAGCACACCTAATAGAAGACCACCCACGCTTCCACTACCTTTGGTGTTGGCACAGGGCTGGATATACTTTCACCTGAAACGGGATTCGGAAGCTTGGCAGATCTTAACGAGCGGAAGCTCAGCCTATGGCATTCCACCAGAGCATGTATTGCACTATCTGCACGTCCTGGTGGAACAACTGGATTGGAATAGGCTCGGACATTGGCTGGCAGAGCTCGGACCGTTGCTTGCGAATCGCCGCAATGATCCATTGCATGATTACATGCAACTCTGGGACACCGTTATCCAGGAGCTTCCCGAAACAGAAGATACGATGTGGAATACGCTTGTTAGCATGTTGCCCCATTCTCGGCCTGCCTATGAGGATGCTCTTCATCGTCGTAGCCAGTGGCGGCGTTGGATCGATTTTCAACTTAGTACGGGGGCGGAGCCACTCGAATTCCGTGTCGCAATACTTCAACCCATCGAGAAAGATGCGCCCGAACTGCTGCTACCTTTCTACCATCAGGCCGTCGAACGTTATATCGGACACAAAAACAGAGACGGGTACAAAGCAGCGGTTAAGCTGTTAAAGCGACTGGCGAAACTATACAAAAAATTGAAGCAGGAAGAACGCTGGGAGCAGTTTATCACGGCTCTCGCAGTTCGTAATAGCAGACTGCGTGCTCTGCAGGAAGAGCTTCGGAAAGGTAAATTAATCTCATGAGCCTTAACCATCCTTACACCGAAACGATTGAAGTTCACGTTGCCCTAACGGGATATGGAGATGCCTTGTTCTATGGTGCACTCAATACCCACCACTTTGTATCCGGACAATCACTCAAGCAACGGTTGTTCGCTTGGCATGCTCCTTCGTTCTATGGTACGGAGCTCGAAATCCGCCAGCTTGAAGACATTGAACTTGTGGTGTTGCCCGCAGAAGAAGTGATTCCTTTCTTCGCAGACATGCACACCTTACTGCATATTGAATGGAGATGGGATGAGCAGGCTGCCCATCTGATTCAGCTTGCTCCCGTGCTGGCTTCCACGATTGAAGATCGTAAATATATTCCTAGCTTTGCGGCTCATCGCACAGGGCAACTGCAATGGATCTGGGATTCAGACCGGTTGAAGCAACAGGATCGCGCCGCGCTGACCAAAGCCATTGAACAAACCGATGAGAGCTATACCGAAGGTCTAGGTGCTGCCTACTCTGCTTCTGTATTCCAGCGATGGTACAGCACGGAGGTAGCAGCCACAGATCTGAGACGCGAGTTCCCGCAGTTATTCCCGCAGAATGGAGAACCTCCACGGACATTTGGCATGGATGCTCAATCATGGCTCGTCTCTATCGGCTGGAAGGCAGATGCCGCACCCTTCAGGCCACTTCTGCAATTGCTGGAGCCAGACGATGATGAGCCTTCATGGCGATTACGATTGGTGCTGCAAAACAAGCTGGATGCCGCTTCACTAATTCCAGTGCGACTGGATTCGCGCGGCCGGCTTGAGGGGGAATGGCCTGAGGGCTGGACAGCCTTCATTCTAGATCGATCTGCCGCGTGGCTGGAACAATTGCGGGCACACCTTCCACGCATCAGCCGTGAGGTCAGTGGTAGCCGTGATGTACTCAGTGATCCGCTAGGAGATCAAGAGGCGTGGCAGTTCCTCACGATTGACAGCGGACGACTGCTAGAGTCGGGCTGGCAAGTATTGCTGCCAGGCTGGTGGGAAGCTGCACGGAAGAAAAAACCGAAGCTGCGTGCGAAGGTTAAGCCGGAGGAGGGCAGTGAGCGCGGACAGTCCTTCTTCGGACTGGACTCCATCATTCATTTTGACTGGCGCATAGCTATTGGCGACTCAGATCTGACGGAAGAGGAATTCGCTGATCTAGTGGCTCGTAATGAACGGCTCGTTCGTTTTCGCGGAGAATGGGTTCCTCTAGATCCTGCTCTGCTTGAGCAGATTCGAAGAGCGATGGGCGGCGTGGATCGGGAGCAAGGTCTCTCCTTCCAAGATATCCTGCACCTGCATCTGTTGCACAATGAACAACGGGAATATCGCAATCAGAAATGGAAGGAAGGACAGCAAGCCGAGGAAGAAGAGCAGCCACAGGCGAATGAGAACATCCGGCTGGAGGTAGAGCTGAATGAACATCTGCACCGGGTGATTGCACAGCTCGGAGGCGGACAAGGTGGTGCACCTTCCCTGCCCATTCCGGAAGGGCTACAGGCTGAGCTTCGTTCCTATCAAAAAGAAGGCTTTGCATGGCTTGGATTCCTACGCCGGTTCGGACTCGGCGCTTGCCTTGCCGATGATATGGGACTCGGTAAGACGATCCAGTTCATCACATATCTGCTGCATCTGAAGGAAAATGAACCACGTTCCCCCGGGCAAGCGCCAGCACTTCTCATCTGTCCAACGTCCGTACTGGGCAACTGGCAGAAAGAGATTAGCCGATTCGCACCTTCCATAAACGTGATGCTGCATTATGGAGCCAAACGGCTTAGTGAAGAAGCATTCCGCTCAGCTACAGAGCAGGTGGATATCATTATTACATCCTATGCAACGGCAACGCTCGATCAAGAGATGTTGCAGTCCTATACCTGGGCATCCATCTGTCTGGATGAAGCACAAAATATTAAAAATGCCCAAACGAAGCAATCTATGGCCGTCCGCAGTTTCCCTGCGAAGCACCGCATTGCACTGACGGGTACACCAATCGAGAATCGATTGGCTGAGCTATGGTCAATCTATGACTTCATTAATCCGGGTTATCTGGGCAGTGCACGAGCATTCCAGACCCGATTCATTAGTGCCATTGAGAAGGATAAGGATGAGCAGCGTATGCAGGATCTACAGCAATTAGTGAAACCGTTCATGCTGCGCCGCAAGAAAAAGGATCCGAATATCCAGCTTGATCTGCCGGACAAAAACGAGATGAAAACCTACATTCACCTTACCGGTGAACAAAGTGCTCTATACGACCAATCCGTTCAAGCCCTGATGGATAAGATGAAAGAGCTGGAAGGCATTAAGCGTAAAGGTGCGATCCTCTCTGCACTGACGCAATTGAAGCAGCTCTGTGATCATCCATTACTGCTGACCAAGGAAGCTCTTCCAGAGACCGTGACATCGGAGGACTCAGGTGCAACGTATGACGTGTACAGCCCACAAGACATGGCAATGCTCATTAGCCGATCTGCTAAGCTGGAACGGTTGATGGAGCTTGTCCGTGAGTTGCGAGAAGAGGGTGAGCGCTGCCTTATCTTTACCCAGTACATTGGTATGGGGCAAATGCTACAGCAGGTGCTGCAACAAGAACTACAGGAACCTGTGTTGTATCTGCATGGTGGGACTTCCAAAACAGGACGAGATCGCATGATCGATCAGTTCCAGTCACGGACACTTCCTGCGTCAGAACAACCGTCTGTCTTCATTCTTTCGATTAAAGCCGGCGGTGTGGGTCTTAATCTGACGGCGGCCAATCATGTATTCCATTTTGACCGCTGGTGGAACCCTGCCGTTGAGAACCAAGCCACTGACCGAGCTTACCGAATGGGTCAGACCAAGGATGTTCAGGTGCACAAGTTTATCTCCCTGGGCACACTTGAGGAGCGGATCGACGAGATGCTCGAGAGCAAGCAGCAGCTTAGCGATAATATCATTACTAGCTCCGAGAACTGGATAACAGAGCTCTCGACAGATGAGCTGACAGATCTATTCACTCGCCGGCGGGACTGGTCAGGATAACCTATCGTTATGTTCATTTCGTTTCACATCAGACGATGAAATGTAGGACTTATATAGCTTCAGCTTGACGAAACCTGTGAAGAGGACATTTATCATCGTGAATATATCCCAAAAAAGAGCGAAGCACGGAATTCCACTCCGTCTTCGCTCTTTTGGGTTATAACCGAAACGGAGCTGTGAATTCTCTACCCCATCTAGCTACAGATATTATTGCTGATATGCTTCTCGCTTAACGCATGTTACCGATAATGGAGGATCTGGAATCTTGCATTTTCTTAACGAAATTGGTCAACAGGTCAAAAGCTTCATTGCGCTTATTCGACAAGGATTGCAAACGAAGCATGTCCATTTGCTGTGTATTGCTTATTGCATCAATTTGGTTCTTCAGCTGCTGAGCCAAAGCCTCATCACCATTTTGCTTCGCTGCCTGTAATTGCGCGTTCAATTCTGTAATCTGTTGATACCGATTCTGTACTTCTTGAATTTGCGTCTGCAATTGGGTATCCAATAATCTAGTACGCTCTTGCTGAACCATCATCAGCGCAGTTTCGATGTCCATTTTGCTGATGTCGATCGCATTAATGCTCGACGAGATGTTCGAGTTAATGATTGCACTCGCTGAAGCCGAGCCAACGATCGATACTGCTGCAATAGCAGCAACCATTGTCGAAGTGAAGAATTTGCCAGTCCGTTTCATCTGTTGTCCTCCGATTGGATATGTAATATGTACCAATATGGTACGGTTTTCTTCGATATTCTATATCAAAAGACCTAGTTGTACAATCCATTTCATTTTAAATTTGAAATGTTTGGTTCAACCTATCCCGTAACCATCCTGTACTTACATTTTCAGATATATTTCAACCCAATTGGTTACCAAAACTCCGGCCTTACATCGTTCGAGATAGCTGTTGAATCAACTCTTGAATATGTGCTTTTACAGGCTGATCATCGAGGGATGCAATGAGCTCTTGATTCAATAACTGGTTCTTCTTCATTAAATAAAAATCATACAGCGCCTGACGAATGGTCATATCATACGTAATTGAGAAGGTTGGCTCAGCCACTCGGCGAATGACTGCCTCATCCTGGATCATGTACAGAATGGGATTAATTCGATTAAATACCCCACGCTCCATCCCCTCTTCAAAAAAGTGACATAACTGCTCACTATGATGCCGTAATGCGGTCGAGAACCCCTCAAAAATAGGAGGATACAGCTTCTTCACATCACTCCAGAAAAATTCAGGCAGATATAACACATGCGAGATGGAATGTTGATACGCAATTTGGAAACGACGTTCGAATGGGATCGAGTCATCCTTCATCATAGCTCTGGAATCATGGATTTCTTCAATATAGTCCTCCAAAATATGCTGGATAATTTCCTCTTTGGAAGAGAAGTATTTATATAATGTTGCCTTGCTAATATCCATATGTCTGGCCACGTCATCCATTCGAAGCGAACTGATGGGTGTTGTACGTAGCACGGGAATCATCTTGGTCAAAAATTTCTGCGAGTTCTCCAGTCGTTTCATGGAGTGCCCTCCTCTGCATACATTCAATTTCCTATCCCTGTTGTTATTGCTCTAATAGCAACTGATTCACGGTGCACAAAATAGGCGATATATAAAGTATAGCATGGAAGACGAAATAGATATATTGTACTAACTAAACTATTTCAGGCATTTTAGTTTACTTTGAAATTAGGCTGTGCTATATTTAGGTCAATTAGTTTTACAAAATTATATTTTACACAACTTAAATTACTGCAAATTACACTGGAGGTTTTCTTTATGAAAAAAATATTAGTTGTCCTGACCAATGTAGATAAATATGCAACAAAGGATGAGCCTACCGGCTTGTGGCTGAGCGAAGCAACTCACTTTATTGAAGAATTCGACCATAATGACAATGTTCAGATCGACCTGGTCAGCCCACTCGGCGGCAATGTACCTCTCGATCCGAAAAGTCTGGGTGATTCGCTAGATGAAAGTACTAAAGCCTATTATGAGAACGAAGCATTCATGAACAAATTAAAAAATACGTTGAAGCCAAGCGACGTGAACGCTAGTGACTATGACGCGATCTACTTCACAGGTGGACATGGTACGATGTGGGATTTCCCAGATAATGCTGAGCTGCAAGAGCTTTCTCGTGAAATCTATGAAAAAGGCGGCATTGTATCCGGCGTGTGCCACGGTGTCACAGCCTTGCTTAACGTGAAGCTGTCCAATGGCTTGCTGTTGATCAAGGACAAAACGGTATCCGGCTTCACCAATGAAGAGGAAGCGCTAGTGCAACAAACCGACTACGTTCCGTTCCTTCTGGAAGATGCACTGAGAGAACGTGCAGGTCGTTACGACAAAGCCGCTGCATTCAGCTCTTATGTTACTACTGACGGCCGCCTAGTTACGGGTCAAAACCCGCAATCCAGCAAAGCTGTAGGCGAAAGCGTCAAAGAATTGCTGGGCCTGTAAGTCTGAGGTCTGGAAACAGTACTTTACCTTCATCTCCCCCATGAGTTGATATAGATGAACCAATGACAAACAGCACGTTGTCCGTCTTCTCAAGACGGATAACGTGCTGTTTCATTTTATAAACTTGAACTATTGGCTTTTTATTTAATCGCTCGATTTTATCGCCGTTATTGAACCCTTCACTCCCGCTCCTGCCAATCGTTTCACAATATAAGGAACAGTCAACGAGGTCAGGATCACAGCAAACGCGATCTGAGCGATGGCTACGTCCACATACGGTGCATATGCCGGATTGAATTCTGCTGCCATCGACGGTACAACCATGGATAGTCCAGCAACCGAGCATGTTGCAGCAGCAGCATAACCCGGTCGTTTCAAGATTGTCCGATCAACTCCAATGAGCGGAAGCATACAGATCAGCATAAACAACACCGTGACCAGCAAGCCGGACAGACTGGACTGGAATGCAATACGAAGATCAATATTGGACCCGAAGCTTGTACCCAGGAAAGGCAACAGAATCAGTGTCCCCGGAGCGAACATCTTCTGAATATTAGCGTCCAGATTACCAAGCAAGATGCCAATGAGAAAAGGTACCAGTGTAGCCAGCACACTGAGCAGATCTATACCGACTCCGCTCGCCGAATTCAATATCATGACCGGAATAACCGGAACAGCGATTAGATTCAGAATGCCAAACGCGGCTCGATCTACATCATCTCCGTATGTGTTCATCAAAGCCAGATATAATCCTGGATTACAGCTGGTTAGAACCGCAATGAAGGCTACCGCAGATACGCCGCCAACGCCACTGATTCCGAAGAAGTGTACGAATGCCCAGCCAAACAACACACTGATGATAATCCGCGAGGCACAGAGCACGCCTGCTCTCTTTAAGGTTACCAGAAGCTGTGATAGGTTCAGCTGTGTGCCTGATACCAGCAAAATCATGCCAATGAGCACCATCGTGCCTTTGGACGTGAACAATGCTGTTGTGGGATCGCCAATCTGAAAGAATGATGGGAACACCGTGTTGATTACAGCGGCGAGCATCATAGGAACGATAAGCAAGCCGCCCGGAATTCGCTTAATACGACCCAAAATATTCATGGAAGGCTACAGCTCTGCTCCGTTGGTACGGATCACATTCTGATACCAGAAGAAGGAATCCTTCCGATATCTTTTTAGCGTACCGTTGCCGTAGTCGTCCTGATCCACATAGATAAATCCATACCGTTTGCTCATCTCGGACGTACCTGAACTAATCATGTCGATTGGTCCCCACATCGTGTAACCCAGCACCTCAACCCCATCCGCAATAGCAAGTCCCATCTGTTCGATATGCTTGCTTAGAAAATCAATGCGATATGGATCGTTGATCGTTCCGTCTTCATTCAGCTTGTCGTAGAAGCCTGAGCTGTTCTCCAGGATGAAGACAGGCTTCTGATACCGGTCATAGACCAGATTGAGCGTATAGCGAAGACCAATCGGATCAATCTGCCAGCCCCATTCGTTCGCAGGCAGATGTGGATTTTTGTACACACTGTGCACGTTACCTGCTGTTAATTCGAGCTGCTCGGTATCACTGCTGGATATCATCGAATTGTAATACGACATACCCACGAAATCAGCCGTATGCGCCCGAATGTCCTCTAGATCGCCGTCTTCGATGTTGAGCTGAATTCCTTTGTTCTTGAAATACGTCTTGCTGTAATAAGGATATTCTCCTTTATTCAATACATCCAGATAGAACTGGTTCTTCATCTGATCATCCTGCTGCATCTGGAGCGCATCCTCCGGCTTACAGGTATAAGGATACGTTGTAAAATACGCCACCATGCTGCCGATCTGATTATTCGGATCAATCTCATGAGCCATCTTAGTCACTCTGGACGCGGCTACAAATTGATGATGCAAGCCTTGGAACAGCATTTCCTCATAATTAGGAGCATCATAATCAATAATTCCAAGCGTCTTGGCCGAAGCTTTAACACTCATATTGATCTCGTTGAACGTCACCCAATATTTCACTTTGCCCTTGTAGCGATTGAACAGCACGTCGCAGTAGTTCACATACAGGTCAACCAACTTACGGTTATACCATCCGCCGAACTTGTCCATCAGAACAATCGGTGTGTCAAAGTGGCTAATCGTAATCAGAGGCTCCATCCCATGTTTTAGAACTTCATCAATAACCTGATCGTAGAATGCCAGTGCCTTCTCGTTCGGAGCAGCATCATCGCCACCAGGAAATACTCTCGCCCATGCAATGGAATAACGGAACACTTTGAAGCCCATCTCGGCAAACAAGGCAATATCTTCACGGAAGTTATGGTAAAAATCAATCCCCCGGCGCTTCGGATATTTCACGATATCCGGGTCATTCTTAGCCTCTTCGATCATCTCACGATTAACCCGAATCTGCTTGGTCACCTTACGATCATTCTTTTCATTAAACTTCATCACTTCTGGAATGGTCAGCGTTTTGCCATCTACATCATAGGCACCTTCAG
Organism: Paenibacillus tundrae; assembly: GCF_036884255.1. NCBI lineage: Bacteria > Bacillati > Bacillota > Bacilli > Caryophanales > Paenibacillaceae > Paenibacillus > Paenibacillus tundrae. The sequence goes on along the minus strand of NZ_CP145605.1, from coordinate 253,670 downwards.
CCTGACAGGCGGATAGAGCCCCGCCCCACAAGAAGTCTTTTGGAAAATTGGTATTTGTCATTTCAGTTTCCTCCTGTTACGTTTTGTTAGTTGTTCTAAAAGTTTATGGAATTAGCTTAATCAGCGCTTCACTTTCACGGATCGGGCCACTAGTTGCTGTAGTAAGAACATCTCCATACTGCTGCATATTAGTTACGACAATAGACGTGATGGTGTTATAACCTGCGGCCGTAATGCCCTCGGGATCAAATTCCACCAACAAATCACCTGCCTTGATAGCCTGACCCTGTTGAATATGAGCGTTAAAATATTTCCCCTTCAGACTGACGGTATCGACCCCGATATGAATGAGAATCTCAACCCCATTCGCCGCCTTCAAACCAATGGCGTGTTTGGTACGATAAAGTGCTTCAACCACACCATCAAATGGAGCGTAAACTTTACCCTCTGTTGGAACCACGGCAATGCCTTTACCCATTAGTTCTTGTGCAAAAGCCTGATCCTCTACCTCGGAGATCGGTTTGGTCTCTCCTGTCATCGGACTTACGATCAACATGTCTGAAGAAGCGGATGTCTCTGACACAGATGGTGCGGAAGTTGCTGGAGTTGCAACCGTAGTGCTGATATTTGCCACCGCATCTGTAGCTTGCTGCTTCGGTTTAGCTCCTTCGACATTTTCCTTGATGCCAGCCATCAGTGTAAACACAAAACCGAGAACAATCGCTGCGATACAGCCAATCACGACATAGATATAACGATCTGATGTGTACGTACCTAATGCCAGTAGACCCGGAAGGGAAATCGCATTAGCTGAGGTGTGAACCAAGCTGTAGAAACCACTGACTATCCCCGCTGCTAGACAGCCTGCGAAGAATGGACGTTTGTACTTCAGCGTTACACCATAGATCGCTGGCTCAGTAATCCCGAACAAAGCGGTGAATCCACTCGAAGCCGCCGCTGATTTCATCGTTTTACTCTTCGTCAATACAAACACACCAAAGGCCGCTCCAGCCTGAGCCAGATTCGCCGCGAGTGCAGTTGGCAGTAGCACCGTTGCACCCAGTGTAGCCACTTGTTGAACCTGAATGGGCATGATTGCATAGTGCATACCGAACATAACCATAATTGGTTTGAAGAACCCGAGAATGGCACCTGCAAGAACACCTGCCGTTGAGAACAGTGAGTTAATCCCATTGGTCAGCCAGTCACCGATATGTGATCCTACTGGGCCAAGCACGATGAGTTCCACTGGAACCATAATGAACAATACAATCATGGGTGTAATCAGGACCTGCAAGAACTTAGGAATCACTCGGTTAACGAGTGGATACAGGTAACTCATAATCCATACCGCCAGAATAATCGGAATGACAGATGATGAATATTTCATGAGCAGAATCGGCATACCGAGGAAATCAATGCTGTTCACACCGGTCTCGGCAATCTGGGATGCTGCGTTCAGAATAGTTGGATGCATCAGGCCTGCCGCAAGAGCAACTGCCAGATATGGATTCGTTTTGAAGCGATGTGCAGCACTAACCGCCAGGAAGAATGGCAAGAAGTAGAAGATACAGTCACCGATCATATTAATGATCGTCAGAAAGCCGGAACCCTCCAGATACCCCATTGCAGCTATAACGGTAGCCAAACATTTAATCATCCCGCAACCAACAAGAGCCGGTAATACAGGCGTAAATATACCCGCGATCGTTTCAAGCACGACATTGATCGGATTGCGTTTTTTCTTCGGTCCACTGCTCTCTGCGGATGGTTCTGATCCGCCAATGCGGTCAGACGTTAAACTTCTCACTTCATTGTATACGGCGTCCACTTTGGCACCAATGACGATCTGCACCTGGCCGCCGGAGTTCTGCGCGCGAAGCACACCCTCGAGCTGATCCAATGCTTTAAGATCTGCCTTGTTATCGTCCTTTAATACAAATCGTAGCCGGGTTGCACAATGTGTCAGACCCGAGATATTTTGTTCCCCACCAACAAGATCAAGCACGTTTTTAGCTAAGTCTTTGTTGTTCATGACCCTTCTCCTCTACATCGAAAATTAACATGATTTTAAATGTATATAAAAATGACCAAGCCGGGGAATCGTCATTCCCTACGCTTGGTCATGCCTGATCGAATCAGTAACAGTCCATAAGTTGTTATTCGGTTAGTTAATTCGAGATTAATCGTTGAATATGCAGAATTAGATATAACTTTTCGTCATCAGAGCAGGTCCAGCCATAGTTGTTACTCAGAAAATCGGCGATTTTCTCAACACAAGCCAATTCCTTAGGAAACTTCTCTTTGACCATCAGGAAAAGTGATTCATTCTCATCCTTCAGCGATTTGCCGCTCATCTGTCGCATGATGAAGTACCTTATATGTGTTGCAAATCGCATGAAATGAATGGAGTCTTCCTGAAAGTCAATTTTGAGTGCATATTTGATCACGGATAAAATTTCACCCGTTACCGTCGTTACTTTGGTCGTATCACTCATCTCACCCGAGCCCACCTGTGCATTCACAAAATGCAGGGCGATCAGTGTCGTCTCAGCCGGTGGCAAGTCCACATTCGTTTTCTCCTGAATCAGCTTCAACGCTGCCTCACCCACACGAGTCTCATCTGGATATAAGGTGCGAACTTCCCATTCCAACGGGTTCTTGATATGCACACCTTCACGATGCCGGGTTAGTGCAAAACTAATATGGTCGGACAGGGTGAGAAGCAGGTTCGGGTTAAATTGTTTATTCAAAATCTGACTGCCTAGCTTGATGATCTCCTCTGCCAGATATATATCTTCAATCGGAATGCTGTTCAGCAGGTCATACATACGGATGTTCTTTGGTGCCACGAAAATCTTCTCTACCAGATCCGTCTCCGTCAGCTCATAAGGGGTTTTCAGAAATCCTACACCCTTACCTACGACAAATACCTCTTCATTCTTATCATTAATGGCAATTGCCACGTTGTTATTTACTTTTTTAATAACCTTCAATGCCCTCACCCCCCGCCTGAAATAAAAAAAGACCGAAAGCGATTACAGTTAAATAATCGAATTCGGTCATGCCTGGCTCTCCCAGTAACAGTCCGTGTTAAGTATATATGTATTATTATAGGCCTGTCTTCAAAAAAGTCAATCATTCAATATTAGAGGTCGTTCAAAAAGTCCGCTTTTGATTACGACGGATGCCTGAAGGCATCTCGACATCGAATATGGGATTCAGCCGAAATGTCCCCCTTCTCTGTTGAAGTGGACATGCCGTATGCGTACGTCATATATAACAGCACCCTTTTTTTCGTTTAAGAAAATAATTGTGACCATATACGCTGACTGCAAGTCTAATTCATGGTTAAGCAAACGGGGAGTTGTCTTTATATCCCTGCTACCAGGAAGGAGCTGTTATCCATGGATTCAACCGATCTCGTTCATCAGGCTATAGCAGGAGATCGCGAGGCCTTTATCAGTCTCATCAGAGAAATCGAAAACTCCCTATACAATACAGCAAAATCCATGCTGCGAAAAGAGGAGGATGTGGCTGATGCCATTCAGGAAACGATCCTGAAAGCCTACAAATCGATGCACACGCTGCGTGAAGCCCAGTATTTCAGAACCTGGATGTTCCGCATACTCATCAATGAATGCAACACCATGTTATCTCGCCGTTCCCTCTCCACATCCTATGCGGAAGTACCGGAAGCACATCAGAGACGTTCCAGTCCCTATGATGAGGTGGATATGAGAGAAGCGGTCGATCGTCTGGAGGAATCCAAACGAATGGTCATTGTATTGCACTACTTCGAAGATTTAACCCTACGTCAGGTCGCAGATGCGCTGAATATCTCCGAGAGTGCTGTCAAGATGAGATTGTCTCGGGCAAGACAGGAGTTATATCAGAAATTCAAAAATTTCCGGGAGGTCAATATACATGTCAAACCCATTTAATATCGATCAAGAGTTAAAGGATCAAGCGAAAGCGCGCCCCATCATGTCTGAGCTCGTACGGAATCGAATTGACGCCACACTGGACTCATTACCGGAGCCTTCTACGTATAGAACAGAAAAAACGATGCGCTCCACTCGACTTCCAAAGGGTATGCGTCGAACCGTAGCTGCAACGATTGCAGCTGGAGTATTAGGATTGACAGTGTTCGCCTCTGGATTTGTATCACCTGTCATGGCAGACTCCTTGCGTAACATTCCGCTAGTAGGCAGTCTCTTCAGTGCGATTGAAGCTGATATGGGTCTAAGAACAGCCGGTGAAGCTGGCTTGACCCAGGCTGTGAACAGCCAAGTATCGTATGAGGATGTGAAGCTGGAAGTACTGGAGACGGTATACGACGGCACTCGTGCAGCATTCCTGGTTCATTTCACTGCACCGAACTTGGAGCAAGGGCAATATGATAACGGCAAAGATATTGTGAAGCTGAGTAACGGAATCGATAACGTCTTTTTCCAAGTCAACGGAGCAAGTCAGGATAGCGGTCTCTTCTATAGTTCCATAGGAGATAAGCAGCCGGACACCCTCTTATTCGAACAGGTTATTCCTGCCGATCAAGGAACTGCCTCACTACCCGATCAATTTGAAGCAGAAATCACATTAACTTTGCAGGGTATCGACCATGAATTTAAGCTGAACGTTCCTTTTACAAAATCAACGCAAGATATTAAACATGTTCAACCGGATAGCATACGTTCCAATGAACTATTCACCGTATCTGTTACCGAAGCTGAAGTTACACCGATCACTACACGCGTATCTACGAGCATCTCACTAAACAACAAAGACACGCTCACGGCAAAAGAGGAGGAGCAATTGCGTAAGATCGGTTTTGCCATCTACGATAATCAAGGCCGACAACTAACTGCTCTTAGTGGAGAGGGCTTGTATGAGGGCAATCAGCTTACTTCTGAACGTATCTATGCTAGCACATCTGGCGATATTCAATATTTGGTGGTTAAACCCTTTGAGATCAAGGACGACTTTGCGGAAGAAATTCAGGACGATCAATTCATCACAGGATTGGATATGAAAATTGAGTTGAATTAACCTGAGGACATATGAGTATAAGAGTAGAAGGATTATTCCATTCGTGACAGTATGCGCACAATCTCCCAAGTAGGCAAAACATGGTCACATGCTTCAGGTGAAAAAAGTGGTGCCCTATGGTACAATGAAGGAATTGTGCATTCACAGACAGACATGTGGATAAGAGTGATGAATAGATCAGATATCACACTCTTCATCCATGATCATGCTGCCATTCTAGGGAGGTTTATGGAATAACCATGCTCATCATTGGTATCGCCGGAGGAACCGGATCCGGTAAAACGACGGTAGCCCGCTCCGTTATAGACCGTCTGGGAACAGGTAAAGTAACGTTTATATCCCAAGACAATTATTACAAAGACCAGTCACAGCTCACCCCTGAGCAACGTCGACTAACCAATTACGATCATCCCTTTGCTTTTGATAATGATCTGTTAATTGAGCATCTCACCCTGTTGAAAAAAGGCCAAGCGGCGTATGCTCCCGTATATGACTTCACCATAGATAACCGTGCTGCCGATGAGACGGTTGAACTGGCACCGAACCATATCGTCATTGTAGAAGGATTGCATGTGCTAATCGATGAAACGCTACGTGCCTTGATGGACATTAAGGTGTTCGTAGACACGGATTCCGATGTACGGATTCTGCGCAGAGTGCTGCGGGATATCGAGGAACGCGGACGGACGATTCAATCCGTGTACAAGCAATACCTCGAAACCGTAAAACCTATGCATGATGCTTTTATCGAGCCATCCAAAAAATATGCAGATATCATTATTCCTGAAGGTGGACATAATGAAGTCGGTATTCAGATGTTATCCATCCTCACCGAGAAGTACCTCACCGGAGAGAACTGGAATCAAGCTTAATATCGGTGAAGCTACCTAATCCATAAAAAGAAGGGTTACCCTGATGTCATTACATGACGTTGAGGTAACCCTTTTGTTATGTTCCTTTTGTTATGTTCCTTTTGTTTTGTTACTCTTGTATTGCTCCTCTATCCTGTAATACTTTGGAGATCGCCCACCTGCATTTGCTGCCTAATCTCTCTTACCGACAGTACTGAGGCCATTAGACTACGGGTATAGGGATGATTAGCCGAATGATTCAACTGCGAACTTTCCACCACTTCAACCACTTCCCCTTGATGCATCACCGCAATCCGATCACTTACCTGCTGTACCACGGCTAGATCATGGGAGATGAAGATCGTAGAAATATTCGTTTGCAAATGGAGCTGTCTAAGCAGCTGGAGAATTTGCTGCTGAATAGAGGCATCCAGCGCCGAAGTTGCTTCGTCAAAGATAATGATATCCGGTTGAACCCCCATGGCACGGGCGATGACAACTCTCTGCTGCTCACCACCACTCAGCTCGTGAGGATATTTACTGGCAACAGATGCCGGCAACCCTACTCGTTCTAACAATTGGATTACTGCTTCGCCGACCTGTCGGCGTTTAGACAGTCCATAGTTCAGCAGTGGCTCGCCAATAAAGGCTCCGATCTTCAAGCGTGGGTTAAAAATCGCCGACGGCTCTTGAAAAACCATCTGAATCTGCTTGCGCTGCAGCCTCAGGGCTTCTCCCTTCAATCGAGTAATATCCTGCTGATGATACCTGATCTGCCCTGAACTCACTCTCTCCAGATGTGTCACACATTTGGCAAGGGTGCTCTTACCACTACCACTCTCACCAACAATTCCTAGACACTCGCCTGGATAAAGATTTAAGTTGATGGAGCGTAGTGCATGCACTGCCTTTTGCCCCTTCGCTTCATACGTCTTGCACAGATCCTTCAACTCTAGAATCGGCGTTACTCCATGTCTCATGCTCATTGCCCTCCCAGATCGAGCTCGGGTACGGCTTGTAATAGCTGCCGAGTATACTCTTCCCGTGGATTTGTAATCAGATCAGCCGCCCTTCCGTACTCAACCAGTTCACCATGCTGCATTACGCCAATCTGATCTGCCATATGGGCTGCAACCGCCATATTATGCGTTACCATGATGATGCCTGTTCCTTTTCGATCTCTCAGTTCATGCAGACGTTTCAGCACTTCGAGCTGGGTCGTTACATCCAATGCGCTGGTGGGTTCATCGGTCAGGAGAAGTTCTGGCTCCATCGTTACCGCCATGGCAATCGCCGTTCGTTGCTTCATTCCGCCACTGAGCTGGTTGGGATATGCATTCATGATCTGCTGTGGATCCTGCAATCCCATCCCAGATAACATGTTCAGCGCCATGTCGTAGGCTGTCTTCTTGGAAATAGTGAAATGGGCACGAATGGCCTCAACGTATTGGCTTCCCACCTTACGAATCGGATTGAGATACGAACCACTCGCCTGAAATACAATCGCTATCCGTTTACCCCGAATCTGGCTCCACTCTGCCGGAGAATAGCTTAATATCGACCTTCCCTGAAAAAAAACCTCTCCACTCGTACATTGCCCTCCCTCGGGTAACATACCAAGTATCGCACGAAGTAATGTAGACTTCCCGCTGCCGCTCTCGCCTACAATACCCACGATCTCACCGGGCTTCATCGTAAAAGACAGATCTCGCAGCGCGGCTGATCCACTCTGATACGTCACCGAAAGATTCCGTATATCTAATAACGGCTTCATTATTGGTCAACCTTGATATTACGATCGAGTAAGTAAAAGTCGATTGGATACATCGTCGCCCCCTGAACCGTGCTTTTGCTAACAATATTGATGGGCGTGTAGGTCACGAACAGATATGCCGCATCATCCAGAATCATCTGTTGCGCCTCTGCCGCTAAAGCATACCTTTTCTCCACATCGAATTCCGAATGCAATTGATTGATCACAGCATCCAGCTTCTTGTTGCTATAACCACCTACGTTCCACTCGGCTCCGGTCTTGAAGTAGAAATCGAGAATATATTGCGGATCTCCTGTAATTCCTGTATTAATGCTGGTTAAAGCGAGGTCGAAATTGCCACTCTTCTGATGATCCGTCAGATCCTCATAAGAGGTCATCTCCAACTGAATACCAATCTCCTTCAATTGGGACTGCATCGCAGCAGCTACAATGGAATCCGATTCGTAAGCCGTGTTGAGAATCAACTGGAGTGATATTCTCTCTCCATCCTTTTCCCGAATACCGTCGCCGTCAGTATCCTTGTAGCCCGCTTCATCGAGCAATTGTTTAGCCTTCTCAGGTTCGTAGCTATATCCGGTGATTTGGTCATAGCCAAAAGGCAGAGCTGACGTGAACGGCCCTTTGGCTCCCTGGCCTCCCACAAGTGTGTTCGCATACATGTCCCGATCAATACCATAGGAAATGGCATGGCGTACTTCAGGATCACTCAAGAATGGGTTCTTCAGATTAAACCAGACAAACTGTGTTCGTAGACTCGGAATTTCATCAATCGTATATTGGTTCTTATCCTGAAATAATGCGAGTGTGCTTCGACCAACATTACTTGCCACATCAATTTCACCGGATTGTAAGGCAAGCGCACGCGTGCTATCATCCTTGATATACTTTAGCGTCATTGTATCTAGATCAGCCGCATCGTCCCAATACCCATCATACTTCTTCACCTGAATCTCTTGATCCGGGGTATAGGATGTCACCATAAATGGTCCTGTAGCGATAGGCTCACTGCTGAACTTGGATGTATCTGCAGTGGTATCCACGATGACAAACAGTGGTTCGGCAATATTTCCAAGCAGCGATGCGTAAGGCTCGGTCGTCTTAATCGTAAGGTCTTGCCCTTCTGCTGTCATGGAAGCAATCGGTAACGTGGACTGTCCCCGTTCGTTTAATTCCAGTGAGCGTTCAATTGATGTCTTCACAGCCTCTGCGGTCACCTTGTTGCCATTGTGGAACGTTACGCCATCACGAATATGAAAATGCCATGTCTTCTCATCAATCCGATCCCACGTATCCGCAATTTTGGGAACCAACTTCATATTTTCATCAAATTGAACCAATGTCTCCCCAATTGCTGCACGCGTAAGTGTCCAGCCATTCCATTCCTCTGCAGGATCCAGATTGCTGCCAAGCCAAAATAACGCCACATTCAAGTGGGTTGGCTTGCCCGGTTGGCTCTGATCCGATTGCTCAGATTGCGCTGATTGCCCAGACTTGTCCGTTCCATCGGTTGTCTGGGATGCACCTCCACATGCTGCAAGCACAAATAACATCACAATCGATAATGCCATAAGCATAAATGACTTCCTGCGAATAAAGTTCATTTTCGTTCCCCCGTTATTTGATTTCTTTCTTAGGATCAAGCACATCCCGAAGACTGTCTCCCAATAAATTAAAGATTATAACCGTGCCAAATATCGCGAGCCCCGGATAAATTAACAACCATGGCGCAGTCTGTAAATACCGTCTGCCTTCATTCAGCATTGCTCCCCATTCCGGTTCAGGCGGCTGTGCACCAAGTCCGAGGAAGGATAGACCCGAGATCGATAACATCATGCCGCCCACATCCATCATAGCCATGACGATTAGCGGTGAGATCATGTTGGGCAGGATCGTCCTGATAAGGATCTGACTCCACCGCGCACCGCCGAAGGCGGCGGCCGCGACATACTCCTTTTGCTGTAATGAAATGACAATCCCTCTGGCAAGACGTGCGTATTTCGCCCACCACACCACAGACAGAGCCACCACCGTGTTGAATAATCCTGGCCCCAACATACCAACTACAGCAATAGCGAAGATCAACCCCGGAAAAGCCATAAGCGTATCTGTTAAACGCATTAATATGGTGTCTGTCATCCCCCGAGCGAATCCCGATATCATGCCAATCGTTACACCGAGTACAAAGACAATACCCGTCATCATAAAGGTGAGAAGTAATGATGTGCGCGCCCCATACAGAAGACGTGACAGAGTACAGCGCCCAAGCTGGTCTGTACCCAAGGGATATTCCGCGCTAGGTGGTTGCAGCACATGGGCAAAGTTCGTTGTCAGTGGATTATGGGGTGCCAAGAGTGGTGCGATCATCGCTAGAATTACCCAGGCCACAGTTAAAGATAGGATCAACGTAAACCAACGATTTTGTTTAAATATCTGCATCATTTCGCTCATCTACACATCCACTTCCAGTCGAATCCGAGGATCCCGCAGATGCGTCCATAGATCAACAAGCAGATTCAGCGTGACGTATATCGTCGCCATCCACATGACGTAACCCTGAATCAACGGATAATCCCGTGTGAAAATGGCATCTACCGCCATCTGACCTACGCCTGGCCACACAAACAGACTCTCTACAATGGCTGCACCGCCTAATAGTGTCCCGGTAGACATGCCCATCAAGGTCACAATCGGCAAGAGTGCGTTCGGCAAAATATGATGCATAATGACCTGTCTCTCCTTCACACCTCTGGATCTCGCTCCGCTCACATAGTCCTGAGACATTTCATCCAGCATAACCGCTCGAATCTGCCTGCTGTATTGTGCAATCAGCGGAACCGCCAACGTGCAGGTTGGCAGGATCAGGCTATTCCATCCCGTACTCCCCATCACTGGCAGCAGCTTCAATTGAACGCCAAATACGAGCATGAGTAACATCCCCAGCCAGAAGCTTGGCATGGATAGCCCAGCAAAAGAGAATAAACGAATCACATAATCCAACCATTTATTCCGATAAATTGCCGAGAGAATCCCCAGTGGAAAAGAGATCACGATGACGATAAGCATAGCGCTGCCTGTTAGCCGTAGTGTTGCTGGTAGACGAGACAACAATATGTCCACTACAGGGCGATCATACTTATAGGAAGTACCAAAATCACCTTGCAGTACCTGCCCCAGCCATGTCCCATAACGCATCCAAAAGGGCTGGTCGAGCCCAAGCTGGCTTCGCACCTGTCTGACCAACTCGTCGGTTGGCGTGATCCCCGTAGACATCAGCATCAGCCTTGCCGGGTCTCCTGGAGACAAGTAGGTTAACAGGAAAGTCAGAAAGGTAATGCCGAACAATACGGCTACCAGTTGAACTAATCTTTTAATGATATATCTGCTCACGCGTTCAGACGTCCTCTCCCCGAAGCTCCATCGCTCTGCAATGGAATGGTACGATCTATCCCGTTCAACCAAAAAAGCGCCCTTCTCCGTGTTACCGGTTAAGGACGCCTTAAATAGACAGATTTTCAGAAAAAATCATGCTTCTCTAAACACCTTCCTATCTCCCGTAGGTTACTAACGTGTCGTTAAATTAGGCAGGTCTCCTGGCTCCAGAATCACCGTCAGACAGCACCTTCCCGGCTTACACCAGTGGCAATACGCTGTTGACTCCTCTGTTACAGTGGCGGGACCGCGCCGGTATTACACCGGACTTCCCTATTAAGCTTTTATCCGAATCGATAAAGCACCTAATTCCACATATTCAATTGGTTTCTGTACAAGTATAGCTGGCAGGCCAATAATGTTCAAAACTTTTATTACATGAAATTAAAATAATCAATTTATATCGTTAGATTAGGCTGTGATCTTGATGCTTTGGGGGATACTCCTGTGACCCGCTTGAACATCTTAGAAAATAACAGCGGATCCGTGTAACCCACTGAATGGGCTACCTCACTAATAGATAATACAGGATTTTGCAGGAGCTCAGCCGCGCGGTTGATCCGATATTCAAGAAAGAATGCCTGAAGCGACTTGCCATACCGCTCCTTGAAAAGCCCTGAAAGGTACGTGCGATCTAACCCCACAGATTGAGCGATATCCAGGATCGAGGTCTTCTGACTGTACCTATTCTCCATATATTGAAGGGCCTGACGGATATATTCTTCCTTGGTGGACACAGGACGATGTGTCTGTTCTTCTGTTTCGGGAGAAGAGGCGATCAGTTCCGCAATTAACCGGTATAACAGGCTCTGGCTAAATATATCTCCGCCATGCCGCGATGAAGCCTGAACCATGTCGGTGTACAATCGTTCAAACCATACAGGGTCTTGAGCTTGAAACACCGGGTGTTCTGGACTTAGATAGGCTCGTTGCATAAATGTCTTGGCATGTACACCTCTGAATCCAAACCACGAATATGTCCATGGATCACTTGCATCTGCCTCATAGTGGATGATCGTATCTGGAACAATGATGAATCCCTGTCCTTGTGACAGATGGTATTCCCGGTTCTCCATCTGCACCGTGCCTCGCCCTTCATGAATGTAATGAATGATGTAGGAATCGCGGACACCAGGCCCCCAATAATGAGACGGCTCACAAGCTTCCCACCCGAAAAAGAGCAGTACCAGCTCCATCTGTGTCCAATCTATAGAAACCACATTCATTTCAATTCGACTCATATCACGCACTTCCTTCCATCGATACACATAACAAATGTTATTTAAATTATAACAGGTAAATAGGGCTTATTGTCTCTGTAAGCGACACCATAAATGGGATTATGCCATATTTAAGATAGGTTGCACCATAGTTATCCTCCTCCAATGAGCCTATAGTGAAGGTACAACAAATTCAGGGAGGCTGAACTTTAGATGAGCAAAATTACATTCCTCGGTGCAGGAAGCACCGTCTTTGTCAAAAATGTATTAGGTGACGTTATGATGACCGAAGCACTGCAAGATTTCGAGCTGGCTTTGTATGATATTGATGCCGAGCGCCTGAGCGATTCGGAGCGTCTGTTAACTAGCATGGCACGCTCTCTGGGAAGCCGCTGTAGCGTGAAAGTATATACGGATCGCAAAGAAGCTCTGCGCGGAGCCAAATATGTCATTAATGCAATTCAAGTGGGCGGATATGATCCGTGTACTATTACCGATTTTGAAATTCCGAAGAAATATGGACTGCGTCAGACGATTGCGGACACGCTTGGTATCGGGGGAATCTTCCGCAACCTGCGTACTATTCCGGTGATGCTGGATTTTGCACGGGATATGCAGGAAGTGTGCCCAGATGCTTGGTTCTTGAATTACACGAATCCGATGGCCGTGCTTACCAATGTCATGAACGTGCATGGCGGCATCAAAACGGTAGGACTGTGTCATAGTGTGCAGATCTGTGTGCCTCATCTGTTTGATGCCCTGGGCATCGATCAGACAGGCGTGGTTGCTAAGATTGCGGGCATTAACCACATGGCATGGCTGCTGGAAGTAACGCGTGATGGACAGGATCTCTATCCTGAGATCAAACGTTTAGCGAAAGAAAAACAAAAAGAACAGCATAATGACATGGTTCGTTTTGAGCTAATGCAGCGTTTTGGCTACTATGTAACGGAATCCTCCGAGCATAATGCTGAGTACCACCCATACTTTATCAAACGTAACTATCCTGAACTGATTGAACGGTTCAACATTCCGCTGGATGAGTATCCACGTCGCTGCGTGAACCAGATTGAAGGCTGGAAAGAAATGCGTGAAAAGCTGTTCGCTAGCGAAAACATCGAGCATACCCGCAGCCGGGAGTACGCTTCCCACATTATGGAGGCGATGGAGACAAATCGCCCTTACAAAATTGCCGGTAATGTCATGAATACTGGTTTAATCACGAACCTGCCACGTGAAGCTTGTGTAGAGGTGCCTTGTCTTGTGGATGGATCTGGCATTAGCCCAACGTACATTGGCGATCTGCCACCACAACTGGCAGCACTGAATCGTACCAATATCAACACTCAACTGCTAACAATTGAAGCTGCAATTACAGGTAAAAAGGATCATATCTATCATGCCGCAATGCTTGATCCACATACTGCTGCCGAGTTGTCCATCGACGACATCGTTGCCATGTGTGATGAATTGATCGAAGCTCACGGTGACTGGTTGCCAAAATTCACATCTTAATTTATTAAAAACGCCGTTCGCCTCATAAAGAGGGAACGGCGTTTCATTTTAGAGTGGGCTAGTGTTGTTTGGTGTTTGGAAGTCACACCTAAATTAGATGCTGATGGCTCGTTACCTTGCTGGACTAATCGTCTCCATTAACTAAACGGATCTTGAGCCCACTGAATTAATCTCTTTTTCGTTATTTTACCGTGTGACGTATGTTGGATGACACGCCCCTGTTCAAGCAGCAGCACCTGCGGTGATTGATGAATAACCGCTGTCTCTTCCGCAATGTGGCGAGAAAGCGCGCGACTTTCGATCACCTTGACAATATAGTAGTCCATTCGCTGTCCAGACTCGGATGCATTGGAGCCTACAAAGGCCATAAATTCCCGATAGGCACGAGCACTCGTCGGACAGGTCGTGCTATGTTTAAAAATAAGTACAGGATGATCTTCCGAGTTCTGGAGTGCTTCCTGCCAGTCTTTTGGTTTAATCAATTCACTCACATGTTCACGGAGCGTCTCATGCGAATCAGAACGAATTCTTTTGCTAACAACAGAACCGATTAGTATGCCAAGGGTGATCCCGAATGCAACACCCAACGCTGTCTGGTTCGTAGCAATACCGATACTCGTCCCGATAGCGATGCCCACTAAAGTCCATAGAAGCTGATGATTTACTTTTAGATTCATTGAAGTTACCTCCCGCAGATGTTGGGTATATACACAGCATAACGCAAGGTATACTTGGGGTACACGGCTTGCTAATTGATTGTTGTTCAACGTGTCTTGCTTAGAAAAATTATACCATAGACACTCCTTGCGAACGCACGGATATGTTTATGTCACGGTACACTTTTGTGATACACTGATTGTAATTTGGAAACGATGAACATAGAGAACCAGAGAAAGGCGGAAATGCATTATGGCATATGCTTTTATGATTGAACCACAACAGTATACAGCCCTGGAAAGCGAAGATGAACTCATTGAAAAGTGTCAGGAGTGGGGGCTACTTTCAGGTAAGGCTACCAAGCTCAAAACGTTCTATTATAAAGGAAACGGGCTCAATCTGCCCTGCACCATCCTGGGTTATGTAGATCATATGGCTGCGGTCATTCAACTGGATAATGATCAAAGGCACTGCATCCATCCTTCGTATCTGAAGGAAATGCAGGCATCTAGCTACAGTGCTAGAGGTTTGGCAGGAGCTGGGACTGTTAAGGTGAGCGATTCAACCACAGCTACGACATCTACGGCGACATCAGAGGACGAGCCTAGCGCTAACGATGAACCAAATGTTGAAGCATCTGCACCACCAACGGTAACGATCCCTTCCGAGTACCCTGATCATATGGACTACATCGATGATGGTGATCACCGCGTTTCGGGTCTTGTTGGCGATCCGGATGGTTTGGTCGAGGAGTATGTTGGCCCCCAAAACAGTACTACTGCGGATGCTAAACCGAAAGCGAAAACAGCAAGTAAATCAAAAGCCATTAAGATTGATCTGCCAGATGGCAAAGTGAAGATGTCTGCTGTAGTTAAAGAATTCACGACTGTACCCAATCACTTCTCTGATAATGACGATGAAGTCATTATATATGAAGCAGTGGCGATTACTGAACCTGAACTCATTGAAATTGGCGAAGCCTGGTCCAGCCACAGTGCCACAATGAAGAAGCAAGAACTTGAAGTGGGAGACATTCTTTCTTTTGAAGGCAAAATCATTAAGAAGAAGCTGACTCGCAATCCGGTTCCTTACAAAATCAATAACCCATCCAAGATTCAAAAGGAAGGCTAGTTCATCACAGGCTGCTTAGCTGCTTGTGCAGTACCATATTATGTTGAAATAAAACCAAAAAACCTCAGGACAATCTTGCTGATGTCCATGAGGTTTTCTTCATATATAATGTATGAAATTACGCGTTGCTCGGCGTACAGCTAATTTGGAACTGAACACCAAACTTATCAGTCACCGATCCGTAAGCCGGGCTCCAAAAAGTCTCTTGAATCGGCATTTTCACTTCTCCGCCAACTTCCAACTTGTTGAAAATACGCGTTGCCTCATCGGCTGTGTCTGTGTTCACTGTAACGGTTATATGGTTACCAATGGTGTGTTCCATGCCTGGGAACGTATCGGACAACATTAATACAGAGCCACCAATCTGCAAGGAGGCATGCATAATACGATCTTTGGCTTCCGGCGGAATCGGATGATCTGGGCTAGACGGGCCTTCACCAAATGTCTGAATGGCTAGTACCTCTGCATTAAACACATCTTTGTAGAATTCTACCGCTTCACGTCCATTACCATCTGTTACTAGATACACATTCAAGCTGATTGCCATGCATTATTCATCTCCTTGGACTATAAATTCGTCTCATGCTACGGCCTTGCGCCAAGAGTATAAATGACAGGTTGTCCCTTTGGCAAGCAAGGATCTAGCAATAGCAGTTCTCTCGCCGTCTTCCATATTAATCAATAGCTACCCTGAGGTAGGATTGTCCTAAAATACTGATTTTATCCCTTGATCACGACGTTATCCCTTATTCAACCGGACACGGACGTAATGGATGATCGTAAGAATCACCCCTGGCACGAGTGCGGCAAAACTAGCATAGATCAGGCACCACTTCACAATCGTAAATACCGGTGTCAGTTCGGCAATGAATGGTGTGCGGAGCGGATAACGATACATCGTTATCGAAGCGCCTATATTTTCTAACATATCACAAGCCCAGCCACCCAGTGGAACCAGATTTAATTTGCGCCAATAACTCACAGCTGGGAGCACCCGGTAGAGGGCTGATATTAGAACTATCAATAGAAAGAGATAAGCTAACGGCCAGATGAGGTCAAACGTAAACCTTGCATAGATATAAGCACTGCGCCCTGTCTCTCCATAGCTTTCTGCCATTTGATATAGATCATCCGCAGTATACCAAAATGACGAATCTGGAGATTCGCCTCCTCCGGTTGCCTCTTTGGACTCCGCAGCCTGCCATGGCAAAATGAATGCGATAAAGCAAGCAAACAGCACAATCGCAGACACAACCCACTTCCAATTCACCCGATCATACAACCAGCTGGATAAGGTATTCATGCTGATCCCCTCTCTATACAGGTTTAGGCAAAATAGCTCATGATAAAAAAATAACCACTTTCCGAAATACAAATCGGTTAAATGGCTGATGTCATACTCTTATGCAATTAACGTTTATTAACGATATCATCGATCTCGCTCTTCAATAAGAGGTATCTGTGTACACTCCTCATAATCGGAACCTTGGTCAATTTATTTTTATCCACATACAGCTTCATCTGGTCTTTCGACAAACCTAATGCGCTGCCCGCTTCGGCAACAGTAAGTACAGCCGTTGGATTCGTTGCATTAAACGTTTTCTTCACTTTCTGGTTCCAGTCTTCAAATACCTGCATAGATCAGTTACCTCTCCCATCCATAGCCAGTACTTTTCCAGGCTGAATAGTTCAATTATAGCACATTTGTGATATCCGTCACTTCATCATCGCCATAACCCGTGTAACCATCCGCATTTTCCTTAACTAGGATGTAAAAAGACACCCTCACGGGTGCCTTCTTCTCTAATGCTCTGCTCGTTAGAGCTACGGGTTTATTTACGATTACGACGAGCCTTGGTCAAACGATTAAACATGATCAGTGCGGCAATGATCATGGCAATAATGGCAATGTTACCCGCTGCTTCATGCGACATACCGAACAATAAACCTAAGTTTGTGACCAGGCTTCTCGTAATCAGTGCTACCGCAATCAGCAGTAGTGGACTCCAAAAATTGTACCTTTTCATTCCTTGCAACACTCCTGACCTTACAGTGGTTTAAACTCGATCCAGTCGATCTGCAAGCCTGGTTTAGTGAAATCTAACTTCAATTCGTACACGCCGGCTGCAAGCTCTACTTTGACAAGCTTCTGTCTGATCCATTTTCCTTCCGTACCATTCGTTTGGATCGTTGTCATCAATTGGTCGTTCAACAGCACATTACAAGCACTTTGAGCAAGCTCAGGCTCTGGAGACATGATCTGTACGATGATTCGATATTGTCCTGCTTGGTCTACCTTCATATATACAGGTTCGTTCACAGCAGGTTTCACTTGTGTATTCTCAGCGAGCGGTTGAGCCTGTTGGGTTGAAAGAGATTCATTCGCTTGGAATGAAGCAATGGTCTCCAAAATCTCATGTTTTCGAGAGAAGACTGGCGCATTCATAATGAATGTACAGATGTTCATAGCAGAGCGCTGTAGCTCCCCACGAGTTAAGGTTCCATTTTCCAAAGACTCGATGGTGTTGTCATCCCAGCCGTTAATCTCTGCACCATAGTTAGGAACAACCATGTACAGATCATTCTGAGCGCGGATCATCCAGTTGGTGTATTTCCGGTCAGCTTCTCCACCTTCAACGACATCATTCATAATCGCCCACCAGTCGGTCATCACGATTCCCTGGAAGTCCCATTCTCCTCGAAGAACGGTTGTGTTCAGATCATAATTAGAAGCTGCCCAGTGACCGTTAATCGGGTTGTAGGAAGTCATGATCGAATTCGCGCCGCCTTGTTTCACAGCGATCTCGAAGCCTTTCAAATAAATCTCGCGGAGCGCACGTTCAGATACAACGGCGTCAACTTTACTCCGGTGCTTCTCTTGGTTATTACATGCAAAGTGCTTCAACGTAGCGTTAGAACCGCCCTTCATGATGCCTTTCGTACATGCCGCAGCAAATACGCCCGAAATCAGCGGATCTTCTGAGAAGTACTCAAAGTTACGTCCATTCAGCGGACTGCGGCGGATATTCAATCCAGGCCCCAGCAATGTGTCTACTTGATTTCTCAAGAGTTCCTGCCCTTCCAACACATACAGTTCTTCGACAAGCTCTGTATTCCACGTAGCTGCTAACAGCGTTCCAATGGAAACCTGCGTTGCCTTCTCTCCACTATCCATACGAATACCTGATGGGCCGTCTGCCGTACACGCCACTGGAATGCCGTAATTGAACAGACTGTCGCTAACCCCACCAAATGCAGATGCCGTACCAGAGGTAACGAGTGGACTACTCATTCCTTCACCTCTAATAATGGCAGCCAGGTCTTGATCACTTAACTGAGCAATAAAGGTTTCTAGACTCACTTGGCCATCCTTTACATCTCTCAGCTTGTAACCCTGATTCCCGGTTTGCTCCAAGGCTTGCGGCAGATTCTGCTGAATTCGGTCAGCCATGGAAACTTGGCGTTTCGGTACCGCTGTGTACACCAGTTCGTATGAACCGTCATCCTTGCGTGCACCTGGCTTCATACGTGTAAAGTCTTCTGTCGGCGCCATAACTTCTTGAAGCTGCTCTACAACCTGAAGCGCCTCGACCACATAGCCTTCTTGACCGTCAACAAGAACGTGTTCTACTTGTTTGACACTTGTCCCCACATGCAAGCGATACGTGCCTTCTTCTAATACATACGCAGATGCGTGACCGGTTACACCCTCATCATCGTAAGATGCCATCGTATGAACCGGGAAGCTGATCTTCAGACGCTCCGATGCTCCCGGCTGAAGCAATTTGGTTTTCCCAAATGCAGCTAATGATTTTAGAGGTTGCCCTAGCTTGCCTTGGGGTGCTTCGTAGTACACCTGAATAACTTCTTTGCCTGCATACGTATTTCCTGTATTGGTTACGTTTACATTCACTTCAAGGAAGGACTCTCCTTCTCTAGAGACACTTTTGGCCTCTTCAAATTCGGTTGCAAATGTGGTGTACGATAGCCCATAACCGAATTCAAATTGAACTTTCTCAGGTCGAAACGTTTCGAAATAACGATAGCCTACGTAAATATCTTCCTGGTATAGGTTCTTGAACTCATTCCCGTAGTTGCTCGTTGAAGGATAATCATCAATGGAATACGCAATCGTATCGGTTAATTTACCACTTGGCGTAACGTCTCCTGCCAATACATCAGCAATGGCGTTACCACCTTCCATCCCCCCATGCCATGAGTAGATGACCGCTTGAATGGGATGCACATAGCTCTCGTCATCCAGCCAGCTCATATCAATGATGTTAGAAACGTTTAGCACCACAATCGTCTGTTCAAAATGATTCGTCACCTGCTTCAGCATTGCTTGCTCATCTTCCGTCAACTGATAGCTTCCAGGTGCGTCTGCGTTATCCTGATCTTCACCTGCTGTACGTCCGATGACGATAATGGCTTTGGTAGATTTGCTTCTCGCCTGTGCTACCAATTCGTCAGTCAGAGGCATTTCCTTCTGATTCCATGGCTCTGCCGCCCATACTTTGCCACCATCATCGAATGGGTTGGCTTCAATCCACTTCTCATATACCGAAGCGAGCTCCTCATTCACGGTTAGATTCGTTTTGTTGCGTAATCCGTCTAACAAGTTCGTTGTATATGCTACATGTACGCTTCCTCCTGAACCTGTACCGCTGCGATAGTAATTAACCTGGATTCGGCCAAAAACTGAAACGTTTTCGTTATGCTGAAGCGGAAGAATATTCCCCTTGTTTCTTAACAATACTGCACCTTCTGCCGCAACTGTTCGACTAAAGTCTGCAAACCCTTCCAATGGAACGCCGATTAAATTTGTGCTCAAATGGTTTCCCTCCTGTGTGTCTGAGTAGTTTCTCTTGGATCTAGTCTCATATTAACAGATTCCCTATAAGAAAATAAATGAAGATATTCATAGGAAGACGAAAAAACCCTACAACTTTTAAAGTTGCAGGGTTAAATATGCGCTATTTATTCATGTTGTCATTTTGGCATAGATGAGGAAGAACGCCATGTTCTCTCCTACAATTGCATAATTCGGCACACGATAAATTAGATCTATGATGATAAAGGTTCCAATGACGCCAAGCATAATCGCCAAATGATATGGTCTCAGTCGCATATGTGTATATCTGTAACGGTGAAACACCAGCGACGTGGACATAAAGTACAACAGTACTGATCCAAACACAAAGCCCAGCATGAACAAATAATTGAGTTTATTCAGATACAACAGTTGAATTGAAGCTGCAATCATGCTCATAGAGATGTAGATGAACAAGTGTCCATATATAATTGCTTGACCAGCCGTCTGTATTTCTTTGCTGACCTTCTTCTCTACGTTGTCAAAGTACTGCCACCACAGTGCAATAACAAATACAGATGTAAATGCGATGAACAGTACTGACTTCAGATCCCAGTGATCCAGTTGTAATACCGCAATAATACTAACTACCGATTCACCCAGCAGAATGAGTGTAAACAACGCGAACCGTTCCAATAAATGATGCGTGTGGATCGGCACCTTCACCAGTTTTTTGCGACCGATCAAAGGAAGAATAATATCTACCGCAATCCCAGCGTACAGAATCACGTATCTAAGCCATGAATCAAAGAACAAAGAGCTGGTCGAGATTAATATCCCGATGAGAAAACATTGACCTAGGAAACGAGCGGCTTGTTGCTGCTGCTCACTCTTAGACTTATGGATTGTGAAATATTGAATCATCGTGAATACCCTAGAACCGATATAACCCACGAAGAAGGATAGATAATGCTGGTCAAAATCAACCGAGAGACTCGCTGTCATCACCATAACAGACAGGAGCTGTAGGATGAGAAATACTCGATGGATGAAGATATCCTGGCCATACCGATTGATAAATAAGGTCTGACCCACCCATGCCCACCAGACTGGAATGAAAATCAATACAAATTTCATCAGATATTCAAATGTAATCACTCCATGTTCGGCATGTAACAACACATGACTCGCTTTGGCCACCGCAGCTACAAAAAGCAGATCGTAGAATAGCTCTAGCCAGGTAACCTTCTTCTCCATAATCATCCGTCATACTCCTTCGTTCAATTTCATCTCGTTGCACATTCTATCTAGATTGAACTGAAAATATTTACACTGACCACTCCAATGACAGAACAACATTCCGATCGCTGTTATCCCCAGATTTTTCTGATTCCCTTTTTCTAAGGGCAAATCCGGGGATAGCGTATGCTTCCGATGTAGCTTTCTTCCAGAAAGCTTTCAGCCGAACACTTCGCTTCTTCATGTTATTTCTGCCCTCTCCGTTCTTGTGTAAATGTCTAGTTCAATCTAAATAGCCAAATTACACACCGCGTGCAATTTCTGCACGCGGTGCCTTGCTGTGATTAAACGGTCGTTTCCATTGGGATGGCTGTACGTGCTGGTTCCAACGTACGAACTTGGATCGGTTGCAGATTGTCTTCAATCTGTGTACGGTATTTCTCGAACCATTCTGGCAGCATTAATTTTTGACCCAACGTTTCTACAGGCTCATCTTTCGCAAATCCAGGTGGATCTGTAGCAATCTCGAACAGGATGCCTCCGGCTTCTCTGAAATAAATAGCGTTAAAGTACTGACGATCCCGCACTGGTGTTGGTTGATAGCCATATTGATATACAGCCTCGCCCCACTGTTGATGCTCCTGATCATCTTTGGCACGCCATGCGATATGGTGAACCGTACCAGCCCCGCCTACGCCAAGCGGCATACGAGCCACAGGCACATCAATTACATTGCCAATCTCACCAAAAGACTGATAACGTACATACTCCTGATCTTCACCTACTTTGGTGAATCCAAGGATTTTATCCAGTGCATCCATTGTTCTTGCCGGATTGACGCTGAATAATACGGCACCTCCAAATCCTTTAATGGCTTGGTCGGTTGCAATCCCTTCATGCGCCCAAGTGCTATTAGCACCCTCTTGCCGCTCAACCAGCTCAAGCCGCAGGCCTTCGCTATCTTCGAATTGAAGGAATTGTTCGTTGAAACGGCTTGTTCTCGTTACCTGAATATTATAACTTTCTAAACGATCTTGCCAGAAGTCCATAGACCCAGGAGGAATGACATAAGAGGTAATCCCTACCTGACCGCCGCCAATTTTACCTTTTGGAGATCCGGCTGCTGGGAAGAACGTGATGATCGTTCCTGGGCTTCCGCCTTCGTCACCAAAGTACAGATGGTATACGTCAGGAGCATCGAAGTTAACTGTTTTTTTCACCAAACGAAGTCCGAGAATACCTGCATAGAAGTCAACATTGGCCTGTGGATCTCCTGCAAAAGCTGTAATGTGGTGGATACCTGCGGTTTGAAGTGTCATGATAAATTCCTCCTTAGGGAATGGTTGATTGTGATGTTTGTTTTGTATTTTGTCTTAATATTAAGATATTAGTTTAAAAATAAATCAGTCTTGCTTTTGGTCTGCTTGTTCCTGTTTCAATCTGTCTGGAGTAACATCGTCGCCATTCGGATCATAGATGGTTGTGTTTAGTAGAATGTCGTTAATCGAACCCCGAAACGTTTGCAAATATTCCTGGCGCAGACGAGCCCGCTCCGCTTGCTCCATTTCGTTTAATCCTTCTTCTTTTGCTTTTCTTGAAAGTTCATTGATGCGATCTAATGTAGGAATAATCATCTTGATCTCTCCTTATATGTTCATTAATTAAGTTTAATTTGAATGTGTTTTGGTGTAATTTATTTTTAAATTAAATATCTTAAGTTAAAGATATATGATTTTGTTTTCGTTGTCAACACTTTATTTAAAAGTTAAAACATTGCCTTTCGTTATAACAAAAAAAGAGCTAACTGCACAGTACCATGTACTTGTGAGTTAGCCCGATCTTCCTTATTCCTCTAGCCAAGCTTCTGCCCGCAGTTCGGACAGAAGTTAGCTCCTTCATTTTTGGCACCACAGTTTGGACAGAAGTTAGGCTTCTTGCCTTCCGAGGATGAAGCGGAGCCTGAGTTATCGCCTTGATTTTGATTTTGGCTTTGATTTTGGCTCTGACCCTGGTTGTTCTGATTCTGGTTTTGGCCTGAGTTCTGATTTTGGTTCTGGTTCATGTTCTTCATCATTTCATTCGCCATGTTCATGCCCATCATCATGCCTGCCATATCCGAAGCTGCGCCGCCGCCTTGCACCTTACCTGAGGAGATGCCGTCGGTCATGCTCACCTGTTGGTACTTTTGCAGATTGCCGATCATCTCATGTGAAGCCGTCTTCGTAATCATATCCTGAATTTCTTGCGGATAGTTGAAGCTCATCACTTGGAAACCGGTAATGCCAATCCCGATATCCATCATCTGCATATCCAGATCTTCCTGAATCCCTTTGGCTATATCTGTTGCATTCGCCTGCAGGTTGAACATATCTTTTCCTTCACGGCTGATCCACTTCATCAGCAATTGATCAAGCACAGAGGTAATTCGAATTTTGACATCATCGACCAAGTAGCTCTGCTTAATGCCTGCAATCTTATCAATTAGCGTAACGTAGTCACTTACTTTGAAGTTAAATGTACCGTTGGCACGAATCGGCATCCCGCCCGGAAGCTGCGGCGTTGGAATTAATACTGGACTTTGGGTTCCCCATCTCACCGTAAATTCCTTCGTATTCACAAACAACACTTCAACGCGCATACCACTATTAAAGCCAAACTTGAAACCTTTCAGCGTCGACAGAAACGGAATAATCTCGGAATCAATGTTGAATGAGCCTTCATCCTCAAAAATCCCTTCCACTTTGCCGTTATTCAGGAAAATCGCATCCTGACCTGCACGAATAATCAGCTTACTGCCTTTCTTGATCTCCCGATTGCTCCACTTCCAAAAGATCATATCATCTCTGAACTCTTCCCATTCCACCACATTCGAAAATTGATTTCTGAAAAAACTCATACTCAATCCCGTCCCTTCTATAGTAAACATGCTGCATCGTCACACGAGCACCACGTTCTACGCTGTATTACTGTGATTGATTATCATGGTGGGCTAATTAGAACGATCGGCTGCTACCACTATGGGAATGTCCCCCGCGAGTGGTACCACCGCCTCCTCCTCCGCCACCATTATTGTTATTTCTCTCGATTTTGGTCTTGGTCACTGTTGTCCGAATATACCGATCTCCGCGATCTACCACACTAGAAGCACCTGAATCCTCATACGTTGCACGATTGACGGTTACGCGTCCGCCCGAATTATATGCCATAATGCCTACCACGATCCCACCAATAACCACAGAGACCGCGAGTTGAAACCATGTATTGAACAGAATATTATCAGGGTTCGCGTTCGAACCTCCACTAGGATAATTACCTGAACCCGTACCTGAACTTGAGCCAGGATAAGTAGACCCTGTACCTGAATCTTCATCCAGAGGTTTGTCACCTAGGTACTCATATGCCATCGTAAGATACTTCTCAAAGGCTTGGCTGTAGTTACCGTCGGATAGGTAAGGAGCAATCTGAGCCGTAATCTCATCAGCTCTGCTATTGGTAACGTAGTCTTCCCCTTTGTAGAAACCACCCACATACACGGTACGATTGTACATATCCAAAGTCATAATAACCGCATTACCATGAGGCTTATCATAACCGGGTGCCTGCTCATCATAGTAGTTCTCTGTGAACAATTCATCCGTGATCTGCTCCTCATTATTCGTCGTAATAACGATGAGGTCTGTCTCGCGCTCCGCACTGTACTTATTTGCCAAGGTATTCAAATCTTCAATCTCTTGCGAGCTAAGCAAATTAGCTTCATCAAGAATCAGTTCTTTCGTTGCCGCTGCCGCGCTTTGCGCTGGAATCCACGGGGCTGCAACACACATTACTATGAAGATGAAGGCGGTCATTAACGCAATGTACCTTCCCTTTTTCACAGGAAGCCACCTCCCATCATCCATGCCACAACCTTAATGGAGAGAAATGATACGGCCGACACGCCTGCGAACCATCCCGCGACTTTTGCTTTGCTGATCGGAGGTCTACCCACGACCTTACCTGTCTGACCATTCATGGCAAACGTGTATTCCGTGCGATTAAAGTCATAGTACACCATCCACACGGGGAGCAAGACGTAATCTGCATTTTTCAGTGTGGTATCAATCTGTTTATCCGTATAACTCACACTGGTGTACCCCGATACAGTAGAAGCAATGTAAGATTCAATATAAGGTTGCGTTTTTTCTTTAGCTCGGGGATAGAGCTCTTCATCGGTATAGCTATATTTTTCCGCAATATAACCCGCGAGATAAGGCGTTTTGAAATCCTTCAATTGGTTGTAAGGAAACGGCTCTAACTTATCCATCAGTTTATCATCCATTTTCTTGGATGCATCAATGGGCAGATTCACATAATTCAGCCGGATTTTCCGGTATATCTCATAATGCTGGGTTTCGGTATAGTGATAATCACCCTGCGTGTAGCTTCTCACCTTGGTGGCACGACCATGAACTTCAATTCTGTTATGTAACTCATATAACCAGAAGGGCACGTAGATTCCGGTTATTTCTTTGATTCGGTCAGCCGTCATGAAGCCACTTGGCGTAAGCAGGCCGTTTTTGCACCACTTTTTGAATGCTTCCTTCGCAGTCTCCTTCGTAATAGCAAAAGGAATCACCATCGCTGGAGCCAGCTCTCCGCTCAATCGGTCACTTAAGACAACCGCAGCTCCGCAGAAGCTACAAGTTGTTGCACTCGTATCTGCATCTGTCACAAGGTCAGCCCCGCAACTGGTACAGTGGTACGACTTGATTTCGTTCTCTTTAAACACCTGTTTCTTGAGTGGGTCTGGAATCTGCTCAATATTATCCTGTCGCCCACAACTAGGGCAGGATAGCATTCCCGTGTTCCCATCAAAGTTCATCCCACTACCACAGTTCGGACATCTGTATTCAATAACCGGCATCTGCTCACCTCAATGTCTTAAAAATGTATTCGTTACATCTACAAATAGGCTCACTTATCGTTCAGTTGCTGTTGGATGGCTGCAAGCTCTTCCTCAGCCGTTGGCACTTTCTTCTGTTCATTACCCGTTTCGGCATTCATGTCCTTCTCCAATTGTGCAATCAATTCGTCCAGGTCATCTTCCTGCGCACCTGCCCGAAGCTCTGCCAGAGCCTCTGCTTCGTTCAATGCTTGATTAGCCTTGTCTTCCATTGCACGGAGTGCATCGTTTGCTCTACCCGCCGATGCGTTCTGCTCATTAGCCTGTTGCTTGGCCTTGGCATCTGCCATTTTGCTTTTCAACTCAGTATATCTCGCTTCCATCGTCGCCATATCCGCAATCAGTTTATCCTGCATATGCTTCATCACTTTGGCTTTGGCAGCGGCTCGATCATAAGCAGCTTGTAATTCATTGTGCTTCTCAGCCTGCTTCGCTTTTTTCTGCAGGAATTGGAGCGCCTTATCCTCATCTCGGGATTCTGCTGACTTCTCTGCATACCGCTGAAGCTTGCGTAGTTCCGCACTCGATTCATCCAAAGCTCTTCTTGCTCTACTCTCATCCGAGAGGACCGCAGTCGCCTCTGCTTTTACCTTTCCAAGATCACTGCTCAAGCTACGCATAACCTCATTTACCGTTCTCTCCGGATCCTCAGATCGGCTTAACAAGCTATTCATATTTGCCTTCATCACGTCCCTAAACCTCGACAAGATTCCCATAATTTGTTCCTCCTCCGATAAGTTCATATGTAACTATAATACATGAATATGAGGTTCGAGGTTTCACATTTCACGATTGCAAGTGGAGTTACTCCGATCCACATCCGTACGATAACAACGTAATATAAGAAAAGACGAGCACGTATAGTGTCGCCTTATATTCTTGTATAAACACACAATAACTCAATTATCCATCCTTCTCTCACACTCCACAAACACTTCCCGAACTACAGTTCCACTGGAAGGCTCTCCACCGCTGTGAAAAAGACATCTAATAGCTCAACATTGTATATTGTGCGAACGTATTCGGTTATTAATGCCACATCCTCTTCCCTCTGATACTCCAGACATGGACGGCCCTCACTCCACAGCACCCTGCACGGGAACTTCCCAACAATATCTTTAATGATGTGATCCGATTCAGCCACTTTATGAATATCTCCCATATGAACTCTCCTTACTTCTCCACACTGATGGTGTGCAATTTTCCATTCATTTTGAAATACATGACGGTTCGGTTCAGTGCACTACATCACATTCGACTCAAAGAGTTGCGGCAACATACCATATAGGCATTTTGTAGACATGACCGTGTTGGTTCCTCCAAAGGTGCCATTCCTCCACAAGTTGGCTATAATAAGGGGATCAATGATTTCTATAAAAGGCAGGAAAATTATGCGTACACGAGTTCACTTTATCGCTCCCTACGAATCAATGATTCCTATCATACAAGAGTGCATTCCTCGCTTTCCCCAGTTAGCCATTCAGACGGATGTGGGCGATTTGGCGAACGGTGTGGAATTAGCCACTCAAGCTGAGAAAAACGGTGCAGAGATTATTATCAGTCGTGGCGGAACGGCTCAATTGATTAAGAAAGCAGTGACCATTCCCGTCATTGATGTGCAGTTATCGGGCTATGATATGATTCGTTCACTTACACTGGCAAGCCAGTTTAACGGTCAAACGGCCATCGTTGGTTTCTCCAACATCACCTCTGGTGCACAATCCATTATTGATCTGATGGATCTGCCCCTCAAGGTCTATACCATACATAGCTCGGAAGATGTGGCACGATTGCTCTTGGAGTTGAAAGCTTCTGGTTACCGTCAGATTGTCGGAGATGTGATCACTGTCAACACCGCCAAGACCTATGGTCTGGAGGGATTGTTGATCCAATCCGGCCAGGAATCTATCCTTAGAGCGATGGAGGATGCACAGCTGGTCTACCGTTATTTGAGCAAAAATCATGCGATATCGATCATCCTGAATGACCTGGTCACACAGGAACATCCGAATTTGCTTATTTTAAACGAACGCAATGAAGTCGTGTTCGAGAACCTGACCGACTTTGAGAAAAATCCGCTGACCGATAATCACATGTATCTGACCAACACCAGCCTGGAATTTCATCAATCCCAGATCCAAAATGTGTTCATGGTGGACGATTATCAACTCACGGTCAATGCCTATGTAACGACTCTAAACAACAATAGCTACAAGGTATATATGCTGGAAAAAGGACAACCCTATACCTTTGCACAATTCGGCATAACAACTTTCACGGATGCATCGATGGAACCCATCGTCGCCGAGTCCCCTGCCATGCAGGCAGTATTGAATAACATTCGGGCACTGTACGAGCATCATGAACCGATCTATCTGCTGGGTGAAGCGGATTCCGGTAAATCTTTTCTGGTCAAACACATTCATCAGATGTACTCTGGTGGTGGACTTTTATTACAGATTGATCTCTCGCAAGTTCCGTCCGGTCATTTGCACAAGATACCACTAGCCAAAGTTCGAAATGTAGAGATTAATCATATGGAAGCACGTATAATAGATCCGGAGTTGCTCTCCTTTATCCAAGACTGCCTTCGAAGCCAGATTGGGGTGTTTATACTCGGGGAGCAAGCATTGACCCCACAGTGGTCACTCGATCTGGAGCTTAATACGATCATCATGCCAAATCTTGCGGAAAGACCCGAGGACCTGGCTCCACTTATGCAGCATTTCCTTACAGGTTACTACCAGAAATACGGAACTACTGCGGTGAAGATCAAAGAGGATGCACTACAGCTCATCCGGGATCAGATCACGAATATGAACGTCAACCAGTTGAAGCATCTGATTAAGCAGGCTGCACTCAATGAACAGGATTATGTAATCACCACGGCTACCTTGTCCCGCTTGCTGGGTCAGCAACCTTCTGCAAGTCACATGAAGTTGAACGGTACGCTGAAGGAAATTGAGAAAGAAGTTATTCAGTCCGTACTTCAGGAGGAAAATAATAATCAATCAAAGGCCGCAGAACGCCTTGGGATTAACCGAGCCACATTATGGCGTAAACTTAAAGATTAACTTTAAGTTTGCGTCTTTTTTATCGCCTTTTTGTGTTGCATTTTTAAACACTTTGGATTGTACTTTAAATTTACAATAATTTATTGTTGCTATATTAAACATTTTGGGATAACATAATCCCTGCAAACGCTTTATAAAAACGATTACTTCATAAGGAGCTACTACTATGAACATTAAAGCAACTTTAGATCGCATCCCTGGCGGTATGATGGTCGTTCCCCTGCTACTTGGTGCAACCATTAATACATTCTTCCCGAATGCTCTGCGCATTGGTGGATTCACGGAAGCTCTCTTCGTTAACAGTTCCAGTACGTTGATCGCGTTGTTCCTGTTGATTGCGGGTACACAGATTACGTTCAAAACAGCAGGTTCATCCGTCGGTAAAGGTGTTACCTTGCTGGTCGTCAAGTGGGCGATCGGTGCAGCACTCGGCCTCGTTGCCATTATATTTGCCGACTCAAGCGGGTTATTCTTAGGTCTTGCCCCACTTGCCATTATTGCTGCCATGACCAACTCGAACGGCGGTTTGTACATTGCACTCGCTGGTCAATACGGTAAAGAAGATGACAAAGCCGCCTATCCATTCCTCGCACTCAGCGATGGTCCATTCCTAACCATGGTAGCGCTCTCCATCTTCGGTGCGATGGGCTTTGCCAACGGCATGTTCTCTCCTATGGCTTTCGTTGCTGTATTGCTTCCGCTCATCGTTGGTGTCATTATTGGTAATCTGGATCGCAGTCTGGCGGATTGGCTGCACAAAGGCAGTGACAAACTTGTTCCGTTCTTCGCCTTCTCACTTGGTATGGGAATCAACTTCTCCTCGATCATCCAAGGTGGACTTGGTGGAATCTTACTTGGCGTTCTGACTGTTCTCCTCACAGGCGGAATTGGATATCTGTTGTTCAAAGCGATTGGCTGGAATCCCATCGTTGGTGCTTCCGAAGGTTCAACAGCCGGAAATGCGGTAGGTACACCTGCTGCCATCGTGGCTGCGAATGCTTCATTTGGCCCTATTGCCGAGATTGCAACAGTACAGATTGCCGCGAGTGTTGTTACGACGGCTATCCTGTTACCGATCTTCATCGGGTTCCTCTCCAAACGACTGGAGAAATCAGGCGGAGTCGAGAAATACAATCAGCGGCCATCCACATAAATGGTTTTCACACGACCTAAATATGCTTAATCTCTGCTTAATTAATGATCTGAACGGACCTATAAAATTGTGCTTACAAGGAGGGATGACTGCATGAAATTAGCCATTATTGCAGATGATTTGACCGGTGCCAATGACAGCGGGGTGCAGCTTGCCCGCCATGGCTTGAAGACCAGTGTTCTTTTTAATATGGATGAGGAGCCTCTTACACGTTACGATGCCGTCGTCTTTGATACAGATAGTCGCTCTATATCCTCGCAGGAAGCGTATGAACGTGTATATCAGGCAGCTCATTTGCTGAAGAACAATGGATTTGATACGATTTTCAAAAAGATGGATTCGACCATGCGGGGAAATATCGGCATCGAGATTGATGCTCTGTATGATGTCGTCAAACCTGATTTTATGATGATCGCTCCAGGCTATCCGAAGAATAACCGTACCATCCTTAAGGGTATCCATTACCTGAATGGCGTTCCGCTTGCAGATACCGAGATTGCTAATGATCCGAAGACACCCGTAACTCTTTCCTACCTTCCAGACCTGCTGAAGCAGCAGACGAATTATGAAGTAGGCGAAATTACGATTGCTGATCTGGAGGTTGGCCAAGGTCACATTCAATTGAAACTGGAACAATTTAAACAAAATAACATTCCGTATATACTCGTAGATTCCACAGAAGAACGGCATCTGGAGATGATCTTGCAGATGACTCGCGAGCTAGAGTATACCTTTGCCTGGGCAGGATCTGCTGGCATTGCTAACTACCTCCCTGCTCATTACGAGCTTGAATCCAAGTCCGCCGAACTGACAATACCGAGGAATCCCGGCCCCATCCTGACGGTTGTGGGCAGCGTGAACAAAAATTCCCGCGAGCAGTTAAATCTACTGCTGAAACAGACACGTATCTCGTCCGTTCTATTCCACTCTTTCAAAGCTGTGTCTACGTCAGCAGACCGAGCAGAGGAAATAGAACGTGTCTATGCAGAGGTGAGATCCAAAGCGCTGGAAGGACAAGATGTCGTCCTATACTCCACCGCAGAACAAGTCGATATTGAACTGGCACGGGCAACGGGCGAATTGCGTGGTCTCAATCACACGGAAGTCAGCAATGAAATTGTACTGGCGATGGGTGAGATCTGTGCCAGACTACTGGAAGAGGGACTTTTCAAAGGGGTATCCATGACGGGTGGCGATACGGCTAAACAAATCTGTCTGAAATGGAATATTAGCGGCTTCGAGCTGCTGGATGAGCTTGAAATCGGTGTGCCGATCTCCAAGTTTATCGGGATTGATGATCTGCACGTGATTACCAAAGCTGGCGGCTTCGGCAAACCCGATGTCTTTATCCATGCGATTCAAAAATTAAAAGGGGGTATTCTCGTATGAAACCTACAATTGGAATTACGATGGGCGACGCAGCAGGTATTGGGCCGGAGATTATTATGAAAGCACTGGGTCATCAAGAGATGTACGATCAGTGCAATCCACTCGTTATCGGTGATGCGAAGATTCTAGCGCGCGTGTTGCCGGTTATCGGCTCAAGTCTGAACGTCAACGCTATTCAAGAGCCTTCCGAAGCCAAATATGAATTCGGTACTGTGGATGTGATTGATCTAAATCTCGTTCCTGCCGATCTGGAATATGGCAAAGTTTCTGCCGTGGCAGGAGACGCAGCATTTCAGTTTCTTGCCAAAGCCATTGACCTTGCCAAAAAGCAGCAGATTCAATCCATCTGCACGGCGCCTTTGAACAAAGAAGCTTTACACCAAGGGGGGCACCTGTATCCGGGACACACCGAGATTCTGGCTGACCTGACGGATACACAGGACTTTTCCATGATGCTGACAACGCCTAGTTTAAGAGTCATTCACCTGACAACACACATGGGTCTGATCGATGCCATTGCAAGTATCAACCCGGAAAGAACCTATACCGTTGTGAAGCTTGCTCATGATACGTTGAAAAAAGCAGGCTTTGAGAATCCGCGCGTAGCCGTATGCGGAATCAATCCTCATGCCGGAGAGAACGGCTTGTTCGGTAACGGAGAAGAAGAAGAGAAACTGCAGCCCGGCATTGAGCGTGCGCAGCAGGAAGGCATTAACGTCGTTGGTCCACTCCCGGCGGACACACTCTTCTTCCGCGCAGGCCGCGGCGACTTCGACATTGTGGTAGCCTGCTACCATGACCAAGGCCATGCACCGATCAAAGTGATGGGCATCGAGGAAGGCGTGAACATCACCGTTGGCCTGAAAGGCGGCATCATCCGTACGTCAGTCGACCACGGTACAGCCTTCGATATCGCCGGCAAAAATATCGCCGATGATAAAAGCATGCTGGCTGCCATCCGCTCTGCTATTGAGCTGGCTCCGAAAGATCAAGTTTAAAAGCATCCTGCACACGGGCACATCAGTGAGTCTGGTCAGGAAACTATCTCTATGTAGATGTATCTTTATATAGAAGGAACAAGGCAAACCCTCTTTGACTCCGAGGGTTTGCCTTGTTTATATTTCTTTCACATATTTCCTGTCTCTTTGAATTTATATCATATGCTCCGGGTTGTCATTTGCACGGCCATTCTGTTGATTGTTCCAGTTTATTGCTTACTTCTCAAATGGCTCAGAGCCTCATATACTTGGGTCGCTCCCTACCAGCATCACTTCACGCTCACGCTGCGGCTGTCTACTTCGACGATATGCACTCGGTGACATGCTATTGAATTTGTTGAAGATACGATTGAATTGAGAGAAACTCGCGAAGCCGCACTGTGCCGCAATATCTGTAATTTTGTGATTGGTGTTCAGAAGCATTTGCTGGGCGTTGCGAATTCGAGTCATCTGAATATATTCCGTGAACGTAAACCCTGTTACTTTGTTGAACTGGCGAGACAAGTGATGAGCACTCACGAAAAATTTCTTAGATATCTCCTCAAGGGACAGCTCATGCTGGTAATGGCTATGGATATATGATGCAATGGCATACATTCGTCTCGACATCGCAGACCCTGTCTCTTCTCGAACGTAGTCATTCTCTGCGGAATGATGATGGATTGCACAGAGAAATTCAACAAATTTGCTATGAATAGCGACGGAATGAAGCGCAGAGGGACGCTGTGATAGGGCAAAAATTTCATTGATTGGCGCGAGTACCTCGGCACGCCTTTCTTCGGAAAATCTGAAGATCGGTATCTGCTCCTCAAATATGGAGAACAGCTCTTTGTAATCGCTCTCAAGACCAGGTACATTACGTGGTATCGCAAAGTTAATAATTAACCTTTTGGGCGGCGTACCTGTGGGGTATTTGGTTTTGTGTAGTAATGAAGGCCTTAGCAGGACAATATCCCAAGGCTGAATCTCGTATATGTTGCCTTCAATAATATGCGCAGCCGTGCGATCCAGAAGAATACAGATTTCATAGAAATCATGGAAATGCTGAAACTCCATATTCAGATCATGGGATCGTTCATCATAATCCAAGTGATAGAACAATGCATCTCCAGGCTGGTTAACATGGATTGCATATCCCTGCTCGTATGCCAAAACGGATGGTCTCATGGACATGCCCCCTATCCCGAGTTTGTTGAATTTATTTTAGCATGAAATGCAATAAAAAACGTTGTTTTCAGCATACAATACATAGTTTCGCCCATTTCTCTTCTGGTATGATAAAGTTGATATGTTAGCGCTTGCAATAATTCGGCTCCTTCAATGACTACAGCTTGTACTTACTTCAAACCAAGGTGGGAAACAAACATGAAAATGAATTCCTTGTATACTCGGATCCATACCATTGTTAAACACTTGGAACGTGCACGACTGACTTCAAAAACAGATATACCCGAGCTTTACCATAAAGAAAGTGGTTATCATTCATGGGAACTGGTGCATGAAGACCCGACCTCCTGGAATGTTTTTCGCAAGGGAGACGGTTGGGGCGGCAAGGATGTACACAGTTGCTTCAAGACCCGTATTCGCATACCTGACCATATGGAAGGAAAAAGAGTAGTTTGCGCCATCGTAACGGGTGCTGACGATGTATGGAACTATGATAACCCTCAATTCTTTGCATTCCTGAATGGGGAATTGATCTGCGGACTCGACGTCAACCACACCGAAATTGATCTCACCCCGGCTGCAGTTAAGGGCGAAGAGTTCGAACTCGCATTATATGCGTACTGTAGCACTTCGGCAGCGGATGTATTCTTAAATGTATATATAGCTGAACACCATCAGCCTGTATCTGACTTATACTATGATCTCAGAGCGGCGCTTGAAGCCGCCGACCTATTACGTGACGATGATCTAGAACGACTCAAGCTGATTGAACATCTGAATCAGGCGGTAAATCTGCTGGATCTTCGCCAGGAGAACAGTGCTGATTTCCATGCATCGGTGCTGGAAGCACGTCAATATTTGCAAAATCATGTCTACAGTGATGCCCGACCTGCGGGAGATCATATCCCTACAGTCCACTGTATCGGTCACACCCATATTGATGTGGCATGGCTATGGACGTTGGATCAGACCCGGGAAAAGGTCATCCGAAGCTTCGCGAGTGTGCTCTATCTGATGGACAAGTTCCCAGAATACACGTTCATGTCTTCACAGCCTCAGTTGTACTCGTACCTGAAGTCCGATTATCCGGCACTCTATGCCAAAATCAAAGAAAAAGTTGCCGAAGGCCGCTGGGAAGCCGAAGGCTCGATGTGGCTGGAAGCCGATTGTAACCTGATCTCTGGTGAATCAATGATTCGTCAGATTATCTATGGCAAACGTTTCTTCAAGGAAGAATTCGGCGTGGAAAACCGGGTGTTATGGTTACCCGATGTGTTTGGTTACAGTGCAGCCATG
Organism: Paenibacillus tundrae; assembly: GCF_036884255.1. Classification (NCBI taxonomy): domain Bacteria; kingdom Bacillati; phylum Bacillota; class Bacilli; order Caryophanales; family Paenibacillaceae; genus Paenibacillus; species Paenibacillus tundrae. Next base: position 217,973 of record NZ_CP145605.1, on the reverse strand, counting down.
CCGCAGATTATGCGCAAGAGTGGCATCGATTATTTTATGACGACCAAAATCGCTTGGAATGATACGAACCAAATTCCGAACGACACGATGTACTGGCGAGGTATTGACGGCTCTGAGGTGTTAACGCATTTCATCACAGCAACAGACTACGACAAGCATCCCGAATTCAGACAGCGCAGGTTCGAGACAACCTATAATGGACGGTTCAATGCATCTCAGATTAAGGGAACATGGCAGCGATACCAGAACAAAAACATCAATACCGATGTATTGCAGTGCTACGGATTCGGCGATGGAGGCGGTGGCCCGACAGAGGAAATGCTGGAGCAGGGTAGACGTCTTGAGAAAAGGTTGCCTGGCATGCCTACGGTTAAACGTACCTTTGTCCGTGAGTTCTTTGAAAAGCTGGAGCAGAATCTGGCCGATGTTCGTTCCGTTCCTCGCTGGTCAGGGGAGCTGTATCTGGAATACCACCGGGGGACTTATACCTCTATGGCTCGCAACAAACGGTACAACCGCCACAGTGAATTTGCACTGGCTGATGCCGAGCTATTCTCTGTCATTCGTCAGCAGGTAGATGCACAAGCGACCTACCCAACGGATGCTCTAGAGCATGCATGGAAGCTTACCATGCTGAATCAATTCCACGACACGCTACCGGGAAGTGCCATTGAGCAAGTGTATATTGATTCGAAAGAACAATATGAAGAGGTCTTTCAAGTTACGGATGAATTGAAAAACAGTGCGTTGAACGGAATTGTGAGTAGTATTCAATCGGATGGAGAAACCATCGTTGTGTTTAACACTACCGGCTTCGAACGAACCGATGTCGTCGAGCTGCCTGCTTTTACGAAACAAGTGACAATCTACGACGGGGATCGTCCTGTACCAAGTCAGCGTACACCGGAGGGTGGACTGGTATTCCTTGCGGAGAACGTACCACCTTCTGGGTACAAAAGCTTCCGTATCCTGGCTGATGTATTCACTGAACAGATTGTCGGTGTATCGGTTGCACAATGGGAAGCTGATCAGCAACGTATTCAGACACCAAGGTACGAAGTTCAATTGAATGAAAGTGCCGAGTTTGTATCCGTTTGGGACAAATTAGAGGGTCGCGAGCTGCTCCAGTCTGGCAAACGTGGCAATGTGCTGCAAGTATTTGAAGATCGTCCTGCCGAATACGAGGCGTGGAACATTGACGAATATTATGAAGAGCATATGTGGGAAGTTAGTGACCTACAGGCACTTGAATGGGTAGAAAGCGGACCGGTGCGTTCGGTGCTCCAAGTCAAACGGCAATTCCTCGATTCCGTCGTTGAGCAGAGAATCATTTTCTATGCGCATACACGCCGGATTGATTTCCGTACGTTGGTAGATTGGAAGCAGGAGCATTTACTGTTGAAAACCGCTTTCCCGCTAGATATCTGGAGTGAGAAGGCCGTCTACGAGATTCAATACGGTAACGTAGAGCGTGCAACCCACCGGAATACAAGCTGGGATCAGGCTAGATTCGAGGTCTGCGGACAGAAATGGGCGGATCTTGCGGAAAATGGATATGGTGTCGCATTGTTGAATGACTGTAAGTACGGATATGACATCCATAATTCGGTGATGCGACTGTCACTCATTAAGAGTGCAACGTATCCGAATGAGAATGCCGACAAAGAGCTGCACGAGTTCACGTACTCCCTCTATCCGCACAAAGGTGATTTCCGTGAGGGACGTGTCATCCAAACGGCGTACGATGTCAATCGTCCACTAGTCGCTCGCGAGATTGGCTCGCAAGCTGGCTCCATGCCAGAGGTGTGGTCGCTTGCATCCGTCGATCAGGACAATGTCGTGTTAGAGGTTATCAAAAAAGCCGAGGACAACGATGATATGATCATCCGGGTCTATGAAGCACATGGTCGTCGCACTCGGGCTGCTCTGCAGTTGCCTGAGGGTTCTAGTTCAACGGCATATGCATGTGATCTGTTGGAGAATGTTGAAGCCGAATGTGCCGTAGACAATGGTCGTATCTCCTTCGATATCAAACCGTATGAAATACTGACTTTCCGTATTCCGAAAGCATAATAACGTTGGTATGTTACATGTACTCTTTTATCACAAAAGTGCTCCTAGTCTCGTTAAAGACAGGAGCACTTTTTTTTGATAATGACAATTACTCAATTCACTATAGGATATATATACAACTATTTACTTTGTACCCTTTAAAATTCCTCATACTCACTCGGATCTTGATCCCACAGTCGTCCATCTGGTCTGCTAAAGGAAGAGATGACATGCATCTCCTCTGCATTCAGCTCGAAGTCGAAAATATCGATGTTCTCTTGCTGGTGCTGGAGTGAGCTTGCTTTAGGAATGGGAATAGAACCGAGCTGGATATGCCAGCGCAGAATAATCTGGGTTGGCGTTTTGCCATGCGCTTCAGCAATGCGGAGGATTTTGTCGTCCTTCACGATATCCTGTACGGCATCATTGCCACGTCCAATTGGGCTCCAGGATTCATTTACAATGCCATGCTTCGCATCCTGTTCCCGTTGATTCGTCTGGTCAAAGAATGGATGAAGCTCAATCTGGTTCAGGCTTGGTGCTACGCCCGTTTCCTTAATCAGTCGTTCATTATGTTCAGGCAGGAAGTTACTTACGCCAATGGAACGGATATATCCACGTTTCTTCGCTTCAATTAGAGCTTGCCACGCCTCCACATACACATCCTTCTTCGGATTAGGCCAGTGGATTAAGTAGAGATCATAATAATCCAAGTCTGCTCTGTAGAGCGATTCTTGGATAGCTACTAATGCTTTATCATACGCGTGATAGCGTCCGGGTAGCTTCGAGGAAATCAACAGTTCCTCTCTAGGAACGGAGCTCTGCTTGACCGCTTTTCCAACCGTTGCCTCGTTCTCATAGTTGTACGCTGTATCAATCAACCGATAACCTACATCCATGGCGGACACGATTGATTTGACGCCTTCTTCTCCTTTTAGACTATACGTACCGAACCCGATCGCAGGCACTTGCAAGCCATCATTTAATGTATATTGCGGGATTGAATGTTTCATATGAGAACACTCCTTTGTTCGATATTCTTTATGTGGTTTGGAGAAAAAAGGGATATCCCCTCTCGGTTTATCTTAACCCCTCATATATGCTTGAATCAATTCAGCAAGACCTGTGCCTTATAGAATGAACTAAAAAATAGCAAAACAAGACGTCAGTCGCAGCGGACCAGCGTCTTGCTTGTTTTGAGGTTTTTATACGAGAGCTTGTATCTCTTACATTAGAAATTAGTTGAAATGATTTTAGCTGCTGTGCCCTCGTCGATGAAATCCATCACAGATACGCCAAAGCGTCCTTTGGTATTCGTCGTAAAGAATGAATTTACTTTAGGATTCAGATCGTCTTTAATGGAGCGAATGTTTGGGATACCGAACCAGCCTGGGTCATATCCACTTGTGAAGTTCAGGTACAGCCAAGAAGGATTTTGCGTCTTGGCTTCATTGTACATGTTCTGGACATCCGTCCACTTCTTGTTTTTATCCGATACCTTAAAGTAATCTTGGATCTTCATTTTGGCTGCATTCTGGATATTAAAAGTTGTGTTCTCCTGCCAAGCGGTAGCATTAATACCGTACGGAGTTTGAGTCATATCGAATCTACGAAGTAATACAATCTTTCCTTTTGCTTCGCCAAGGGTGGGGATGTGGTCGGTTAACAGCCATTTATCCGGATTTTTGGCGACATAGGATTTAAATGTCTCTTCGTAACTGCGCGTATTATTTGCAGGGGTATGTTCTTCTTTTACACTCATAATAATGGTCTCCGATGGATTACTGTTCAGGAAGCCGATGACCGCATTTAATACATCATCAAAGTTCTGATTTTGATAGACAGCCCCATGGTGGATGGTGAACGCATTCCCGTAATGTCTCGTACGCACGTCGAGGTAGCGAACCCCAATATTTAATTGCTGTGCAATCGTCAGATCCTGTGTCTTGGCCGTTCCACTGATGGGCTCATATAGAGCGCCGCTGTCATGTGTTCCCGGAATGGAAAGAGAAGCAAGTGAGGTGCTGGAAGGAAGCGATCCCATCCAATTCGAGCTGCTGTACGCGGAGGACACACTGGTCAACGTCCATGAAAAGAGAGTGACGAATGCAAGGGCCAGGCTTAGTCTTTTGAACAATGTAAATACCACCTTTGCTTGGTTTGGTGTGCGTCTGATCAGGAAGCGGCGCCAGCTCAATGATCAAATGCCTGTTACAGGCTGATGTGCATACTGTAGGGTTGTCTAGATGTCTATACCTCAACTCTACTGCTCTAGTGTTTACATGTGATTAGTTCTAGGTAAAATGCAGATTAATTGAGAAAATGGACAAAAAATACATTTAACAGAACATGTATGTTCACTTTATGAAGGGTTTAGTAGAGAATATTTTGTATGGAATAACAAATAGAGGTAAGACAGAATAAAGCCCTCATCATGAATAATGAGGGCTTTTTGATAACTCTTTTGAGTGATTAGCATTCTATTGCCTTACCTAATCGGTGCTTTGTTTATTCATTCTCTGTAAGTATATCAACCACGATGTCGAGCTGTTTCTCCAAACTAATTGGATCGCTCATCAGAAACTTATCAAAATCAATAGAGTAAACTTTGCCCGCCTTCCCTGCAGGCGATTGTTGAATCAACTTCTGTACGTCCTTGAGATGCTCGTCTGAACCTTCAGTCACCGCGAGGAATAACCGATCACCGATATACTCCGGAACCACCTCGGCTGAGATCTCCCAGGTTTCACCTTTGATTACGTCTGTCTCTACTTTTGCGGCTGGCTTCAGACCAAGATATTTGTAAATGATATTGCCTCCCATATTGGTATCCCCATAGACAAAGAGCGCATCAGGTCGCACGTTCAAAATAGAAAAGGTCTCATCATCACTCACATAAGGGCTAACTTTCTCCTTATATTCAGCGATTTTGGCTGCGAACTGCTCATTCCACTGCTTGGCTTCCTCCTGCTTCCCAAGAATATCACCAAACATTTCGACATCCTTAATCGGGTCATTATACTGTTCGACAACAATTGTCGGAGCAATCTGGCTCAGTGCATCATATCCACCTTCCATGGCCTCTGCAAAGGCAGCCGTTGTCACAATCAGATCTGGATTCAGTGACAGAATTTTTCTCTGCATCCGGCGGAACGCCCACATCTTCAATGCCGGAAATATCCTCTATCAGCGGATTATCCAGAATGTATGTTGTTGTACCAACGGGCTTCACTCCAAGTGTCATCAGTTCACCCATATGATAGAAGCTGACGACACGCTGAGGATGCACGGGAATTTCCGTTTCGCCCTTCAAATGAGTATACATCCGCGTTTCTGTAGTGTTGCTGTCTGTGGATGTAGCTGTAGTCGTCGATGGTTCTGATGATGTAGTCGGCTGGGAAGCCGCTGTATCTGTAGTGCTGCCTGTCTGGCACGCACTGAGAAGCAAGGATGTACATAGTAGCATCATCGCTCCAAAGGTTGGTCTTGAAAATCTAAACATCGATGTGTCCCCTTCCCCGCTCAATTGATAATAAGTCTCATTCTCATTATGAGAATAGGCGTTGGGGCTTACAATAGACGATTCCAACCATCGTAATGGATTATACTGAACCTGAACCGTCTGTTGATGTTCTGCACGAAACTGTAGCGGCGATAAGCCAGTATGCTTTTTGAACAACCGACTGAAATAGTAGACATCCGCATACCCCACGTTGCTTGCAATCTCCTGAATACGTGCCTCTGTCCTTAATAGCAGCTGCTTCGATTTGTGTATGCGCACATGAATGAGATATTCAATCGGGCCAAGTCCAATCTGATTCTTGAACAAACGAGACAGGTAACTTGTGCTGCAATGGTACCTTCTCGCGAGCTCTTCCGCTGTAATCGATTCGTTGTAATTCGTGTGAATGTAGTTGATTGTCTCTGTCACGATAGTCGTTCTGCTGTTTGGTTCGTCGACGTCTGAATTTGCCTCAAGACCTCGTATACAAACGGGAGGAACGTAGACTGTGCCTGTAACTTATCCATCGGACTAGATTGTTGCCATGAACGGAACATCGTATCACATTTTTCTTGAATCGCCAGTAATGCATAGGGTGTAAAAACATACGGTATACGAAAGCTTTGCGCATCCTCTAGTGACGCACAGAACGACGTATATTGAATGAAGTAACAGGCAAAGTCCTGATCTAGCGGATGCAAACTCAGTTCAGCTCCCTCTCCCCCGTGCAGAATATAGGGAGCCTGAGCCTGATACACCTTTCCTGATAAAGTTATCCTGGCTTTTCCATGCGTGATGACTACGAAAATACTGTCTTGCCCCAGATCAAGATCAGGGACTATACCATACGCTACACGATAATGCCGAATCTCCAGCAATCTAACGGCAGTTCGGCTCCACTGCTCGATATGAGCTTCCCAATCCATACATGCTCCTCCCCCACTTTGATGGCAGAACGGTCTTTATAGTTGCTGTTACCTTCAGCTTGTTTTGATTTAAAATATGTCTATTATATCACAGAAAAAAAGCCATTAACCCCTTAAGGGTTAACGGCATCAAGATTACCTTTATGAGTACTCACGCACATATTGTTTATCTTCTTTCAATTGCACAATATCATGACCTGTTGGATTCTGGAACGCACGAAGTCCAAAAGTTTGCGCAACCGCAAAGATATGGTCAAAGATATCAGCCTGCACGGATTCATATACACTCCAATTGATATCATTGCTGAACGCGTAAATTTCAAGAGGAAGTCCGCGATCTTCCGGTGCTAATTGTCTTACAATCATCGTCATATCCTGATTAATTTTGGGATGATTCCGTAGGTATTGATGAATATATTCTCTGAAGACACCCACATTGGTGAGCTGTCTACCGTTCACATTGCTTTCCCGGTTTACCTGATGCTCAACGTTGTAGGCTTCAATTTCCTCTAGCTTGGCGGTTACATAATCGGTTAAGTAGTGAATTTTCTCAAATTCAGCTACCATCTCCTCCGTACAAAACTGGATACTACTGATATCAATATAGATACTTCGCTTAATTCTTCTTCCGCCCGAGACCTGCATACCTCTCCAGTTTCGGAACGAGTCAGAGATTAGAGCATAGCTGGGAATCATCGTAATCGTTTTATCAAAATTTCGCACCTTCACGGTATTCAGTGTAATGTCGATGACGTCACCGTCTGCATTATATTTCGGCATTTCAATCCAGTCGCCTACGCGTACCATATCATTGGATGATAATTGCACCCCCGCGACTAGACCAAGGATTGAGTCCTTGAACACCAACATCAGTACCGCCGATAATGCACCAAGTCCACTAAGAATGATCAATGGATTCTGACCAATCAGGCTCGAAATAACGATAATACCGCCGATAATGAACAGGATAATCTTCGCCACTTGGATGTAGCTCTTGATCGGGCGAATCTTCGACACCTCATAGGTGCGATAGATATCATCGAACACATTCAGCAGGGCATTCAGCACCGTGATCATGATGATAATCATGTAGGTCATGGCTGCTTTTTCAATTACTGCCTGATAAGGCGGAAAGATGTAAGCTGAATAATAGATGATAATGGCGGGAACAAGATGAGAGAGTCTGTGGAACAGCTTCTTCTGAACAACGATGTGACCCCAATGGAACCTATTGTTACTCACGATTTGATGAACCGTCTTCAGCACGATTCGCTTGGCGATATAATTTGCCAGTATCGAGATCAACGCGATAAACAGAACCATAATGATATTTGAAAGATAACTAATGGATGGTTCACTCATGCCAAGTTGCTCTAGTTGATTTCTGATAAAGTCCATAGTTTCCTCCCCACACAGTTAGTTTAGCCTACTATTATAGAGTAGTTTGTGATGCTACGCAAAATGCCTACAAAAATAACCACCTAAGTAGGTGGCTTCTTCGTCTTTCTTTCGTCTAACCTCACTAGACCGCTTTAGTCGCAGCCTGCCAGCTGGCTTGTTATAACTGCTCTATAAATCGTTTGCTTTCCTCCGCAATGCGATCTGGTGCCTCGTTATGAATATAATGTCCACCAGGTAAGATTAGAATTTCGCCATTCTTCACAGAAGCTATGTAATTCTTCAAAACAGCCTGCCAGTTCTGCACCGGCACTTCCTCTCCGCTCGAACTAAAGAAATACATCGGTACATCTGGAACACCGTGTTCCAAAACCTTGGCCGCGTTCTCTCTAATCATCTTCACTTCATCGTTCATATTCGACGTCTGCGTACTTTTGTAGAATAGGGCTCGGTAAAGCTCCTCTTCTTGCGACGAGAGATGCTTCTGCTGAATAGCTGCCGATGAATCTACAATGCCAGGGAAAAAGCGGGTGATTCCGATGCGTGCTCCCATACCTGTAAGTGCCATCGTTCCAGGCGAAGGAAGCGGGTATTCTTCATACACCTCTGGAACCGCTGGATCAAGTCCGATAATGGCCTCGACCTCAGCTGGATACATCTGTGCCCAGTATAAGGCTTCAATGCCTGACATCGAATGCGGAAACAAGACATATGGTGGTTGCTGTCCTGCCAAAGCCAGGACGGTTCGTGTCTCTTCTAGCATCGTATCGATATCACGGGAGACCTTGGCCGTTTCACTGAAGCCATAACCTGCTTTTTCCACAACTGCGATCTTGTATTGATCCGATAATCTAGTGTATAAGGCTTTGAAATCCAGTACAGGAGCGGATGTGCCCCCGCCCGACATAAAGACAAGCGTCTGTGCTCCTGTGCCCTCGGTGTAGACGTGCATCTCATGATTATTCACATTGACCATCGTTCCTGGTGGTACAAGTAAAGCTGATTCTTGTTTTAATTGAATCCGATGATTCGTGAAGCTAATAGCGATAAATATAAGCAGAAGACCCAGCAAAGCGATGATGCTATATCCCATTCTTTTCAGCCAAACTCTCATTGTTATCCTCCTACAGCATGTTTGCTCCGTAAATCAGGTATGTGTATGTACAATCCAAACTGTTAGACTCTCTACATGAAGCTCTATTGTGACCCAAATTTTATTAGTGTTAGCTCGATATTGCATAATGCCATACTCATATTCTCGTAAAATGGATATACCTGGAGCACGTTCTACCATTCGTTATTATACGAAATATACTACAATATCTGGTATGATGGCGATAATTACATATTAGTTTTTTTAGTTATACGCGTACAGATGATGAATCATAGGAGGATATGACGGAATGAACAGACTTTCCCTCGGTACTAAGGTAATAATGCTAATCACCGCACTGAGTATGACACTAGCAAGTACAATTTCGGCGGCAGACTTCACAGAATTCCCCAAGCCTACTTGGAGTACCACGGTACCAGCCAATACCAGCACAAATGACTTTGCCTACAAACCTATAGAACATCAGTACTTACCTATCGTGTCTACCAAGGACAATACGGCCTACATGCTGCTACGTCATAAAGTAGGGAACAAATCTACCTATCAGATGATGGCTGTCAACGACGTAACCGGCAAACAAAAATGGGTTCACACCTCACCTTACAGATATAATCCATACAACATGGATGCCAATGGAAATACCTATTATGTAGAGGACGTTAAAGTCGGAAACAAACATGGGAGCAAGCTGATTGCATTGGATGCCAATATGAAGCCACGATGGGAAAAGGTCTTTCCTGATGGCGGAAACTTCGAGGTGCTTAGTGATGGTCGTTATGCAGTCATTGATTTTGTTGGCGAGAAAAACCTACTTAAACTCTATTCACCAGAAGGTAAAGAACTCGTTAGTAGATTGTACAATGGTAGTATTCGACACATCCAAGGGGATTATGTTGGTATCGCCAACTATGAGAAGAATGCTACAGTCATAACGATTTACTCTATCTCAAGAAATAAAAAAGTCACTTCTTATGCTTGGCCAAAAGAATATTTCAGTCCGTACCATAACGACTTTGATGTCTTAAGTGGTGGTACCATTCTTGTTCCTCTTATCGACGAAAAGACAGGGATGGAAACGTTACAAGGCATTTCGCCTACAGGGAAGAAGAAATGGACACGCTCCTTGCCCACACCAGTACCTAACAGTACACTGTTTCAGTCGATCGGAAACCACTTCCTCATTCAAGAGGAAAATACACTTAGCGTATACGACACCAACAACAAACGGATCTCCACAAGGACCTTTAATGATCTTCCTGAGCTTGGTAAGCTACAGTTTCTGAATAAAGATACCTTTGTATTCGGTGCAGTCGAGGATAAAGGGCTGGTTCCTGTGAAATTAATCGAGCAAGGGTTTACGCATAATGATTATGTTACACTGCCATCCAAAGCGGTATATCATGTGCTGGATCGTACGCTGAGCTCGATAAATGCATTAAAACTAGACCAAGCGCCGTTCTCGGCAGAGAACATCCGCTTCGTCAATGCCAATACTTTTTATCTGACCATGGAGAAGACATTAGCGAAGTACGAACTCACTGGTAAGTAGGTTGGGTGATCGCCAGGGTGAGAGAATTATCTTCTAAAATGAATATGATCTATGTAACTGGGTAGCAGCACTTATAATTCTTGTAGTTCTTGTAGTTCTTGTAGTTCTTGTAGTTCTTGTAGTTCTTGTAGTTATTATTAAAATCATGTCCCACTCTTCATGTCTCTAAAGTGGGCTGATCACCATTGGTATGATGCAGGGCACCGCGTGCTGGACATTGCACGCGGTGCGAATAACAACTTCATGCTAGGTTCACCTTAATTTATTTCCTCACGCTTCATCCGAGATGGCTAGTAATTCACTTACTGTGACCAAACGGTACCCTTCCGCAATAAGCTCTTCTACCAGTATTCGAACAGCCTCCACCGTCTGTGAACGATCCGCATACCCATCATGAAAAATGAGTACACTACCAGGCTTTACCGTAGGCCTTGTATGATCCAAAATATACTCTACACCAGGGTTGTCCCAATCCTTAGCACCGCCGTTAACCGCAGCAACCGTATGGTAACCCTGTTCCACCGCCAGAGATAAGATATCGTCATTTATCCCAAAGTATGGTGGTCTGAAAAGGTTTGTCGGTTTCCCTGTTACTTTCCGAATGACGTTCTCCGCTCTTTGCAGCTCTTCCCCAGCTTGCTCCAACGTCAATTCGGTCAGATTGGGATGTGTAAACGTATGATTGGCTATCTCATGCCCTTCACGATGAACCTCAGCTGCAATTTCCGGGTAAGATTCAATCTCCTTACCAATCATGAAGAAGGTCGCTTGTCCCCCCACACGACGGAAAATCTCAAGGATTTGCTGTGTGTACAACGGATGCGGCCCATCATCAAATGTGAAAGCTACAGCCTTTTCCCGAACGGATACCTGTTCAACCAATGACATATTATTCATGAAATAATAGCTCCTCTTTCATAGATTCATAGACATTGAAGTGTGTGTTTTACACATGGAGTTAAGATATATGTACAATCGTAATTATGATAACAATTATATCAAACAGCATGGGAATATAGGGAAAATATGAGGTTTGAAATAGAAATTAGCCGTCATCAGTTTTCTCAATTCTGACTGGTTATTTCAGACCTAACTTTACTAGCAGCATTAAGTGTAATAATATTACAAATATACTTAATAATATGTAGATAGCTTTATATATTAAATACCTCAAAGAGAACAGACTATATAAGGGAGAAACTAATTTTATGGAGAAAAAACGTGGTTTATGGGTGACATTAGCTCTAGCTATGACGATAACAGTGATAATTGCTTATGCTTCAACAAGCACAAATCAGTCAGGTGTACTTGCAAGATCAAATACACTTGAAGACCCCAATAATAGTCCTTCTACCGAAGAAAAGTCGATCGACTCAATGGCTATTGGTACGGACAATCCCATTGGTGATACTGTAAGTGGTGATGCAGTTGTACAAAAATCCTTCACTGTAAATGCGGGGCATGGCCATATTAAACTTTCGATGAACAACCATAGTAGTCATTCGGTTTTTGTTTCCTTAACACACAATAATACGGGAAAAGTATATTTCTCTCAGGAGATTGCCGGAAAAGAAAATTTTACGTGGAAAAACTTCGAGCAAGGTTTTGAACAAGGCGTGCGCGGTGGAGACTATACGCTTCAATGGAGTGGCGGGGGTAGTAAAGTAAATGGCGACTTCTCTGGGGTAACGGGTTCGTCCATTTCTGATGTTATGAATTAACGATTCAAGTGTGCTGTTAAGGAGGCTCCTGATATCCAGGGGCTTTTTTTATTTATTCGATCTCCTTCGGGTCAGCCCATTTAAAAGAATGGAGACCTGTTATCAATCGCACGTAGACTGTCACTCCCCTATAGGCTTCTGCATAGCATGGAGAATATGAACGAATCTAAATTGGAGGTCATGACCATGAACTTGCAACTGCAGGGGCAACAAGAACAAACATTGTTTCGAATGGATCCAACCACTATGAATAACTTAAAATCCATTCAAGACCATGTAACAAATACATGTAAAAACCATGTTAATACACTTGTCAGAGTGGAGACAGTAGATGGCGATGTTTTTGAAGGGTTACTCATCCACTGCGAAAGGGGATTTTTATACTTAAAACTACCAAGCCCTATGACTAATCGAGGCTTTGTTCCTGGTTTCCAAAATGATGTCGTATTACCCCTGGTGCTGTTTAATTTACTCGCCATTTCATTATTATAGACCCAAGCCTAATCCTATCATTAAGGAGTGAAATGTTATGGCATTCATGCCGCCTCAAGGACCACAAGGAACACAGCAGCCACCATCCTCTCCTCCTCCACAATTCACACCACCGCAACCCGCTGCTACAGCGTTCGCCATCGACCCCGGAGCTATTGTCGGTTGTTTATTCCGCAACACCTATGTGTGGCTGAGAAATGGGAACTCGTTCTGGTTCTTCCCAACCTTTGTAGGGCGTACATCCGTTGCAGGTTTTAGATGAACCGGTCGAAGATGGGTGTTTACTGGAGTCGATCTAAGAAGCATTGTGTCATTTACATGTTTTTAGAGAAGAAAATAGCGATCCCTTTTCAACTCACCAAAAACAAAAAAGCACCCTCTTGGGTGCTTTTTCTAATACTACTAATGGAGGCGAGGGGAGTCGAACCCCTGTCCGAAGATAACGACACATAAGCTTCTACGGGTGTAGTCACAGTTTTGATGTCACCCGAGTATCGCCCCGTAACCGGCTATACGTTGGGTCAGCCTGATTGTCTTCTTCAGCACACCCCAGGCGGAGATGTGACAGCGTATCCCACTACTAGTTAGCCCCTAATCCTGTCACATGGGCGATGCAGGTTAGAAGCACGCACACAGTTTCTTAGGCTGCGAAAGCGTAGTTTGTTTGTTGTTTGCCGTTTAATAGGCTTTAGCGTTGATGAAGCGGACGCGTCCCCACTACCCGCTACCCATGCTCGAACTATCCCCGTCGAATCCATAAACGCCCCCTCATATAAGAAGGGCTCCAGGATTAATCCGTGAATACGGAGCAAAGGTGCTGCACATCTTTTTCCTCCAAGGTAAAAAGATGCTCTTTCTAACTCGGCATTCCTGTCTGCTACATAAGTAATCTTATCACAGGACAGCTCACCGATATAGTACAGATTGCTGGAAGACATTCCAGCAGGCTAAGTAACTGTGCAAGTTTAACCAATATAGCAGTTACCAGCGAATCGTCTACATATTATACCGCGTCCCTCAGACGAAGTAAAGTTCACTGCCACGTAGCAACGATTCATCATCAGCTTCACTTAACTATTTTACCCACGATGTGAGCATATTAAGCAGCCACCAACTTATCTTATCGAATCACGCGCAACCAGACGTGTTCCAAGAATAAAAAATCTCAATCCCGCCCTTACCGGGCAAGTCTTGAGATTCTCCATCGTGATATGACTGTCACTAATTCACCAGCAACCAATGGCTAACGAAATCTAGATGCAGCCTCTCACGCTTAACCATCCAATTAACGAGCGATCTTCTGCTTCTCGCGCATTGCTCTTTGAATATCACGTTGTGCATCCCGTTTAGCAGCAGTCTCACGCTTATCATATTGTTTCTTACCTTTACCTAGTCCAAGCAGCAGCTTCGCATAACCATTACGCACATAAATCTTCAGCGGCACAATGCTGTAACCGTCTTGCTTCGACAGTCCAAGCAGCTTGTGAATCTGTGCCTTGTGCATCAGTAACTTACGCGTACGTGTTGGATCAATCGGATTATGTCGGTTCCCTTGTTCAAAAGGACTAATATGCATATTGTGAATATGAATCTCACCGTTCCGAATCGTGGCGAACGCATCTCCAATATTCGCACGTCCGTTACGAATAGACTTAATCTCCGTCCCGGTAAGCACCATGCCCGCTTCATACGTATCTTCAATGAAGTAGTCATGGGAAGCCTTTTTGTTCTGTGCGAGTACCTTACTCTGTCCATCATTCTTGCCCATGTCCTCACTCCTTCTTCGTAAAATAAATCCGTTCCAATGCCTGTGTCCACATGCATTCATGTTGCACCAAATTACCCGTGCCAGACCTCAATTGTAGCAAGTACAGCTGTTAAAATCAAGAAAGAGGCGACCTCAGCCGCCCCTCCTCATTACACCTTTTCCAGACGATACGAAACAGCTTCACACATTCCTCAAGACTGTCTCTTTTCATCTATAACGCTTCTTCAAGGATTGTTCTGCTCATACGTTTCATGCACCTTGGCTGGCAGTTCAACATATCTACCTAACAGCCTTACCTTACTTTTTCTTCTTCCGTACAAAAGCCGCTGTACTATTACCCGCTCCGCCTTTGTTCTTCTTCCGCTTACGACGAGGGGCTCCACCTTCCTGAGTGCCTCCAGGTGTTGCTGCATCGCCAATAAAAATACCACTAGGTGACGTTTTTTTGCGTCCACTGCCGCCTTTGCCACCTTTACCGGATTTGAAGCTGCCTTCACCGCGATCACTACGACCGCTAGAGCTACTTCCCTGGCCTCCGCCAGCACTTTGCTCCTGACTACCACTTGGTGCAGAGCTGTAGCCGCCTTTGCCTGAACCAAAGCCGAAGCTTACTGCTCCTTTGCCACGATTAGTCGATGCACCAGCTTCTCCACTCCGGCGCTCACCCTTCGGTTTGCCACTGCCTTTACCAGCAAAGCCGCCAGTTGATCCTGCTCCGGCATTCGCTGTACCACTACGTCCGCCGCGTCCACCTTTGCTGCTCTCTTCCGGTGATCTGCCGCCACGACCTCTTCCAGCACCACCTGTAGAGCCAGAGCCACCTTTGCCACCACGTGAACCACTGAATCCACCTTTCGCTGCACCACGTCCACCGTTACCTCCAGGGCGACCGCCTTTACCGCCGCGACCACCACCGAAACCACCAGGACGCTCACCGCGAGGCTTCATATCCACCATTTCAAAGTCAATCGTATACTCTTCCATGCTCACACGCGCCACACGGATCTTCACTTCATCACCGATGCGGAACACTTTGGAAGTACGCTCCCCAATAAGAGCCATATGTTGATCGTCAAAATGGTAGTAGTCGTCCGTGAGCGCACTCAGGCGAATAAGACCCTCTACTGTATTCTCCAGCTCAATAAACATCCCGAAGCTCGTTACGCTGCTGATCATACCCTCGAATTCTTCGCCCACTTTATCCAGCATATACTCAGCTTTTTTCATTTTCTCCGTATCACGTTCTGCTTCCACCGCAACACGCTCACGTTCGGATGATTGCTGTGCAATATCCGCCATACGTCCAGCCAAGTACTCTTGACGATTTTCTGGCAGAGCTCCGTTGTTCTCGATAACCTCACGAATCACACGGTGAATAACAAGGTCAGGATAACGACGGATTGGAGATGTGAAGTGACTATAGAATTCTGCCGCCAGACCGAAGTGACCCGACATTTCAGAATCATACTTCGCCTGTTTCATGGAACGTAGCATCATCGTACTAATAACCGTCTGCTCTTTTGTTCCGTTGATGTCCTCAAGCAACGATTGGAGTGCACGTGGATGGATGGCGTTGCCGCGACCTTTAACGTGGTGTCCAAAATTCGCCGCAAAGGCGAGGAAATTTTGCAGTTTTTCTTGATCCGGGTCTTCATGGACACGATAGATAAACGGTACTTTAAGCCAGTGGAAATGCTCTGCCACCGTTTCATTAGCCGCTAACATGAATTCTTCAATAATCTGCTCCGCAATCGAACGCTCCCGTTTCACAATATCGATCGGTTTGCATTCTTTATCTACAATGATCTTGGACTCTTCAAAATCAAAGTCAACCGCCCCCCGTCGCATACGCATCGCACGCAGCTTCAAGGCAATCTCCTTCATCAGATGGAAGTCATCCACCAGATCTTTATACCGTTCGAGCAATTCAGGCTCTTCGCCTTCAAGGATTTTACGAACGTTTGTATACGTCATCCGCTCTTTGGTCTTAATGACACTTGTAAAAATATCGTGCTTCACAACCTTCATCTGGTCGTTAAACTCCATCTCACAGGACAATGTCAGACGATCCACTTGCGGATTCAAGCTGCATATGCCGTTAGACAGACGCTGTGGCAACATCGGAATAACGCGATCCACCAAATACACACTACATCCACGGTTGTAAGCTTCTTGATCCAACTTAGAATTCTCGCGCACGTAGTAACCGACGTCAGCAATATGAACACCCAGACGGTAATTGCCATTAGGTAGCTTCTCAACGTTCACCGCATCATCTAAGTCTTTGGCATCTTCGCCATCAATCGTAACAATATTCAGTCCACGCAGATCACGGCGACCCTGTTGCACGATCTCCTCATCTGTAATGGAGTCCGGAGCCTGTTCTGCTTCACCAACGACTTCATCTGGGAAAGCTTCTGGCAATTGGTGTTTACGAATGACGGACAAAATATCAATCCCCGGCTCATCCTTATGCCCAAGAATCTCAATAATCTCACCCTCAGCCGCTGCACGGCCTTCTGGGTAACTAACGATCTTCGCTACAACCTTTTGTCCATCCACAGCTCCAGCAAAATTGGTACGCGGAATGAAGATATCCCGGTTAATGCGTTTATCGTCCGGAATGACGAATCCGTATACCTCATGGCTTTGGAATACCCCAACGACTTGTGTCACCGCACGTGTAACAATGCGAACGATCTCGCCCTCCAAACGTCCACCTGATGGCCCTTTAGAAGTGACCTTCACAAACACGATGTCTCCATTCATCGCACTTTTCATATCATTCGCATGAATGTACACATCTGGGTGCTCTCGATCCTCTGGGATCAGAAAAGCAAACCCTTTGGCGTGTGCCTGCAAACGTCCACGAACCAAGTCCATACGTTCAGGCATACCGTAACGGTTGTTACGGGTAAGCAAAATCTTGCCGGATTCCTCCAGCGTATTGAGCATAATCAAAAAAGATTTGAAATCAGCCGCATCTTCAATCTCGAAGTGCTGTTCCAGCTCTTGATAAGTCATCGGTTTATAAGCGGTTTCCCGCATAAAGTCGAGCAATTGTTGTTCTGTTATCATTAATATATTCACCTCGGGAAACATAAAAGTATGATCTGGTCTCATCTCTTTATGTATCGGAATCCTTACCAATTTCATGCAATGTAATGCATACCTTACTATCTCATACCCTAGTATACACGAATTCAATCCAGCACATCCGTCCCTAACAAAAAAACCACAGTCGCAGGATTGCTTAAGCATAAGCACGCTTTCAAAGGTAACTACGGATCATTTCAAGTTAGAATTAATTCTTCTATACTTACTGAAAAAGGGATCAATCTACATGTTCATGTATCATGAACCTCATTATAGGAATAGATTATGCGCGGAAGCACAGACAGGTACATTCCCTATATCGCAGGGGCATACCTTCGAAGGAAGGAGAACCGAACAGAAGAGAAAATTAAATCATGTAATTGTAGTGGCAGGAAAATACTGGACACGTTAAAACTTATTAAAAAACCTCCGTTTCTTCTCGAAACGAAGGTTAATCTTACAAGCGAATTCCGCTCATGCTATTGAATTGTATAAGAAAGTATCCTTCTTACTTGGAGACGATCGTAACAATAATAGACAAAATCATGAAACCTGCACCGAGTACAACCGTTGCACGTTGCAAGAAAAGATCCAGTCCGCGCGCTTTCGTTTTACCGAAAAGATGTTCCGCACCACCGGAGATGGCACCCGCCAAACCAGCGCTTTTCCCGTGCTGCAGCAATACTACAGTGATTAGACCGATCGAGAAAACAACGAGCAGCAATTTCAAAGCAATATCCATTCTTTCCACCTCCTACCCATGTGGGCATAACATCTCACCATAAAAACAGTTAGTTTGATTGTACCATAGCTACTGCTGTGATACAAGTAGTGCTTCCTATACATTCATCCAACTTTATCCACTGTTGTAGCAAAGTCTAACGGAGATTCCTCTCCATAATAAAAAGACAAGCCGGTTACCCGGCTTGCCCGAAAAGCTGTGTACACAGCTTATTTTTTGAGGTTGTAGAATCCTTTAAGACCATTGTATTGAGCCAGTTCACCCAGTTGATCCTCAATGCGGAGCAATTGGTTGTACTTCGCGATACGGTCTGTACGGGAAGGAGCACCTGTTTTGATTTGACCTGCATTTGTTGCAACAGCGATGTCAGCGATTGTGCTGTCTTCGGACTCTCCGGAACGGTGGGAGATTACAGCAGTGTATCCTGCACGTTTAGCCATTTCGATTGCATCGAATGTTTCAGTCAATGTACCGATTTGGTTTACTTTGATCAGGATGGAGTTACCGATACCTTGCTCGATACCTCTACCCAGACGCTCTGTGTTTGTTACGAACAAGTCGTCACCAACGAGTTGTACTTTGTCTCCCAATTTCTCAGTGAGCAATTTCCAACCATCCCAGTCATCTTCGGACATACCGTCTTCGATTGTGATGATTGGGTATTTCTCAACCCATGAAGCCAGAAGGTCAACATACTCAGCGGAAGTGTAAGATTTACCTTCGCCAGCAAGTGTATATTTACCATCTTTGTAGAACTCAGTGGAAGCTACGTCCATACCCAAGAATACGTCAACGCCTGGTTTGTAACCAGCTTTTTCGATCGCTTCGATGATTGTAGTGATTGCTTCTTCGTTAGAACCAAGGTTTGGTGCGAAACCACCTTCGTCACCTACTGCTGTGTTCAAGCCTTTGGAGCTCAATACAGATTTCAGGTTGTGGAAGATTTCTGCGCCTACGCGAAGAGCTTCTTTGAAGCTTGGTGCGCCAACAGGAAGAACCATGAATTCTTGAACGTCGATGTTGTTGTCAGCGTGCTCACCACCGTTGATGATGTTCATCATTGGTACTGGAAGAGCTTTAGCGTTGAATCCGCCGAGGTAAACGTAAAGTGGCAAGTCCAAAGCGTCAGCAGCAGCGCGTGCTACAGCCATGGATACTGCCAAGATTGCGTTAGCGCCCAATTTACCTTTGTTTGGCGTACCATCCAAAGTGATCATCAATTTGTCGATACCCAGTTGATCCAATGCGTCCATACCGATTACTTCTGGAGCGATTGTTTCGTTTACGTTTTTAACAGCTTGCAGAACGCCTTTACCGAGGTAACGGGATTTGTCACCATCGCGAAGCTCAACAGCTTCGTGGGCACCAGTGGATGCACCAGATGGAACGATTGCGCGTCCGATTGCGCCGGACTCCAAGTATACTTCAACTTCTACTGTAGGGTTACCGCGGGAGTCTAAGACTTCGCGAGCGTACACGTCAGAAATAATAGTCATGAGTGATAATCTCCTTTAAATTTGGATTTATTTAAATTCGGGAAAACTTGTGCTTGCCCTTATTCACTACGTCAGCAGAATCGTCTTCCGATCGCTGTTATCCCCTGATTTCTTTGAACTTATCGTCATAAGTTGAAATCATGTGATAAAGGCGAACGCGTTGCTTCTTCAGACTATTTCTGCTGCCTTCGTTCCGGGGCAAACGCCAACCTGCCCAATTCATATAAAAGGTTGTGTATCTTATTTACGGGTAGCGATGACAGATGTTCCTGTCATTTCTTCCGGTTTTGGCAATTGCATCAGGTCAAGAATCGTTGGCGCGATATCAGCCAAAATTCCACCTTCACGCAATGTTACATTAGGGTCAGTAACGATAAATGGAACTGGGTTCGTTGTATGTGCAGTGAACGGACGTCCTTGCTCATCGAATACCATATCCGCGTTACCATGATCCGCAGTAATCAGCACAACGCCGCCTTTTGCGAGAACCGCGTCTACAACACGTCCCATGCACTCGTCTGTTACTTCAACCGCTTTAATTGTTGGCTCCAGCATCCCGGAGTGTCCAACCATATCAGGGTTAGCGAAGTTCAGAATGATTGCATCGTGTTTGTCTGCTTCAATCTCGCGTACACATGCGTCTGCCACTTCATAAGCGCTCATCTCTGGTTGCAAATCATATGTTGCAACTTTTGGTGAGTTAATCAATACGCGAGTTTCGCCTGGAAGCTCAACATCACGGCCGCCGCTGAAGAAGAACGTTACGTGCGGGTATTTCTCTGTTTCTGCAATACGCAGTTGTTTTTTGTTGTTCTGTACCAGAACCTCACCCAGTGTATTGTCGAGGTTCTTCGGCGAGTACGCCACATAACCTTCAACCGTCTCACTGAATAGAGTCAGGCACACAAAGTGCAAGCCTTCTGGGAACTTCGGTCCACGATCGAAACCGCGGAAGTCTTGGTTCGTGAATACTTGCGACAACTGGATTGCACGGTCAGGACGGAAGTTAAGGAAGATAACGGAATCGCCGCTTTCTACCAAACCTACCGGCTCACCATCTGCTTTGACGATAACCGTTGGTTCAACGAATTCATCAAATACAGATTTCTCATACGATTCTTCAACCGCTTTGAGTGGATCAGTGTATTTAGGGCCATCTCCATAAACGATAGCGCGGTATGATTTCTCAACTCGCTCCCAACGTTTGTCACGGTCCATCGCGTAATAACGACCTTGTACCGTAGCGATCTGTCCTACACCAACCTCTTTAATTTTAGCGATCAGTTTTTGCATGAAGTCTTTACCACTGTCCGGCATAACATCACGGCCATCCATGAAGGCATGAATATACACATCATTCATTTCTTCTTTTTTGGCTAGATCCAGCATAGCGAACAAGTGGTCGATGTGACTATGTACGCCACCATCAGACAACAAGCCGTAGAGATGAAGCTTTTTACCGTTTTGTTTCGCTTCACGTACAGCTTTGACGAGCGTTTCGTTATCGAAAAACTCACCATCGCGAATCGATTTGGAGATACGGGTCAAATCCTGGTAAACGATCCGGCCAGCACCAATGTTAAGGTGACCAACCTCAGAGTTCCCCATTTGCCCTTCTGGCAAACCTACAGCCTCACCGCAAGCAGTGAGTGTTGTGTGTGGGAATTGGCTCATAAAACGGTCATAATTCGGCTTTTTGGCTTGCGCTACCGCGTTGCCTTCCACCGTATTACGAAGACCGAAGCCATCCATGATGATCAGTGCTACAGGTTTTGGAGCTGTCATCTTACTTCGCCCCCTCAACAAGCGCGATGAACGAAGCTGGCTGCAAGCTAGCACCGCCAACAAGTGCGCCGTCGATGTCGCTTTGTCCGAGGTATTCAGTTACGTTCTCAGGTTTAACGCTGCCGCCGTATTGAATACGAACTGCATCAGCAACCTGCTCATTGTACAAATCTTTCACCAATGTACGGATGTAAGCAATAACTTCATTCGCATCTTGGGAAGTGGAAGATTTGCCTGTTCCAATCGCCCAGATTGGCTCATAAGCAATAACAACTTGTGCTGCTTGCTCTGCGGACAGACCTTCAAAAGCAGCTACCGTTTGCACTTTGCATACGTCTTTAGTTTTGTCAGCTTCACGCTCTTCAAGTGTTTCACCGAGGCAGAAGATTGGAGTCAATCCATGACGGAATGCAGCATGCAGTTTTTTATTGACAGTCTCATCGGTTTCCGCAAAATATTGGCGGCGCTCTGAGTGACCAATGATTACATACTCCACACCCAGGTCTTTCAGCATAACGCCGCTGATTTCACCTGTGAATGCACCATTATCTTCAAAGTGAAGATTTTGGGCACCAATTTTGATGTTTGTGCCTTTAACTGCTTCTACCAGTGTTGGGAGATTCGTAAAAGGTGCGCAGATTACAGTTTCCACGCCTTCCACTTCCGCTTTTCCTTTAACTTCCTGAATGAAGTCATTGGATTCGGAAACAGTTTTGAACATTTTCCAGTTACCTGCGATAATCGGTGTTCTCATGGTTTTCAACTCCTTCATGCTATAGCTTAAAACTTATTTGTCGTTCAATGCAACTACGCCTGGAAGTACTTTGCCTTCCATGAATTCGAGCGATGCACCGCCACCTGTGGAGATGTGATCCATTTTGTCAGCCAATTTGAACTTCTCTGCTGCTGCTGCGGAGTCGCCGCCACCAATTACAGTGTAAGCTTCTGTCTCAGCGCAAGCTTGTGCTACTGCACGTGTACCGTGGGAGAATGGCTCGATTTCGAATACGCCCATAGGTCCGTTCCATACAACGAGTTTGGAGTTTTTAACAACGTCAGCATAGATCTCACGTGTTTTAGGACCGATGTCGATACCTTCCCAATCTGCTGGAATGTCGCCAACTTCAACGATCTTCGTGTTTGCATTCGCACTGAAATCATCGGAAATTACGATATCCACTGGCAGGTAGAAGTTCTTGCCCAATTTCTTCGCTTTTTCGATGAAGCCCAGAGCAACATCCAATTTGGACTCATCCAACAGGGATTGACCTACTTCATGACCTTGAGCCTTCATGAACGTGTAGGACAGACCTCCACCGATGATTACGTTGTCTGCAATGTTCAACAGGTTGTCGATTACATCGATTTTGTCTTTAACTTTGGAACCACCGATGATTGCTGTGAAAGGACGCTCAGGATTGGAGATTGCTTTACCCAATACTTCAAGCTCTTTTTCCATCAACAAACCAGATACAGCTGGCAGCAAGTGAGCGATACCTTCTGTCGAAGCATGTGCTCTGTGTGCCGCACCAAACGCGTCGTTAACGAAAACATCAGCCAGTTCAGCAAATTGTTTTGCCAGTTCTGGATCGTTTTTCTCTTCGCCAGCGTGGAAACGAACGTTCTCAAGCAACAATACGTCGCCATTGTTCAGTTCAGCGATTTGAGCTTTAACTGTTTCCCCAACGGAATCGTCAGCTTTAACAACTGTTTTACCAAGCAATTCAGACAAACGCTCAGCAGCTGGAGTCAAACGCAAGGATTCAACCACTTCGCCGTTAGGACGACCCATGTGGCTTGCCAAAATGACTTTAGCACCTTTTTCGATCAAGAAGTTGATCGTAGGCAGCGTTGCACGAATACGCTTGTCATCTGTAATTTTACCATCTTCGAGCGGCACATTAAAATCTACACGTACAAAAGCCCGTTTTCCTGTCAATTCGATATCACGTACACTCTTTTTGTTCATCTGTATTTCCTCCGCACCCATGTATTTTGTGGACCAATGAAGAGCGAAAAACCCTTGTCAATCCTGGTGTTTTTGAGAAATTTGCAAAAGGTTGATATATAAAGAGCGGAAACAATACTCTGTTTCCGCTCTATGTTATTGCAGATATTACTTAATCATTTTTGCAAAGTGCTCCAAAGTGCGAACCAATTGTGCAGTGTAAGACATTTCATTGTCATACCAAGCTACAGTTTTAACCAATTGTTGGTCGCCAACAGTCAGAACTTTAGTTTGAGTTGCATCAAACAGGGATCCGAAAGTGATACCTTGGATATCGGAAGATACGATTTCGTCTTCAGTGTATCCGAAAGTTTGTGGATCGGAAGCTTCTTTCATTACTGCGTTAACTTCTTCAGCAGTAACTTTTTTACCCAATACAGTTACAAGCTCAGTCAGGGAACCAGTAGCTACTGGTACACGTTGAGCTGCACCGTCCAATTTACCTTGCAGTTCAGGGATAACCAAACCGATTGCTTTAGCAGCACCAGTTGTGTTAGGGATGATGTTTTCAGCCGCTGCGCGAGCACGACGGAAGTCACCTTTAGGGTGTGGAGCATCCAACGTGTTTTGGTCGCCAGTGTAAGCGTGAATTGTAGTCATCAAACCTTGAACGATTCCGAATTTGTCTTGCAACGTTTTTGCCATAGGTGCCAGGCAGTTCGTTGTGCAAGATGCGCCGGAGATTACAGTTTCAGTACCGTCGAGGATTTCATGGTTTACGTTGTAAACGATGGTTTTCATGTCGCCAGTAGCTGGTGCGGAGATAACAACTTTCTTAGCTCCACCTTTCAAGTGTTTCTCAGCAGCTTCTTTAGTTGTGAAGAAACCAGTACATTCCAGAACGATATCTACACCGAGGTCTCCCCAAGGAAGTTCTTCTGGGTTGCGGTTAGCCAATACTTTAACTTCTTTGCCGTTCACTTTGAAGAAGCCATCATGTACTTCAACATCGCCATCGAAGCGACCTTGAGTTGTATCATATTTAAGCAAATGAGCCAGCATTTTAGCATCAGTCAAGTCGTTGATTGCTACAACTTCAATGCCCTCTACATTTTGAATACGACGGAATGCCAAACGACCAATACGTCCAAAACCGTTAATACCTACTTTAATCATGAGTAAGTTCCTCCCAAGTTTTGATTGATTTTTTTATGAAGCTATATATTCAAGACAGACCGTGAAGTCCGTCAAGACAACAAATTTGAAATGTTCTAGAAAATAAATTCTTATTCCAGTTCGGCTACGATGACTTTGGCAGCAGCCTCATCAATAATCAATATATCTTCCTGACCGAATCTAAGCACGGAGTGAATGGCAGCTGCTTTGCTCTTGCCACCCGCAATCCCGATCACTACATCGGTTCGTTCGATATCTTGAAGTCGCATACCGAGTGTAAGCATGGTATGAACCACGTTACCCTGATCATTAAAGTAATAACCGAATGATTCCGATACGGCTCCTTGCTCTTGAAGCTCTTCCACGATCTCTGTCGCAAGTTTACGTCGCCGTGCCATCTCCACGGCATCACCGATTCCGTGAATAACGATGCGCGATTGTCTAATCAGCTGCAGAATCTCCTGGACACCCGGATCTTGAACAAGGGATTCATAGGCATGGTCACTAAGCAAATCCGGTACATGCAGGAGTTTGTATTGTGCTCCTACCCGTTTTGCCATCGTGGATGCGATCGTATTGGCCTGAATTTCGAGGCTCTCTCCTAGTCCACCGCGTGCAGGGACGAACCAGACACCCTTGAGTGGTGTTGGCGGATTAAGCTGCTCTGCAACTTCAGCCGTTGTTGAACCGCCAGTTACGGCAACAACGTCGTTATCATTCATAATATTGCCGAGAGCCTTTGCTCCGGCCTTGCCCAGTTCCCGTTTGGCAAATGGAGATACGTCCGAATCGCCAGGAACAACGACTACCTTTTGCAGACCGTAGGCTTGCTTGATGCGCTCTTCCAGTTCGGATAATCCGAACAGCTCTTTGGCGACAGGCTCTAACTGCTGCAGCAAATCATGACCTGCCTCGCTGATCTTCATTCCTGTACTGTCAATTTCGATAAGTCCCTGAGCCTTTAATAGATCGGTCTCAGCCCTCAGAACCCGCTCGGTCATCTGCATGGAATTAGCTAACGTTCTTCGTCCAATCACATCCGATAACATGATCTGGTGTAGAATCGTATACCTCTTCTTCAAGACATCCATGAGATCAGGCAGAAGCTGCTTTTGCACTTCTAAAATCTTTCGCATGCTTTCCACTCCCGCAAGCTTCTCGTTCCAAGCTCTCTTTCATGGCCTCAAAATGTCCCGGGTTAACTTTTTAAGTCCCACGTCTATTCTACCTAAAACTGACGCGACATGCAAGTGTTTCAAACGCCCCATTTCATAACGTTCCTCTAAGCTTGTACGCGCTTATTTTCACAATCTTGAGCTTCTCGTAGGTGCTGAATCTGTTTCACACTATATATAGAAGAAAGTCTACATTCTTATCTACATATGGCTCCTTCTCCACCTTGCTCAACATGTGCAAAACCTCTTATAGCATGTACTTAAATGCATTCTTTATCCACTTATCTTCATCATGATCATTTTCGTTACATTCCAAACTACGAGGCTGATCATTTGCTTGCATTTCGACCACGCTTAAGATATAATCATTAATGCTGTCACATATTTGAAGCTCATTGATGTGCAAGCATCCGTGCTACGAAAGAGTAGCCAACAATTCATGTGCGCCCGTGGTCCAATGGATATGACGTAGGCCTCCGAAGCCTGAGATCCAAGTTCGATTCTTGGCGGGCGCGCCATTCTTATTTCGTAGTACATAACCCTTTTAACCAATGAAACCGGAAAGGTTTCTTTTTTTTCAAAGTTAGTTTGACTTTCTTTGACTTTTTGTTTGGAATTGTTTATGATGTGGGTAATACGGTAACAGTTTAAATATAAACACCAATTTAACATTTACATTTCCGAGGAGGTTTTTCACGTGAGTTATATTCCAATGGTCGTTGAACAGAGCAACCGCGGTGAGCGGGCCTATGACATCTATTCCAGATTGCTGAAGGATCGTATCATCTTCCTTGGCAGCGACGTGAATGACGTTGTGGCGAATGCCATTATGGCACAGATGTTATTTTTGGCTGCAGAAGATCCAGAGAAAGACATTCACTTATACATCAACAGCCCAGGCGGATCCATCACAGCCGGTATGGCCATTTACGATACAATGCAATTCATCAAACCGGATGTATCTACCATCTGTGTAGGTATGGCAGCTTCTATGGGCGCTTTCTTGCTCAATGCAGGCGCTAAAGGTAAACGTTTTGCATTGCCTAACAGTGAGATCATGATTCACCAACCACTTGGTGGAGCACAAGGTCAAGCTACAGACATCGAAATCCGTGCTCGTCGCATTCTGAAAATGCGTGACACATTGAACCGCATCATCTCCGAGCGCACAGGTCAACCACTGGAGCGTATCGAGAAAGATACAGATCGTGACTACTTCATGAGTGCTGCTGAAGCTGCCGATTACGGTATCATTGATAAAGTTATCGAAAGAGTAGGTTCACAAGGCGTATAATTGCAGAACTCACCTATAAAGTCATGAGTTGAAGTCTTCTTGGCTTCTAATTATGAACTAGTAAAATCCCACCATTCTATGAATGGTGGGATTTTTTTGTGGTTTTATGATGATCGCAATTGCAACTGCGTGTCGTTTAAACTTCTGTTCTATACGTGATAAATCCGAAATTATTGAACATATAATAACGATCCTATTCTTACTTTTCAGCTGTTACTCCACTGAATGGCGCTGCACCTTTAGGAAGCACTTCTTTGTACGTGAATGGGAACTCTGGGAATCCTTCAGCATATGCCGTGTACTCATACAGTTGGAAGAACACGACAATACCGGTTGGCGTAACGTAGAAGTCCTGATCTTTGTTCAGACCAGTATATCCGTCCAGATAACCACCACGTGCTTTAAGCTGTGTACCTACTTTTTTGCCAAGAGATTCACGCATGGATGTATTGTTCTGTAACACATCATTCAGCGTCAGTTCCTTGCCGGATTCTAGATCAAATGTGTGTCCTGAACGGGTCGTCATGCCATGAGCTCCCGCGTAGTCCTCATAGCGTTGTGTAATGAGTCCCAGCACGCCATTTTCGTTATATGTCACAACGTATGTGCTCTCAAAAGCATATGGGCGATCCGCAGTAGCAGCCCCATTCTCAGAAACCTGCTTCTTGAAGCCTGCTACAAATGCATCAGTCTCATCCTTCAGCACCTTGTTGATTGCCGCTTCAGCTTTGTCATTGCCAAGTCCACTTACTTGTGGATATTGAATATCCACCTCAGCATTTTTCACATTCGCTTTCACTGTAGCTGCTTTTACCGTTACATTGTTCTGCTTCACCTTGCTAAGTGTTAACGTCTTCGCTTGCCCATTCCAGCTTCCCTGAACACCCAGGTAATCTCTCATCGCTGAGAAAGGAATGTATAACCGCCCTTGAATCAGCTTCGCCTCAACGCCCGGATAGTAGTTATTCACTCTAAGCATTGGTGATCCATCAGCTAGACTAATTCTCATCTTATTGTTAGCCGCGGTCAGCGTATACTCTTTGTTCTTCGCATCATAGGTTAGTGTTCCACCTGCAACATCTTTGACCGCAGTTAGAGATACCCATGTAGATCCACCCTGCAGAAGTCCTTTTTGAGTCATCGTTTTACCTGCCGATTTCAGTGTTACTTCCGTCGGAGACGTTACTTTAGTTGAGACCGAAGCCGCTTGAACCGAACTTTCTTGCCACCCTGCTCCACTACCTACAATAATTCCAGCTGCCAGCAACGCACTTGTCCATTTCTTCCATGATGTCATATATAAAAACTCCTCTCTAAATTCGCACTAAGGGTTCATTGCGTATGTATGTTGAACGAAAATGTCTCATACGCTCACCTCTTTATTATAATTAACCCATTTGAGGAAAGGTTTACAGCTCCAGTTACAATCTTGACGATTAACTTGAAATAAATTGCACCGAAAATGACCGTTTTGTCACGAACATATATACAAAAAAGATACCAAATGAACGATAAACAGCGTTCAACCCATCCGATAATTCATTAAACAACAGCAGTAAACTCACCGATATTATGAATTAGGGTTAACCCACACACATCTTGATAAAAAGACAATATGAGAAGAGGAAAGAGGAAACGTCGCATGATTATTAGGAAATGTATTGCCCTGTTGTTGATCTGTTCCCTATTGCTCACAATTCATCCCGAGACTGGACATTCAGCAGCAGCTACAGAAGGTAGCAAGGAAAAAGTAAGACACCGCACAACCTACATATTTGATGAAAGACAACAGCAAGTCACTGTACGAACAACGGTAATTAGCTATGACACAGGTATGAAAAAGGTTAAGGAGTATGATTTCACTGACTCATCGTTGCAGCCCTCTTCATATCGGTTCACATCGACTAACGGATTCAACCAACAAGACGGTGTTGTCGTAGACACCCCACAAGGTTTGAAGGCTTATACATTAGCCTACCTGAACACAGGTGCCGTCATTTATGAATATGACTATGCCTCCATTAAGCTTCGCAAAATCACAGAGATCAAATCCAACAAATGGCTCAAACTTTGGGCCAAACAAGGGCTGTACTCCGTAAGATCGGATAACGGTGATACCCAGTACTATTCCCTTGTAGATAACAAGCGAGTTTTATCCAATGGCAGCATTATTACGAGCCAAGATGTGACAGATACTAAATTCAGTACAAATCGTTCAACTTCGTCCACACCTCTTGGTGTATACTGCCCTGACGCAAAATTCACCAGTTGCTTTACCCTCTTATTTGGCGGATTAAAGGGTAGCCCCGTGAAAGTAACCAAAAATGACATTGTGTACGACACCAAACAACCCGTCTCCAGTAAGACGTTTATGGCAGGAGACACAAAAATTAAGTGGACTAGCACTTATAAAGAACAGACCTACCGTGCGGTTGTAGAGGGGAATCGCGGCGGAAAAACGACCTCACTTTTTAAAGGCGAAGTCAGAGATATAAAAACATTCGTCTCACCTAATCTTAAGTATTTGGTACTGATCGCTGATCCCTCGGTAGGAATTAAGAAAACCAAGGCAAGCAAAGTGCTTGTATATGATCTCAAAACATTGAAGCAGGTTCGATCCTACGAAAGCTTGTACCGGGCGAGAGTGGAAAAAATACAATGGGTCTCAGATGATTTGTATGTCATCGATTATTATTTCTCTAACCCACAGGCATACCCACCTTCCTTCTACTATATTCCGGAAGGAAAACACTTTAAGATTGAGTACAGTCAATATAGAGATTGGGTAAATTATTGGGACTCCTTCTCTTATGAAGGCATGTTCTTTTTAACACTACCTGTAGCAATCACCTCTGGTGAAGGCGTGCTTCGTTATAATGGACAACCTACGTTCTACATGAATGGCTTATATTATGTTCCTTTAGAGGAGTTCACGAATGCCTTCCATATTAAATATGAAATTCAAGGGGGAGACTTGTTATTTGTGCGGAATAGCAGAACCAGTAAGCTAGCCGTGAGTCAAAGCAAGCAACAGGTTGTCGGGGGTAAGGTTTATCTTCCACTGGGGCAATGGAACAAGGATCTTGGACTTAAAGTATCTATTGCAAGCAAACATGTCATGAATACCGAGCTACAATTCAGTGATGAGGAACGTAAAACGGCTGCTGCTATGGCACCTGTACCACTCCCTCATCGAGCAACTGTGGAAGAGGTGAAGCAGGTAGCCGGGGAATCTGTTTCTTTTGTAGGTACTCAACCTTATGAGATGAGCAATCCTGATCGCGCTGTATTTCGTAATATAGAAGTTGTGTTAAATCACAATCGCACGTTACGAATTCGGATGCAGAATTATAAAAATAATGGAGAAATGCTTCATGTGAAGATATTAAGCAACGATTACAGCAAAGTGTTAATGGATATTCCCGTGGATATGCGCAATAGATACGAGGCGACATCCACCGCTATACCAACCGATGTATTGGAAAACGGAGTAGCAACCATCGCCATTCCTTACAATCCAGAGTTGTATCTTGCATATAAGCTACAACTACCGGTCTTTGACCCTAATCGATTCTAAGCTATTAGCAATTCACTTAAAATTTTACGATGAACGCAAATAAATCTTGAATTTCGCCCACTTGCAACATACAACCCATTAAGCTATTAAGCTGTTTCATGGGCAGAACAATGTAGACTCCTCTGCAATATTAAAATAAAGAAAAGCGACCACCTGCTTCAGAGCAGGTGGTCTCTTGTTTATACAAAATACCTAAATATGAACAACGTATCTTATTTCATCTCATATGTGATGTTCAGTGTTGTACTTACTTTAACCTGACCGGTTTCAATTTCAGTACCCGCTGCGGTATCCGTAGCTTTGGACATCAAACTCTCCGATGCATAGAATACAGGCACATTAGCATCAGGCTGGCTCACAGATAATACTGCACCCAACTGACGTTTAACCGCCTTCGCAATCGCTCCAGCTTTTACATCCGCGTTAGCTACAGCCTTCTCAATCACTTGAGATTCATAGTTCTCTGGATTCTCTACAGTAAACCGTACATTTTCAATGTTATTCGCGCCAGCTTGGGAAGCTGCATCCAACAACTCACCGATTTTATCCATCTCACGATAGGTTACTGTCAAAGTGTGATGAGCTGTGTACCCTTTTACTTGCTGTCCATCTTTTTCACTGTATGTGTAGTTGGGTTGCACATAGAATTGGCTTGTTTGAATGTCATTTTCACTAATTTTCCACGTGTTCTTCAGCAAATTAGTTACTTTTTGGATTTTGGCTGCGTTTGCTTTTTGAGCTGATGCTGCTGTTTCCGCTGTACTATTTACCCCGATGGATAGATAAGCGATGTCCGGTTTCACTTGAATTTCACCTTTACCAACAACATTGATTACATTCTGCTGTACGCCTTGAACCTCAGCAGCATATGCATAATTCCCTGGAGTAACCCAAGCTGTTCCTCCAACCAATAATGTACTTGCCACCAGTACCGCACCAAGCGGTCTCATCCATTGTTTACCCATGACCGTAGCCTCCTTGTAGTTAACATCTCAAATTCAAAGTGATTTGATACCTTAACAGACGGAGCAAATTCCAAAATGTTGCATTGCTTGACCCTGAAACGCAAAAAAGCCCCTTTCGGGACTTCTTCATTCGTTCAGTCATATCTTATTGGTTTTCAAGCTCTTCTTTGCTAACCAGACTAACTAAAGCGTTTACAGCCTGTTCGGCGTCCGCGCCTTCAGCACTAATATGGATTTCCGTACCTGTACTGATTGCAAGACTCATGATCCCCATGATACTTTTTGCATTTACTTTCTTGTCGTCCTTCTCGACGAACACTTCAGATGAGTACTTATTCGCCTCTTGAACGAACAGTGCCGCAGGTCTGGCATGGAGACCCGTTTTCAAACGGACAACTACCGGGTGCTTTGTCATAGAAACTTACCCCCTATTATGAAATCTAGACATTAAATACACAATTATATTTATATAACATTATACCATTAACCCGTGCAGGACACTAGAAGAAAAAAACCAGTCAGGTATGAACTCCCAATCAAGGACATTATATTGACACGGAATCACACTTCAGGACGCCAATCCCGCTTCTCTGCACATGAGTTAATGTTGCCCAACAACGGTTTATAATACGAATAAAATTAACCTAAGTAAGAGCTCCGGCCTCTAACAGCCTATCCCATCCGTTCATTACGAACCTTCTCGGCTAGCTCATCAATTTTACGCAAACGATGGTTTACCCCAGATTTGCTGACCGTCCCCTTCAACAACTCGCCAACTTCCTTCAAGTTAATATCAGGATGGGCAAGTCGGACTTCAGCCACTTCACGCAGCTTCTCAGGTAAGGACTCTAGGCCAACTTCCTTTTGCAAAAGCTTGATGTTATCGATCTGTCTTACAGCAGCTCCAATGGTTTTGTTCAGGTTCGCCGTCTCACAGTTGACGATCCGATTCACGGAATTCCGCATATCGCGCATAATGCGAACATCTTCAAACTTAAACAAAGCTTGGTGTGCACCAATGATGCTGAGCAGCTCAATAATCTTTTCGCCTTCCTTGATGTATAGGATGAATCCTTTTTTGCGTTCTATACACCGGGCATTAAGATGAAATTCATTCGCTAGATCAACCAAGGCTTGGCAATGCTCCTCATACATAGATGCAATCTCCAGATGGTAGGAGGAACCCTCAGGGTTATTCACCGAGCCACCAGCCATGAAGGCACCGCGAAGATAAGCTCGTTTACAACAGTTTTTCCGAAGCAGCTCCTGATTAATTCCTGGTGTGAACAGAAAGCCCTCGGATACGATGTACAATTCCTTTAAAATCTCTTGTACCATGGTCGGAATACGAACAATATACACATTGTTCTTTTTCAGCCGCATTTTTTTGCGGACAAGCAATTCCGTATGCACTTGAAAATGCTTTTTAAGCAGAGAGTATGCCCGTCTAGCAATAGCGGCATTCTCCGTCGAAATATCTAAGATCACTTTTTTATTCGATAACTGCACCGCACCAAGCATACGGATGAGGGCTGAAAGTTCCGCCTTTTCGCAGCACGGTTCACTCTCAATCATCGTTAATTCTTTTTTGGTCTGTGCTGCAAACGACATGGGACTTCACCTCTTCCGTAACATCCAATTTTGTACAAGTTGATAGATGTGATGGCTGAGCTTGTCGGCATCATGACGAAGATAGGTACGGAATAGCACCAACGTATCTGCGACAACCTGATATCCAGAACTTTTCAGCACATTCATATCTAATACTACTGGTTTTGCTCCTTTTTCTGCATATCTATTCTGAACTTGCAGCGGAATTTCACCATTATTAACGATGACATAGTCAAAGAGCTGATGACCTATATGCTCATGAATCGCTTTGAGATGGTCACTCACGGTATAGTCATCGGTTTCTCCTGGCTGTGTCATAACATTGCATATAAACATTTTAACTGCGTCAGCCTCAACGACAGCTTCAGCTAATTTGGGTACAAGCAGATTCGGCAGAATACTCGTATACAGACTACCTGGCCCAATCAATATCGCATCCGCTTGACGAATAGCCTCTACAGCCTCTGGCAACGGCTCCACGTGATCCGGTTCAAGAAAAACACGTTTAATGCGCCCACCTGCTTCAGGGATTTTGGACTCGCCTGTAACAATCGATCCATCCTCCATCTCAGCATGTAGCACAACTGCCTGACCCGCTGCGGGAAGCACCTCACCCCGAACAGCAAACACGCGGCTAAGTTCCCGCACTGCGGTTACGAAGTCGCCTGATATATCTGTCATTGCCGCCAAAATTAAATTCCCCAAGCTGTGGCCTGCAAGCCCCGCGCCTGTGTTGAAACGATAACTCAGCATATCCGAAAGCAGTGGCTCTACGTCAGCTAGCGCCGTAAGTACGTTACGGATGTCGCCCGGAGGCGGCATATGCAGCTCACTGCGCAGAATGCCTGAACTCCCACCGTCATCAGCAACCGTGACGATGGCCGTGATGTCTAGCGGCTTTTCTTTTAAACCGCGCAGCATCACGGATAATCCGGTTCCCCCGCCCATGACTACAATTCTCGGACGTTCTCTTCGTGGTCCGGCTTCTTTCATCCCTTCACCCTCTTCAATGACGATCCCGGTCAGCGTCGCGATGGCTTACGGTAACAGCTTCAGTCTCGCTGCTTCCCAACATTTTGCCCAAATATTCCGATATTGCTACCGAACGATGCTTGCCTCCGGTACAACCGATTCCAATAATAACCTGGCTCTTGCCTTCCTTCCGGTACTGCGGAATCAGGAAATGCAGCATATCCAGCAACTTTGTCAGAAAGGACTGTGTCTCTGGCCATTTCATGACGTATTCATATACGTCGCTGTTCTGTCCTGTATTTGGACGCAGATGGTCAATATAATGCGGGTTCGGTAAAAAACGAACATCAAATACCAGATCAGCATCAATCGGTATTCCGTATTTAAATCCAAATGACGTTATATTTACAGATAACATATGGCTCTCTAAATGAGAAAAACGGGATATAATCCGTTCCTTCAATTGAGCCGGTTTCATCGTGCTGGTATTGAGTACCTGGGTTGCAGAGTTTTTAAGCTCCTCCAGCATTTTGCGCTCAAGTCGGATACCGTCCAGCGGCATGCCTTCCGGAGCTAAAGGATGTCTACGTCTGCTTTCTTTATACCTCTGCACAAGGACGGAATCTGTAGCATCCAGGAATAAAATTTCACAATGGATGGTAAAATGATCTTTAATGTAGTTCAACGACTCGGACAACGCTGTGAAAAATTCACGCCCTCTCAAGTCAATAACGAGAGCGACCTTGCCAATCTTACCATTGGATTGCTCAATCAATTCTGCGAATTTTGGAATCAGCACCGGTGGTAAATTATCTACACAGAAGAAGCCAAGATCCTCCAAGCTCTGAACTGCAATGGTCTTTCCCGCCCCGGACATACCCGTAATGATAATGAGCGTGGCGCCTGTGTTCGGTGAAACTTCACCTTCAAGCATATATGTCCCCTCCTTATCATATTGCTGTCGGTTTATATTGTTACAGTGGACTAGGAACGCAAGAGAAGACCTGCCGCACCAACAATACCTGCGTCATTGCCAAGTGTAGCTTCCAGAATTTTAACGCCGCCCTGCAGCGGTTCTGGGGTTAATTGAGCAAATACTGTACGAATCTCGTCAAACAGGAAATCACCTGCTTTGGATACGCCGCCCCCAATAATGAACACTTCCGGATTAATAACAGCCGCTACTGTAGCCATCGATTTACCCAGGTAGAATGCAGCACGATTAACGATCCGCAGCGCTACTTCATCACCCGCTTTAGCAGCATCGAATACTTCCTTCGCAGCGATCCGATCAACAAGAGCAAGCGAAGTATGATCCCCACGCTCGACAGCATCCTTCGCCATACGGATAATACCCGTTGCAGACGATACCGTCTCTAAACATCCCATTTTGCCACAACCGCATTTAATGGCTTCCAGATCAGGTACAACATTAATATGTCCCAGTTCACCCGCCATACCGGAGAATCCTTGATATATTCTGCCGTTCAAGATCAAGCCGCCGCCAACGCCTGTACCCAGCGTGTAACATACACAGTTATCTACACCTTTGCCGGCACCCGCCCAAGCTTCGCCAAGCGCCGCAACATTGGCATCATTATCTATTTTGACTGGCTTACCTAGACGTTCTTCCAGAATCGAACGAATAGGTACATTCCGAAATCCAATGTTAGGGGCAAGGACGATAATTCCCTCACGTACATTCGTGAACCCGGCAACTCCAGCACCGACACCTTCAAGCTGTTCCCAGCTATACGGCGACTCGGCAACGATATGACGGACATACTTCTCGATGTTGGCGATAACCGTATCTACGCCCTTATCCACTTCTGTCGGTCCTTCATACGTATGCTTAAGTTGACCTTGATCATCGCATATACCGACCTTAATTGCTGTTCCGCCGAGATCGACCCCAACGTAGATTTTCTCAGACATGCTGCAAGCCACCTTTATCTATCTAAAATAGTTTAATCCTACGTACCAACTATAATTGAAGGATACGCCTGGGTCAAGGACGATAAGACCTTTGCTATCTCCAGTCCTGGCGCTATTGTGAACACTGTCACACCCTTTTCATGAATGCGCATTCACTCTCTATGTTCTCTATCAAAACGCACCGCTTAAACCTCCCTCCTTAGTAGAGGAAGTCTCATCTAATCATATTGCATTCTGATTCGATCCATTCGTAAAAGATGACAGTTGTCACCTAAAAGTCATGACAACTCTTACTAAAACGCTATGCCTTCGCCCTCTAAAATGAAGTTAGATCAAAACGAAGGACGTGAGTACAGATGAGTTCACCCATCATCCAACTTGAACATATAAACAAACAATTTAAAAACAAGCTTGCAGTAAGCGACCTATCTCTTGAAATCCAGCCTGGCTCAATTGTAGCAATCCTCGGCCCGAATGGAGCCGGCAAGACCACAACGATGAAGATGCTTCTAGGAATGTGTAAACCGACCTCCGGGAACATCACGGTATTAGGACAGTCTCCGAATCATCGGCAGGTACGTCAGCAGATTGGAGTTATGCTACAGGATGTAAGTGTCATTGATGGATTGACGGTGCGCGAGATCATCCGCATGGTTCACAGTTATTATCATCATTCACTTCCAATCCATGAAATCGAGCGGCTGACTGGACTTTCAGAGATTGATCTGAAGAGAAGAGCAGAGAAACTATCGGGCGGTCAGAAACGCAGCCTGAACTTTGCCCTCGCGATGGCAGGCAATCCACAGCTCTTATTTTTGGATGAACCAACGGTAGGCATGGATTCAGAGACACGTAAACATTTCTGGAAACAGGTTCGCCAATTGACGCAGGCGGGGAAAACCGTGCTTTTCACCACGCACTACCTTCAAGAAGCCGATGAAGCGGCAGATCGGATTATTCTGTTTAGCGAAGGTAGGATCATTGCGGACGGCACACCGGAGAGTCTCAAGTCGGGGCTTACCAAGCGTATTCTTTCTTTCTCCGCTCAGCATGGAATGATACCTGGCGAATCAGCTTCCCCGTCAGACACACAGCCTGATCACAACAACACAAACTCACCTCACATACATATTGAAGCTCAGATTGCGATGCTACCTAATGTTGACCAGGTGGAATATCGTAACGGACGCTGGAGTCTCTACACCACCGATACAGACACACTGATTCGTGATGTGATCCAGCGCCAGCTACCTGTACGGGATATCCGTATTGAAACGGGACAACTCGACGACGCTTATGCCGAACTGCTTGCTACGATGAAGGAGGAACAATAATATGTCTACATTACTTGTACAATCCCGGATGGAGATGCTCCGCATGTTTCGCAACGTTTACTTTATCTTCTGGTCTCTGATGATGCCTGTCTTATTCTATGTGCTATATACCCGGATCTTTACAACGGACGCGGTTGACCCAGAACAGTGGAATGCCCACTACTTAATGTCCATGACCTGTTTCAGCGTGATGGGTTCATCTATCATGACACTCGGCATACGCTTGGTTCAGGAACGTGTACATGGCTGGGTTTCGTACCTGCGGGTAACTCCGCTATCTGATGCCATCTATTTTGGTGGCAAAATGGTTGGTCAGACGACGGTGCACCTGTTCTCCATCATCGTTATTTTTACCGCTGGATATCTGATTAATGGTGTCTCTTTATCTGCCTTACAATGGATAGGAAGTGCCCTATGGATTCTAGCTGGATCGCTACCCTTTCTTGCTCTAGGCACTTGCATTGGAACCTTACGCAAGGTCGACACCGCCAGTGGTCTTAGCAATGCGCTCTATCTCTCGCTAGCTCTCCTTGGCGGCATGTGGATGCCGCTCGATATTATGCCGTCATGGCTGGGTCAGATCGGAAGCTGGCTTCCGTCGAACAGCTTTGGCAATGGCGCTTGGGCGATCGTCAGCGGTAACACGCCAGCTTTCCGTGATATACTAATTTTGACAGCGTACCTGATCGTGTTTATGTTAATATCCACTTATATCCGCAGCAAACAAAAGGAGGCTTAACCCTCATCTATGCTTCAAAAGTTTGAGATTTTCCCGAAGCGATATGGCTTCTATCCTTACATTTGGATGATCTACTTGGCCATGCCAATCTATTATTTATGGGTAGCCCGTGGTCATGAACTATATATTGGACTCTCTGCTTTCCTTGTGTTTATCCTGACCTATCGTCAGCTGTATATGACAGCAGGAACCGTTATATTTTCCTATTGGCTTACGCTACAGATGCTTACTGTACTGATCTTGAGTACGGTTATCGATCCGAACATGTTTTTTCTCGGGTTTTTCACAGCGAATTTTATTGGATGGTATACCGATAAACGGATGTTTCGTCTGTTCCTACTAGGGTTGGCTATTCTTCAGACCATTCCCATTGCTATTCATTTCTCATCCCTGACAGCTTCTCAGCTCATGTTCTTCACTCCCTTTTACCTCATTATGATTGCGTCTCCTTATGGCATTCGTTCCATGATGCAACAGCGGCAGCTGGAGGCACAGCTCGATGAAGCTCAGCAGCATATCAAAGAACTGATTAAGCGTGAGGAACGTATGCGCATTGCCCGAGATTTGCATGACACCATGGGACATACGTTATCTTTAATCACCCTTAAAAGTGAACTCGTGACCAAGCTAATCGCCAAAAATCCAGAACGAGCCATTCAGGAGGCACGAGAGATCGAACGAACATCCCGTGCTGCCCTGCGTGAGGTGCGTCAACTTGTCTCGGATATGCGAGCCATTAGCATTCCTGAAGCTGTCGCAGATGCGATAGAGATGTTAAAGAGTGCGGATATCTCGCTTCAAGTGACTCAGGAGCAGAACTCCTACGATGATGTGCCAGACTTAACGCAGAACATGGCGAGCCTATGCCTTATTGAAGCCGTCACGAACATTGTCAAACACAGTCAAGCAACACGAAGTACATTATTGATTCATCGCACGCAGGAAGGGATCAAGCTACGGATTAGGGATAATGGACAAGGGATAGATTCCAGCAAGCCTCAGGGTAACGGTCTAAAAGGCATGTCAGAGCGGCTGAACTTAATCGATGGTTCCCTTCAGATCTCTTCCGATTCAGCAGGAACCGAGCTATCCTTTTTCTTTCCATTAATCGCAAGCGATTCCCAAGGAGGAGTATCATCATGATTCGTATTTTAATTGCAGAAGATCAACGCATGCTTCGGGGTGCTCTCGCCTCCCTACTGGATCTCGAAGATGATTTTGAAGTCATTGGGGAAGCCGGTAACGGGGAAGAAGCATTGAAGCTAATCTCCTCTCTAGAACCAGATCTCACTTTGATGGATATTGAAATGCCAGTTATGAGTGGACTTGACGTAGCAGAACGTTTACAACAACAAGGTAACCCCTGTCGGATCATCATCCTAACCACATTCGCTCGTCCTGGTTTTCTAGAGCGTGCGGTTCAAGCCGGCGTACAAGGTTATTTGCTGAAAGATGAGCCAAGTGACCGCTTAGCTCAGGCCATTCGTAGTGTTATTGGGGGCGGACGAGAAGTATCTCCCGAACTTATTTTTGGCGCATCCAAAGGTGTTAATCCGCTAACGGAACGAGAGAGAGAAATGTTAAAACTTGCCGCCACAGGCATGAATGCCAACCAGATCGCAGCATCACTTCATCTGTCCTACGGCACAGTTCGCAATTACCTATCGGAAGCCTTCAATAAGCTAGAGGCTAAGAATCGTGTAGAAGCTATACGTATTGCCCAAGAGAAGGGCTGGTTATAGCAGTAGATCCATCATCTATTCATGTAATACATATCATCAAAATTAATGATTCAAGCATGAGCTATGCATTTCTCATACAAGCGCAAAAATGTACACCAAAAAACGCCTCCCTCGATCAGTCAGGGAGGCGTTATTCATTATTTTCACATGCTACATTCGATGAATACAACACACTACTCACAAGCGTTACACTAAGCTACAGCTTCGAATCTACACGCACCGGTTCGTTTGATTTCTCCATTTTATTTACATCAAGGATGTCCAACAGGAATACAAAGATCGGAATTCCGATGATCAGTCCCCAGATTCCGAGGAAATGCTGTGACAGAATCAATACGATAAATGTGTAGAACATTGGAAGCTTGGTTTTGTGCGCCATTAACTTTGGATTCAAGAAATATGTCTCCAGCGCATGAATGATAATAATCATGACAATAACGATAATGCTAAGCTGCAATCCGCCCATCTGATACCCGATCAGACACAATGGCACCAATGAGATGACAACCCCCGCAACGGGAACCAAGCTCAATAGGAATACCAGAATGGTTAATGCGAACAGATACGGATATCCAAGAATCCATAGTCCCAACATCGTAAGAACCGTGTTGAACACCGCAATCAATAGCTGAGCTTCAATGACTTTTCCGAAGGAAGATACGAATTTATCTCCAAGGTAAGCCACTTCTTTATAGAACCAGCCGAGCTTACTTGTTTTAAACTTGGATGTGAATTTGACGATTTCTTGTTTTTGCAGCAAGAAGAACAGACTAAGAATAATAACCAGCAAAATAAATTCCAGCCCTTTACTCAGAGCAAAAATGTACTTCAGCGCATTATTCGTATAATTCTTAATATCAAATGACTGCAGATAACCTGCAATCTTCGATGCATAATTATCGCCTTCAGCCGTATCCAGAAACTTAATGATTTCATTCGTCAGTTGTATGACCTGATCAACAATCCTCGGCGAATACTTAGATATTCCTAGCACAATCGCCGCAATCACAATCAAATATAGCAAGATGACAACGACCTTGTAGTTAATCGGAAACAGCCGATTTAATTGTCCTGTAATGAAGTGCTGTAGTCGATTCATGACATACGTCACAAGGAACAACAGCAAAATCATGTGCAGCATACTCCCCATGCTGAATAGAACCAAACAGAACAACAGCAGGATCAGAAAACGTCTGACCGTTGTGTTCTGTAGCCAATCTTTTATCATTTCCCCCAAAGTCTTCACCTCACAGCTAATATGCCCATTATGTATACGATCTCATGCCCACTTTCGTTTCAGAAAAAAAAAGAGAAGCCTACCGGCTTCTCTCACATCATGAGACTTCCCGTTGTCTCTATTCCTTATCTTATGTGGACAATCAAGCCAAACATGCTTATTTATCCAATGTTTCGCTCCAGTCGTGCACAATGCTGCCTTCCAAAAATTTCTCACAGTCCATTGCTGCCATACAACCTGACCCTGCTGCAGTAATCGCTTGACGATACTTCGTATCCTGAACGTCGCCACAAGCAAATACACCTGGGATGTTCGTTTCCGTCGTACCTGGTTTAACAACCACATACCCGTGATCATCCAACACCACTTGATTGCCGAGGAATCCGGTATTTGGTGTATGTCCGATGGCAACAAACACACCATCCGCCTCCAACAGCTCTTCTTGGCCTGTCTCATTGTTCCGTACCTTAAGTCCTTTCACGCCCAGTGCTTCAGGCACTACCTCAAGTGGTGTACGGTTCAATGCCCATTTTACCTTTTCGTTCCCTCGTGCCCGATCTTGCATGATCTTCGACGCACGTAATTCGTCCCGGCGATGCACTAAGGTTACGTCTGTTGCGAATCTGGTCAAGAAGCTAGCCTCTTCCATCGCGGAGTCTCCCCCACCAACAACGACAATCTTCTTGCCACGGAAAAAGAATCCATCACATGTCGCACATGTACTTACCCCGCGCCCTACATTTTCCTGCTCTCCCGGGATACCGAGGTAGCGGGCAGATGCACCGGTCGAGATTATGATTGAATCGGCTTCGAGATCACCAATGCCGCCAACCTTCACTTTGAACGGGGGCTTACTAAAGTCTACCTCTTCCACCCAGCCATTCTTAAATTCTGCGCCAAAACGCTCCGCTTGCTTCCGCATGTTGTCCATCAATTCTGGCCCCATAATGCCTTGCGGGAATCCAGGGAAGTTCTCAACCTCTGTCGTGGTGGTCAATTGTCCACCAGGTTGAAGGCCTTCGATAACCAATGGATTAAGGTTGGCACGCGCCAAATAAATTGCTGCTGTTAATCCGGCAGGTCCGGTTCCAATCACAATCGTTCTGTATTTAGACATATAGATACAGCCTCCTTGATTAGGTTGAGAGTATATGAACTGGTTCATTTCTAGATCCATGTGACAATAGCCATCCATTAAGTTTACCCGTTTTGCAGGCAAATGTATCCTTCATGAAATCCCAATCTTCCTCAATCGTTCTTCAAGCCGCTTAAATCCCTGTCATGCCTTTAAAACATTAAGAATAACCACTCTAAATCATCCGATTATACTGTAGGCGGTACCGTACTACACACCTTGTTAATCTGCTTCGCATATTTACTAACCGTTGATGCCGAAATGCCATATCGCTCTGCTACACTTTGATAGGTTACAGGTCGTCTGTGAATTTTGGCAGCCAAATATTCCAGCCCTGCAGCCCATCCCTCAATATGCTTCATCGCTGTCATTTCAGGATGAGCACGGGACACATAATCGGTCCATATACGTTCCATTTCCTGCTGTAATTCGGCTTTCGTTTCCGTCATCTGTAGCGCACGGTCAACGACCGCTTGCCAGTGAGAGATGGATTCTGTCTGCGAGCCTTCTGCGCTGATTGCTGCATTCTGAATAGATCGCGCAGCTACCGTTGAGAGCGGTAGTACTGCGCGGCTCCGCTCCGAGTGTTGTTCAGTCGCAAGCAGTTCGTTCAATACAGATTGAGCAGCTTCCACGAGATCCTGCTGCTCATCGGATTCCTGTATGAAGGATTGTAACGCTTGCTGTACTTCATAGTCTCCGATCATACCGAGCGCATGAATAACTTGAAGCTTGGTTGCCCGGTCACCATGGCGTAATGCCCAGAAAAACGATGAACGTATCAGTGGATCATTCTTCATTTCCTCCGGAATGCCATTTCCGTAGTTCTCCCATTGCTTGAATTGCTCATCAAAAGGAAGATGGTAATGGTAGCTTAAATTTTCGGGCTGAAGCTCGTCTTGTTGTACAGCCTTAAGTCGAGACAAATAAAACGTAGACACTTCAGACCCTGGATCAAGCTTGCTTACATGATGCCATAACCGTTCGG
The DNA here is from genome assembly GCF_036884255.1 of Paenibacillus tundrae. Lineage (NCBI taxonomy): Bacteria > Bacillati > Bacillota > Bacilli > Caryophanales > Paenibacillaceae > Paenibacillus > Paenibacillus tundrae. The sequence goes on along the minus strand of NZ_CP145605.1, from coordinate 174,504 downwards.
CTGCATCATAACGTCCGGTATTAAAGGCCGCAACTGCAGCATAGTGCGCAAGCGCAGGATCTGCTGCCGTCTCTTCGGCTTTAAGCAATCTACGAAAATGTACATAGGCGGTATCATGCTGCCCCAAAATACCCATTGTTGTTGCGAGTTTATAGACCTGTTCCTGTTGGAAAGGTACGATGACACGTAACTTTTTGATCAATAGTAACACTTGATCTGTCCGGTTCTCATTCTGATGGAAGATCGCCAGATTACACAGAGCATGCAAATTGCCCGGCTCTTGCTCAAGCACCTCGGCAATGGTCTCACGCGCTTTAGGAAATTGACCCATATAATAATAGGCAAGAGCCAGGTTATTGCGTACAGCCAGATAATCTGGATAATCAGGTGGCATGCCCTCCAGAAGCTCAGCTGCTTGTGCGAATTTTCCTTCCTCTAACAATTCCCGTGCATGATCATGCTCCACAACACCCTTACGTGATTTGATCCGGTTCAGTTTAGCTGGGCGGTCCAACTCGTAATACAGAAGCTCCATCATCTCTTCTGCCTCCGTCATAAACTGACCCTGGGTGTCTTCTTCCAAATACGTTACTAACGCTTGCTCCGCTTCTTCAAACCGATCCATATTGGCATAATTGTTCGCCATATAGAAATAACACTCGGTCATCGACGGATCTACGACATCCAATACATTCGCGAGAATCGCATTAGATGCCTCGTAATCCCCTTTCTCAGATAATATACCCGCCATATTACAATGATTCACCGGGTTCTCCGGTTCATATTCAACAGCTTTACGAAAATATTTTAATGCCTTGTCGACGTGATTACGGTCCAGCGAGCGGACAGCTCTTTCAAAAAAGAAAGACGCATCCAAATGAATCGGTATAATGTTGGCGAGGTCTCCCTCAGCCCGCAGTAGCTTGCCCTTCATCTTCCAAGGCACCTCCTCTTTGCTTTCATTCATACTCTCCAGTATACCACATCTTGAGGTAGGCTTCTCAACATGTAGTTTCATGTGATTTAGGCAAAAAATGTGCAAAATAAAGCGGTATTCCATCATCCATAATTGGATTGAAATACCGCCTTGTTCTTGTTAACCATATTCAATTTCGTAAGAGGACTTATTGGTCTTGCAATTTCTTCGCCATGGATGGTGAAAGTGAGATATGAATCGTTTTATCAAACGGTGTCACGAAGTTAACAAGCACAACCTTGCACTTGTCTGGCAGCTTCGCCTCACGAACGGATGGAGCCAAATGTCCCGTTTCGCCTCCACTGATCTCGATCCAGTCTTCACCGCAGGTATAACGCAAATTACCGCCGCTCCATAAGTGATGACCATCACTAGTCTCCGTTCCGTGCCCGTAGGTTAACTCTCCTTCGCTCCCGAATACAAAGGATAACTGCATCATGACGTCCTCCGGTTCTTCCCCCGTCAGATGCATTGTCCAACCGTTCTCCGAATGTAACACCTCAGCTCCCACACGGAATGTCTGCTCATGGGTAAGTCGGCGGCTCTGATGGGGAAGTAGGTACCACGGACTTATATCTGAAGACGCCGTCTCTGGCAGTTCATTAGCAGGAATCGGATCATAATAACCCTTCTTCTGCTCCCCTGTTAGTCGATACCCTTGAGGCAAGCGGGTCATATCTTGCATCGGGATATACCCTGGATTAAAGTAGGAAGCCAGTTGTACAGCAAGTAGACGCACCTTGCCATGACGCAGAGCGAAGAAAGGAGGCACCTCCGTCATCACCGTTACACTGGTCTCACCATCGCGGATTCGAGCTACAGGTGCACCAAAATCCGTATGCATTCGGCTGTGAGAAATACGTCCGTGGTGGCCAACAGCCTCCATCTGATCCAGATAGCTCGCCCGTACAAAATGCTCGTTCAATATAACCTCATACTGCTCTGGTAAGACATCCTGTGATCCACTCGTCTGTTGAAGCTCGGGCTCTAACAATAGCCTTACGAGTGTATTGACTGAGCATACACCCGGATCGTTCAACGTATCTCCTGCCCAGGCAGCCATACCAGCAAAAAGCGGATCCCCATCCAGTCTTGCCAAGATGGCATAAGGCAGATAATACGGGGACAGATCATGCACACTACCCAGGTCCTGTCGACCGGAGTAATCTGTAACAATCTCACCTGTAGGGTGCACAAGGTACACCATCATCCGAAGATTAAGACGCACGGGTTCCAGCAACTCCGGACGATTCATCAGCCGCGCTGCATGAATGAGCATAATGTCACTCACTGCACTATATATTCCATTACTTCGCTCAGTCCACTCGCCATCGGGCGTAATGTCCATGCCTTCTGCCAGCCACTGCTCTGCGCGCTGCACGGCTTCCTCCAGACCAAAAATGTCGTGCAGGAAACCAAGCGCCGCGCATAGCACCCAGCGATGATTCGGCGTATGGCAGCCTCCTGTCAGCATCACAGGTATCGTTCGCTCTAGGAACAAACGCATATTGTGAAGAACAGGTTTCAGAGGAGCCCACTCCTGCTTAACGAGTAGCTGATATAACTGCGAATATCCTACTACGACAAATGCGGTATCCGGCGGGGAATGATAGTTCGTCCAGCCGGGTGATATCGATCCATCCTCATGCTGTAGGCGCAGTACAAACTCAGTGGCCAATAGCAGTCTGTCTAATAATGCCTCATCCCGATAATAGATCGAGTCCGGATTAGAGAGCGCTGCTCCCCAGTAGCACATGTCCGTCGGCGTTCCAGTGGTATGATTCACCCAAGCCACACCTGTATACGGATCAATCGTACCACCGTAGTATCGATTCTCTGGATCAAGCATCTGCCTGGCCATGCCTCGTTCTACTGCTCTGTCATTACTATTTACCAGTTGTCTGTACATGTGCAGTTCCCCTCCATACCAATGCATTTGCCCGATGAACGAAGGACATGACGCACCCCCTCCATAGCGTGGAAGCTACTCACATCACCTGTATACGAGCTAATTTCTCGTCAGTATATACCATATCCCGCCAAAAGTCGCCAGAGAATTCAAGCAGCGTAGCGGCCATAGCGCCGGCTAGATTAGACACCAACTTCTTTACTAACAATAGCCTGCTATTCAACCTTGCCACACAGCTTCTAAGAGACTCTGTTACGCTTTTCCGTTTATCAATCTACCCGTTCAAGCTTCTTCATTAACAAGTCATGACTCTCGTGAATCTCGCCTGCTTGGCAGGCGGACTTCAACTCATAGACCTTCACCTGTGCACGCTCTATCATCGGCAGATAGGCATCATAGAAATGCATATCCTTGCTGTGTACATATGGGCACCAGTGATCCGAAAGTCCAAGCGTTTCATGAATATGGACACCTACGATATCGTCCATCAGTCCCTGCATTTCTCCTACACTATCATAGAGACCTAGTCGATCCATCATGATGGCATGACCCGTATCATACCAGATACCAACTGGAGCTCCTTTAAGTGCTTGAACGATCGTCTTTGCTTCCGCGAGTGTAGGAATCTGTTGGGGTCTGGATCTCGTCTCGATCCCAAAGCGCACATTTAGACCTTTGGCAGCCGCACGATTACAGACCTCATCCAGACTCACGATGATTTTCTCGACATAGCCCGCACTAAGAGCCTGCCGACGCTCCATCAGTTCTTCCCACTTGCTGCGATACTTCGGTGAATCCGGCCCTTCTTCGTTATAGAACTTACTAAGATCCTTGCTGATATCCTCTGGGAAGGGTACCTCTCCGGGATGTACAACTACGGCTTCCCCTCCGTAGCGATGGGCATATTCCGCTGATCCTACCAGCAATTCAATCGCTCGCTGCCGCTTCGCTTCATCTTCGAAGCCAAGCAAGACAGAGTCTGTGCCGTAATCTGGATCTGGATCATGTGGGAAGGTATTATGAACGCTGGAGATTCCGATCTCTCCTCGCTCAATCATGGGCTCTATAGTGGTGAGCATTTCCTTCGTCACATTATAATTAAGCTCCACCCGGCTGAAGCCAAGCTCTGCAATCTCTCGAATCATATCTGCTCCAACCGTATGCTTCCTGATGTTCCAGCAAGTTGAAAACGAGTATATTCCCTTGTCCTGTGCCTGCATTCGAATTCCTTCTCCTTCCCATTAGGGTAAGCCGACCTACCCTACGCTTATACCAATGCTAGAATCAACCCTTTACCGCGCCAAGCATCGCACCGCTGACAAAATACTTTTGCAGCCAAGGATACACGAGCAGAATCGGTACGGTTGCAAATATAACCGTTGCTGCCTTGAGACTCTCTGGGGTCAATGGTGCACGGTTAGCACCTTCCATGAGCGTAAGCTCGCTGACCATATTGTTTTGTACCATTTGGAAGAGTTTAAGCTGCAGCGGGTACAGCTTCGGATCATTAATATACAGCAGTGAATCCTGGAAGCCATTCCAGCGACCAACCGCATAGAATAGAGCCAGTGTAGCCAATACAGGCATAGATAATGGCAATATAATTTTAAAGAGTGTGTGTACATGCGAACTACCGTCAATCTCAGCCGATTCCTCCAAGCTTTCTGGAATGCCGCGGAAGAAGGAAATCAGGATAATCAGGTTAAACGGACTTACGAGACCCGGCAAAATCAGCGCCCAGACGGAATTAAGCAAGTTCAGATCACGAATGAGCAAATATTCTGGAATCATCCCGCCACTGAAGAACATGGTAATGATGATGACGTACATGAAGAGCTTGCGCCCTTTCAATTTTTTCTTCGTTAACGGATATGCAGCTGCTAGTGTGAAGAGCATACATAGCACAGTGGTTGCTACCGTTAGAACACTCGTAAAGCCCAGTGAATAGATCATTGATTGGTCAGAGAATACCTGAATATACGCATCCCAATTAAATTCTTTAGGGAATATGGTCACTTCACCAGATGTAATTGCCCGATTGGAACTTAGTGAGATCGCAATCGTGTGCAAGAACGGAGCCAGACAGAAGATAACAAACAAACTGATAAAGGTAATATTAACGATGTCAAAAACCCGGTTTGAGGTGCGTTCACTCATATGCGCACAGCTCCTTTACTGATGGTCTATACAAACAGCCGATTGGTATCCCTTTCAGGCTTACAAAATACCTTCACCGGTCGCCTTTTTCGAAATATAATTTGAACCGAGTACGAAGATCAGTCCTACAACAGCCTGGAAGAGTCCGACGACAGTCGCCAGTGTATATTGTCCAGATTCCAAACCAACCCTGTACACGAAGGTACTCAGTACATCAGAGTATTCACGTACAGCAGTGTTACCAATAATGTAAGGACGATCAAAACCAATGCTGACCATTTGTCCGAGATTCAGAATAAGCAAAGTGACAATCGTTGGTTTAATACTAGGCAAGGTAATATGCCAGATTTTCTTCAGACGTGACGCTCCATCAATCTCAGCAGCTTCAAACAATTCCTTGTTCACGCCGGTTAATGCAGCCAGATACAGAATGGTTCCCCATCCAGCGCTCTGCCAAACCCCTGTGAACAGGTACGTAACAAGCCATGGATTCTTCTCTGTCAAAAATGGTATGGAGTTCAGCCCCATACTCTCCAGCAAACCGTTCACCATACCGGATTGATTGCCGAATAATTGATACACGATTCCCCCGATAATAACCCAAGAAATAAAGTGAGGAATGTACAGGATCGTTTGTGAAATCTTTTTGAACCACTTAAACCGAACTTCATAGAGCATGATCGCCAAGATAATTGGAGCAGGGAATGAAACGAGCAAATCTAGAAAATTAAGCATGAACGTATTTCGTAATGTGGTGTAGAAGTCCCGCATTCCAAATACTTCACGGAAAGCATCGAAACCGATCCACTCACTCCCGTTGATGCCCTGAAACAAGTTGAAATCCTTAAAAGCGATCTGAACCCCGTACATTGGGCCGTAACGAAAGATCAAGAAGTAGATCAGAGGCAGTGAGATGAGCGCATATAATTGCCAATACCTTTTCAAGTATGTGATGGTCAAGTCGGTTTCCTCCTATCAACAGAGAAACGGCTGTGCCGCCCATACTGGCGGCACACGTTCCTTCTAAAGTTATACGGTAAATTACATATTGATTTGGTAATCACAAGATGAACCTTTTAATTGATAACGCTTACTGAAGTGCTGCTTCAAGCTCTTTCTTCAGTTCTGTGCCACCCAGTGACATGAAATCATTCATTTCTTTTTCATATACCGCTTCGAAGTCTGCCGGTTTAGCCATCGCAGTTTTTACAATAAGCACTTTCAACTTATCATTTAGCGCCGTACCATATTTAGATTCTGCTTCAATCGGTTTGCTGAAGATAACCGGACCGATCGTGTCCGTATTCGCGATATCAATGGACTGTCTCATCAGCTCTTGGTTACGTTCTGGGAAGCCTGCAATCCATGCAGCTTCATTGGCTGCCTGATCTCCAACTACTTTACCATTGGCAATAATCGCCATGTCACCGCCGTTGTAGAGACGATCTTTGACATCCTGTGGTGCATCATCTTTAACAACTGGAACACCATCAACCATATCGTAATTCTCACCTTCGACACCGGTGTTCATCTCCAGCAAGTTCGTTCCAGAAGCCATCCAGTCTAAGTATTTCACTGCTTCAACCGAACGTTTGCTGCTTTTTGGAATCATGATGTACATCCCGTTGCTACCATAACGTGATTTGATGTGTTTGTTGTCCACATTCGGGTTAGTATAAGCGTCAACTGCTACAACTTTGCTATCCGGTACATTTTTGTACAAATTATCAAGCATACCATCTGCATACAGAATCTGACCTACGTCCTCAGACATGTAGCCGATATTACCGTTTTGGAAGTCTTTGACCAATTGCGCTTTTTCTTCATCAAGACTGAAGTCTTTGCTGATCAGACCTTCATTGTATAGCTTGTTAAGGAACTGCATCGCATCTTTGAAGCCATCATGCAATGGTAGCTCGTAACGTTGACTGTACGTAAGTCCATCTTGTACAGGTTTAATAAAGGAGTAGATCAATGTTTCATACTGGGCTGGGGCTAGTGCCATACCCATTGGGATGTTTTTGCTGCCTAGATTGCCTGGATCTTTCTCTTTGAATGCTTTCAACGTTTCATACAGCTCATCGGTTGTTGTTGGAGCTTTCATGCCAACTTTATCAAGCCAATCCTGGCGGATATATGAGTTATAACGAGCCGTAATGGCACGTTTACCCGGAATAGCGAATTGCTGACCTTCAAGCTGACCGAATTTCAACAGGTCATCGCCGAGATATTCTTTTAAGTTAGGTGCATGTTCATTAAGAAGCTCGCCTACGTCAGTTAGACCGCCTTGCTGAGCGTAACGGTAGAACACACTGGAGTCATATACAAACACAATATCTGGAACGTCGCTGGGGCTGGCCATTAACACGTTGAGCTTGGTTGTTTCTTCTGAACGTTGAACAGGTACGAATTGCACATCAATGTTATTCGGATCGCCAAATTTCTCTTGAACAAATTTAGTTAAGTAGTTATTCGTGATCGTATGTGGAGAAGGACTGTTACCACGATCGAATACCTCTACTTTCAAGGTGACACGCTCACCACTACCTGATGCACCGCCTTCAGCCGATTGATCAGATGCAGATGAACATCCTGCTAACAGTGAAACTCCCATTACCATTGTAAGCGCCAGACCCATCCATTTCTTCGTACTCCCTTTGGTTGCTCTTCTTGTCATTTTGTCATCCCCTTTGGCTTTGCGTTGAATGTTGTAAAGCTTGATCCGAGTATTCCATACCTTCTTGCCCTCATGCAATAAACCAGTTTCGGAAGCGCTTACAGAGCGGTTGTGGTTTATTCCCCTAACCATTTTCGCAGACAATCCGTTTTCAGTATTACTGCTCTAAACCCACGCGCAGACAGACTTTACCCCCACTTCAGTACAGTTTGTTCTTAGCTAGGTCGATAAACCATTTTCTGATACTGCCTATTTTCGTATCCGACATATAAACTGGAATATCCATCCACGTATACTCTCGGAATTACCACATGACTTGAAATCACTGATCGGATTGATCAGGCAAACCGCCTGGATCATAGTAAAAGGGTGGATTCCAGCAAGTACCCCTCCTACGGAGAACACCTGCGAGAATTCCACCCCTCACTTTAAGCTCATTTATCCGAAAATAAACAATCCATGCTACATTACCACCTATGACTAGGACTCATCCGTATGATGTTCACGCTTCGCTCGGCGATAATCGCCTGGCGTAATGCCTGTAACCCGTTTAAATACACGCCCCAGCGTAATACCATTAGCATACCCTACCTTCACGGCAATATCCTGCAATGCCAATTCAGTTGTGCAGAGAAGTCGTTCCGTCTCCTTCATTCGCAGCTCGGTCACGAAGTCCACAAACTTCATATTGAATTCTGTCTTGAACAAATAACTCGCATGTTTGCCAGAGATCTGAAACCGATCACTCAAATGTTTCAGAGACAGGTCAGGGTTGGCAAATTGTTCTTCAATATAACTTTTCATCTCATTGACCATCGCTTTGTAGCTCTTGGTTTCTGTCACCGAGACATACGTTCTGAACAGGTCGGTTAAGTCCTCGAACAGCAATGCTTTTACATCAGCAAGTGTCGCTGCTTCCTCTATCGACTTGAGCCACTTGTTCATATTGTCTTCTGACAATTTCTCCTGAAGTTCGTCCGACATTAGTGCCACTTCACGGCTAAGCATCTGTAGCATCGCTTGAATGAGGGATTGAATATCTTCATCCGGCAGCATATTACGTTCAAACGCCGCGAAAATCTCCTCCAGCTCTTCCCTCCACTGGCCGCTCGACATTCGGAATCGCTTAACAAAGTCAGCAATCATCTGCAAGTAGGTGTACGTTTCTATTAATGGCTTCGATTTCTCCCCGCTCTCGGCCAAACCCACGTCTCCGTTCATCAGCCATTTCCGATGCATGACCGCTTCTGCACCAGTATAAGACTCTCGAATAGTTCCAATGCCATCTGCAATCGGCCCGATCCCAAAGCTTAGCGAGATACGTAGATTCTGATCAACCCAGAACCGACAATCCTCTGCAACATCACGAATCTGCCCAGTCATATCATGCTCGCTGCTATCCTCTGTGGAGAGAAATAGAATAGCTATCCGGTCTGCACTGACCCATTCAGCCCAGCATTGCATGCCCTTGTTGCGTGAGAGCTCCTGTAGCACATTCATCAATGCGAATTTAAGAGTATTTTGTTCACCTCTCGTATAAAGCTCTTGAAATCCCTTCTCATAACGGTTAATCTCTCCAACGACAACAGCGAAGCGGACAGACTCTCCCACGGTGTCAAATGGAGATAGCTCCTCAAGCCGGGCTGTGGCTTGATCCAGATGCTCGCCATGTAACAGACTGTTGAACAGCTTGCTGCGCTGCAACAGTACATTTTCCCTCTTTTTATCATCATAATCCATCATGTGGTTAATCAAATTTTCAAGTGCACCATCAATCATCTTCATCTCATCTTTACGAGATCCCGAATCTTCAAGTGTCCGAATCTGATGTGCTTCAATCCGGTTCATAATAATCTGAATTGGCTTATAATTTCGACGTGTAACATAAATGATGTAGATGATCGCACTAACGACGGTCACAATGGCAATGACTACCCATACATAAGAAATGACAGATACCCATCCAAACAGATTCCCCGCCTTGATCCCACTGGATAACGTCCAACCTAATCTATCGAGCGTAAGCGTGTTCAATACTCTTCCTTCTGTAGCATCCTCATCATCCAAATGTGCATTGTATACTACCTGACCATCTCGGTTCAGAATCGTCATGAAGGATAGTTGTCCGTTAACCATGTTATCGACCGTTTGCTCAATACTGCTCATCTTAATATTAATCACAAGTGTACCTTGGGATCCAAAAGGCAAAGGCATATCCTTATTAACGGTTAACACTCGAATAGGGGCACGCTGAATAATACCTCCATCGTACTCTCTAACGGGCTGCCATCCCGGAGATAACTTCCCAGATACCGTCTGCTCAATCCATGCTTTGTCAGAGAAGCTCTCCACATCTCTAGGCCCACTTACCGTCACAACGCTCTTATTCATATTGTCATATAAATAGATGGATTCAATCCATGAAGAAGAACTGGTTAACTCACGCAAACTCTGTGCAATCGCATAGACTGTTTCGGAATTCGCCCCAACTCTATGATTAAAATAGTCTCTATAGGCTTGGTCATTCTGCACCGCCTCCATCAATGATAATTCGATATCTCTGATGGTGTGATCTACCGTATCCGCTAGATAGTTGGATGAGATGCGGTCTGCTTTTTTCGTTTCGGCCCTAGAGATGTCATTAATGAAAACAAACGCGATAAAAATGAGTATGGTCACAGTCAGAAAGAAAATAGGAAAGTACGAAAATAGTAACCGATAATACCAAGTACGGGACAATCGACCCCACTCCTCACTCCACGATGCCGACCACAGAATCGGACGCAGTTCTATTGTTTATCATCTGTCGCACCTCTGGGCTGGATCATCCCATATTAAAGCGCTCTCATAAATTTATTTTGATGTTATTATAGCACATGCTTCAGAAGAGCAACCAAGGAATTGACTGCCTGGAATTCTGCCCGTCTTATGAATAAAACAAAAAAGCCGTGCTGAGCAGACAACTCAGACACGGAACAACTCTATGGAGTAAAAATCATTCTCCGATCCTTCATTAGATACCAGAATCTTTAAACAGTGTTGCCATAGAGCCGCCATCGACGATAATACGAATGGCTCTTGCCAGCATCGGAGCAACGGGTAATACTTTGAAGCACTCAGGATGATCATCTGGCAGTGCAATTGAATCGGTAACAACCACCTCAGCTATCGAAGGATGATTGAGTTTCGCTAATGCTCCATCGGAGAACAACCCGTGTGTAGCACATACGTATACATTATTGGAGCCGCGCTCCTTGAGTCCCTCAACGACATTCAGAATGGTCGTGCCTGTATCAATCAGATCCTCAATAATGATCGGTGTGCGACCTTCAACATCACCAATGACATGGGTAATGATAGATTCGTTATGGCTTGGTCTCTTCTTGATCATGATAGCAAAAGGTGAATCCAGCCGGTTCGCTAGCTTCTCTGCCATAGAGGCACGCCCAGCATCCGGGGAGACAACAACTGGATGTTCAATACCTTTGCTTAGCAAATACTCACTGATTAAATCTAATGATGTCATATGATCCACCGGAATATTGAAGAATCCTTGGATAGCTGCTGCATGGAGGTCAATCGTCACAACCCGGTTCGCTCCAGCCGTGGTCAACACATCGGCAACCATTTTGGCTGAGATCGGTTCGCGCGGGGCTGACTTACGCTCCTGACGAGCATATCCATAATAGGGAACGATGATGTTCACTGTCCGAGCAGAAGCTCGCTTCGCAGCATCGATCATAACGAGCAGTTCAACGAACAGCTCATTAATCGGGTTAGACAACGACTGAATTAGAAACACATCACAGTTACGAATAGTCTCTTCATAGTGAACGTATATCTCTCCGCTCTTGAACCGGGACAGCTTGATCTTGCCTAGCTGTACTCCCAGCTTGTCGCATACTTGTTCTGCCAGCTTCGGGTTCGATGAACCGGAAAAAATACGTAACGATTGCTGCATAATGCCCTCCCGAGGGTTGAAGTCCCTATATAATCCCTTATGAATAAGGTTATTTTCAACCTTATTATACTCTACTGTCTCCTCCATTTAAAGGAACGAAAGAGCGACGGCGACTTTCAAAGACAGCCACCTCGGTGCACCCCAACTCACGCAAGAGTGCTTCTGCCTCAGGTAGGTAATCCCCCAGCTTCAAAGGATCATGCGCGTCCGAACCAAGCGTTAACGGGATACCTAGCTCAATCGCTTTCGTCAGCATCCGCCGTCCAGGAAACATCTCAGCACAGGGCTTCGATAACCCTGAGGCGTTAAGCTCCATTGCACAGCCGCTCTTAGCAATCGCTTGCAGAGCAGCATTCTCCAATGCAATACGCTCATCTACCTCCTTAGGTGCAGGGGAGAAGCCGAATCGCTTGATGACGTCCGTATGTCCCATAATGTCATACATTCCCGTTGCAGCTGCCTTACTCACCGCATCATAGTACTGGCGATACACCTCCAACACGTTACGCCCTTCCCAGTGATACGTTTGACGAAAGTCGGTAATATCCCATTCGCCCAGGAAATGCACAGATCCAATGACATAATCCCACGGATACCGTTCAATAATCGCTCGAATCTCATTCTCCCAGCCTTCAATGTAATCGCCCTCCAGACCGACACGTACATCGATCTGACCACGATATTTCTCTTTCAGGGAGAAACATTCCTCAACATAGCGTGGAAGTTCATCCATCGGCATAGCCATCTCGGGATAATAATTGGCTGGATCTACATGGAGTAACGGCATATGATCAGACAGCCCAATCTGGGATAGCCCAATGTCTACGCCACGCTTCACATACTCTTCCAACTTACCAACGGCATGACCACACCGCTCATGATGTGTATGATAGTCTATTCGCACGCCTGTCTCCTCCTAATCGCGACGAGGCCGCTCGTGACGACGGCTCAGCTCTGACATAATATCGTCCAGTGGCAACTTGCGCTCTTGAAGGAGAACGAGCAAGTGATACATGAGGTCACTGACTTCCAGACGCAGCTCGTCATTATCTTTATTTTTCGCGGCAATGATCGTCTCCGATGCTTCTTCACCGATTTTTTTGAGAATTTTATCAACGCCCTTGTCGAACAGATATGTCGTATAAGCCCCTTCTGGGCGCTCACGCTCACGTTCAGCAATGACAGATTCAAGTTCACCAAGTACAGCAAAACGTGCCTCCACGTCGCTCAGCGCGGCATCATTCTGACCAGAAGACGTGCTATTCGCTTCGCTTGCTTGTTCGGACGTTTCCGGCAAACCAGTGATTTCATTGTGGAAACAAGTCACTTCACCTGTGTGACAAGCTGGTCCATTCGGTTTAACCTCAACAAGTAACGTATCACCATCACAATCATATTTTAGCGAAGTGATCTGTTGTACGTTGCCTGATGTTGCTCCTTTGTGCCATAGCTCTTGACGAGAGCGTGACCAGAACCACGTTTCACCAGATTCCAGCGACAGCTTCAAAGACTCCCGGTTCATGTAAGCCATCATCAAAACTTCGCGAGTTTCAGCATCCTGTACAATGGCAGGTACCAATCCATCGTTCCAGCGGATATGCTCCACTACCTGTGTAAGGGACAATTGTTCCTTAATTTCATTTCTTGTATTACTCACGGATCTCCACCCCTTGTTCGCTCAAATGTTGTTTTAGTACCGGTACGGCGATTTCTTTATAATGGAATATCGTTGCCGCGAGCCCCGCATCCGCTTTACCCGCCGTGAACACATCGTAGAAGTGGGATTCCTTGCCGGCACCGCCTGAGGCGATAACCGGTATACGCACCAATTCAGATACAGCAGCCGTCAGCTTTAGATCGAAGCCATCTTTGGTGCCGTCAGCATCCATGCTTGTCAGCAAAATTTCACCTGCTCCTAGTTCTTCAGCCTGCTTGACCCATTCCAGCGCCTTGATTCCTGAAGCTTTCCGGCCTCCATGGGTATAGACTTCCCACTCGCCCCAAGCATCGTTGTACTTGGCATCCACCGCTACCACAATACACTGGGAACCAAAACGACGTGCCCCATCTGCAATTAACTGAGGATTAAGCACTGCTGCTGTATTAACGGCAATTTTGTCCGCGCCTGCTCGCAAAATACGTTTCATATCTTCAACCTTGGAGATACCTCCACCCACCGTAAATGGAATCGCAATTTCGCCAGCCGTTTGACGTACGACTTCTTCCATCGTTTCTCGTCCTTCTACCGAAGCGGAAATATCGAGGAATACCAGTTCGTCGGCACCCTCACGATCATATAGCGCCGCCAGCTCAACCGGATCACCCGCATCGCGGAGATTGACGAAGTTAACGCCTTTGACAACCCGCCCGTCCTTCACGTCCAGACAAGGAATGATTCTTTTTGCCAGCATGCTCCTCTTCCTCTCTACCCGAATATCTCGCTTATTTATTCACCGAACGTACCGCTTCAGTCAGATCGATGCTACCTGTATATAGCGCTTTGCCCACGATTGCTCCACCAACGCCATCATCTGCATGGCGGCTAAGGCGAAGTAGATCATCCATAACACTCACACCACCGGAAGCAATAACGGTTCTGCCGCTTGCCTTCGCTAGAGACACAATCGCTTCCACATTTGGCCCTTGCATCATGCCGTCCCGAGAAATATCAGTGAAGATAAATGTTTCTGCGCCGAATGCAGCCAGCTCCTTCGCCAGCACTTCAGCCTGAACCTCTGATGTTTCGAGCCAGCCTCGTGTAGCGACATAACCGTTACGAGCATCGATCCCGATAGCAACCTTATCACCGTAGCGTCCCAACACTTCCTCCGTAAAAGCACGATCCTCAATCGCCGCTGTTCCAATAATAAGTCGGCTAACGCCAAGTCCGAGCAGACGCTCCACATCGGCAACTGTACGAAGACCGCCACCAACCTGAACAGGCACGTTGACTGCTGAAGCGATGCGACCGATTAGCTCATCATTAACGGGATGTCCAGCCTTAGCACCATCCAGATCTACGAGATGAACATATGTACCGCCTTGCTTCTCCCAAGATAGGGCAACTTGTACAGGGTCATCGTTGTATACCGTCTCCTGATTGTAATCGCCTTGCACCAGTCTTACACATTTACCGTCCCGGATATCAATTGCTGGATATATGATAAAAGATGACATACAAGCCCTCCTGATTATCGCTTTATAGAGGTTGTTCAAAAAGTCTGCTTTTGATTACGAAGAATGCCTGACTGCATCTCAGCATCGAATATGGAATTCACCCGAAATAAATGGATGCTTACGCAGCTTGTTTCCTTCGGAAACAATGTAGTTGCTCACGCAGTCCTGCCTACGCTCCGCTACTCCATTTCTAGCTTCATCCCATCTTCTCGGTACTGAAAACCGTCCTTTTTGAACACGCACTTATAGCTGATATTTAGTTTAGAGTAGCATTTCATTTCAGAGCTCACTACTCTCTTGCACGATGATCCAATCTGACCTCAATATAACGAATAACAAATTACGTTGTCTTACGCGAGTTATTCAGATCATTCCGGTGAAGCTCTAATTTGAACATATTAATGCTCAAACATATACAGCCCGTTTACGTTTACGTTAAAGCCAAGAAATTACCCAGAAGCTTCATACCTAGCTCGCCGCTTTTTTCCGGATGGAACTGCATACCGAAGTTTGATCCTCTACCCACAATTGCCGTCACAGGATGTCCGTAATCGGTGACTGCCAGTAGATCACTTTGCACTTCAGTAACTGCATGATATGAATGGACGAAATACACGTGTCCTGCATCCAGACCAGCCAACAACGGGCTTTCGGGTTGTAGGAACTCCAGACGGTTCCAGCCCATATGTGGAACTTTCAGCTCGCCTGGGGCAAAGCGCACCACTTTACCCGGTAAAATGTTCAGTCCTTCATGTTCCCCGTGCTCTTCGCTAGAGCTGAACAATAACTGCATCCCAAGACAAATACCGAGTAGAGGCTTCGACCCAGCAGCAGCTTCTTTAACTACAGCATCCAGACCACTCTCTCGCAGATGCTCCATCGCATCGCCAAATGCACCTACACCGGGCAGAATCACACCATCTGCACCCAGAATTGCCTCACGGTCTCCCGTTACCAGCACTTCATAGCCTAGACGTTCGACCGCTTTGCCGACGCTGTGCAGGTTCCCCATACCGTAATCGACAATTGCAATCGCCATCGTCTACAGCACTCCCTTCGTGGAAGGCACACCCGTTACACGTGGATCAATCATCGTTGCCTCATCCAATGCCCGACCAAGTGCCTTGAATATAGCTTCAATCATATGATGTGTGTTCTGTCCGTAGTGCACAATCACATGTAAGGTAATCCGAGCTTCCAATGCCAATTTCCACAGAAACTCATGCACAAGCTCTGTCGAGAAGCTACCTACCTGCTGGGATGGATATTCTGCACGATACTCAAAGTGAGGACGGTTGCTGACATCAATGATGACCTGAGCGAGAGCCTCATCCATAGGTACGAATACACTGGCATAACGCTTAATGCCTCGTTTGTCACCCAATGCTTCACGTAAAGTCTGTCCGAGACAGATCCCAATGTCCTCTACAGTGTGGTGATCATCAATATCAATGTCCCCACGCGCTTGTACGTTTAGATCGAATTGCCCGTGCTTCGTGAACAGATCCAGCATGTGATTCAGAAAAGGAACATCCGTCTCAATCACCGATTGACCCGTTCCATCGACGGAAAATGCGAGTTGAATATTGGTCTCATTCGTTTTTCGGTCTACCTGTGCCTCGCGCACAGCACCTTTGTTCTCTAGTTCCAAACCATTCTCTTGATTATCCATTATCTGATTCCGCCTTTCCTTCCTGTTCTAACCGCACAGCGATTGCGCGGGCGTGACCTTCAAGCCCTTCATGCCGAGCCAATTCTATAATAGCCGCTCCGTTCTGGAGCAACGCTTCCTTGCTGTAATAGATCAAGCTGGATTTCTTAATAAAATCATCCACATCCACCGGTGAACTGAATCGGGCTGTGCCATTCGTCGGAATAATATGATTCGGGCCGGCAAAATAATCCCCTACCGGTTCCGAGCTATATGGCCCTAAGAAGATGGCACCAGCGTTCTCAATCCGTCCGGCGTAAGCCATCGGCTCTTGCACCATAATCTCTAAATGCTCCGGTGCAAGGCGATTCACCACATCAATTCCTTCATCCAAGGAATCGACCACAATAATTGCCCCGTACTGCTCCACCGAAGCAGCCGCAATATCTCTACGCGGCAGCACGTCCAGTTGCCGCTTCACCTCGGCCTGCACGGCTTCTGCCAGCGTAGCCGAAGTTGTGACGAGAATAGCCGATGCCATCTCGTCATGCTCTGCCTGCGACAATAAGTCTGCGGCAACATACACCGGGTTCGCCGTATCATCGGCGAGCACCACAATCTCACTCGGCCCCGCGATACTATCGATATCGACCGCCCCATACACCTCGCGCTTCGCGAGCGCCACGTAAATATTGCCCGGTCCACAGATCTTATCCACCGGGGCAATACTCTCCGTGCCATAGGCGAGGGCGGCGATGGCTTGCGCGCCGCCAACCCGGTACATCTCGCTTACGCCTGCTTCCGCGGCAGCCACGAGAATGTACGGGTTAATGCCTTCGCCGCCATTCGTGGATGGCGGCGTCACCAGAACAATCTCCGGCACACCTGCTACCTGTGCCGGAATCACATTCATCAGCACTGACGAAGGATACGCTGCTTTGCCGCCAGGTACATATACACCGACCCGCTTCAGCGGTCGGATTACCTGGCCCAGCAGACTGCCGTCTGGCTGCCAATCCATCCAAGAATTGCGTTTCTGCTTCTCATGAAACGCACGAATGTTGTCGGCGGCCTGCCGAATCGCCGTCACAAAAGATGGCTCCACCGCGGCATACGCTGCTTGTAGCTCTGCCTGCGGCACACGAAGCTCTGAAGCCGCGAGCTTCGTCCGATCCAGTTGCTCTGTGTATCGGAGCAACGCAGTATCGCCTTCTCGGCGGATGTCACTGACAATGCGCCGTACAGTTTCATTTTGCTCAGGTGTACCATATTCGACTTCCCGCTTCAGATTAAACTCCCGTGCAGGTACAATCTTCATGCATATAACCTCCTTCTCTCCTGTAATACCACCATACTATATGGTCATTCTTTGATATCCATAATTTCTATCAAGCCGCAATTTCGCTCCAAGTGTAGTCTTAGAACACCATGCTCCGCTACGCATTTACGAGGCCTGCTACATGTCCATGATAATAAGCTAAGAGGCTTTCGTCAGCCTCTCAGTATCCCACCAGGCGTCTCCGTCGATGCTGGAATAACCCTCTGCAATGCATCGCATAACGATTGAATCCGATCATTCTTCATCCGATAACTAACCCGGTTGGCAATAAGGCGGCTGGTGATATCAAGAATCGAATTCATTTCCACCAGTCCATTCTCACGTAGCGTCTGCCCCGTCTCTACTAGATCGACGATTCGGTCAGCTAGGCCAATTAGTGGCGCAAGCTCAATAGAGCCGTTCAGCTTAATGACTTCCACCTGCTGTCCTTGTTCTCTGAAATATTGGGAAGCAATGATCGGGTATTTGGTTGCTACCCGTTGCTGAATACCTGGCTTCCAATCAGGAAGCCCAATAACGGACATCCGGCATTGTGCAATTCCCAAGTTGAGCAGCTCATAGACATCCCGGTTTTCCTCAAGCAGTACGTCCTTGCCCACGATCCCGATATCAGCCACACCATATTCTACATAGGTTGGGACATCCACAGGCTTCGCCATAATAAACTCCATGCCAGCTTCCGGCACCTCGATCACCAGCTTGCGCGTGTCATCCACATCAATGGGAATGTCGAGACCTGCTTCACGGAATAACTTTGAAGCTTTTTTATAGATTCGTCCCTTTGGCATTGCTACCTTCAAAATATCCGACATCTCAGCGTGCTCCCCTTTCTTCAGATGCATAACGAATGACCTCGGCATACCGCTTGTCACTCCGCACTTCTTGTTCACCAGAGGTTACAGCTACTTTCACCGTTTCAGTATTGCTCTTCTCTTCGGAGAGAAGGGCTGTCACAACATTCTTTCCTAAACTGCGTAACCGCGCTGCTTCCGTAAGTGCTTCAGCTCGGCATTCAGACTGATATTCAATCAGCACAGGCTTTTCTTCTTCTATTGTAATGCCATGTACTCCGTCGATAATTCGGTTTGTTTTGAGTGCAAATCCCGTAGCCGGAAGCGCACGTCCAAACTGCTGCAGCAGATTATCATATCGTCCACCACTGCATACAGGCGATCCAAGCTCGGCCGCATAACCTTCAAATGTCATACCTGTATAATACGAGAAGTCACCAATCATCGTCAGATCGATCAACACATGCTCAGAGACTCCATACGCCTCTAACACCTCAAATACTGCACACAGATGGGCGATAGACTCTGCTGCTTCCGGACTGGAGCTTAATTGAGTTGCTTGAGCACAGATCTCTTTGCCACCTCGCAAACGTAGAATTGCCTCAAGTTGCGCCTTCAGCTTCGGTTCAAGATCAAGCGCTTCAATAGACTCCCGATAACCAACGTAGTCCCGCCCGAGCAATCCCTTCTTCAATTCTTGCTGCTGTGCAGTCTGACCCGGGATAACCTCTTCCAACAATCCATTCAGGAAACCCATGTGACCCATCGCTATTTTAAAAGAAGACACGCCTGCTGCCTGTAATGAGGCAATGGCCAAAGCAACCACTTCTGCATCCGCTTCAGGAGAATCATCACCTACGAGTTCAACACCCGTCTGGAAAAACTCCGCTTCACGTCCCGCTTCCTCTTCAATCGAACGGAACACATTCGCATGATAAGACAAACGGAGCGGTAGCGGCTCATCCTTCAGTAGAGAAGATACCACCCTCGCAATAGGAGCTGTCAGATCCGATCTCAACACGAGCGTTGTTCCTCGGCTATTCAGCAACTTAAACAATTTACGATCTGATGTAGAGCTGGCTACACCTACCGTGTCGTAATACTCAATCGTTGGCGTCATAATCTGGCGATAACCCCAGCGTTCCATGCATTCTAGTGCATTTCGCTCAATCGTTCTCAGCTTGTTCACGACAAGCGGTGTATAGTCACGGAAACCCGTTGGTTTCTCGAAGCCTTTTGGTTTAGACATTTGTATCATTCACCCCGAGTCAGTAATTTGGATCGTGCAGCAGTCTGTAAGTCTGTATATCGATTCTTGCATCAATTCATTCGTCCACTTGCATTTCAATCTGTATCTCAACAGGATTTATGTAAATAGCATCTGTTTCAACCGAAGTCACAAATGCCTTCGCAAATCCTCTATACGTTCATCTGTGAAGCTGTTCTTGTGCTCTAGCTGCTATGCAGCGCATTATTTCTATGAAGTCGAACCCTCAGAGAAGAGAATATGAAGTTCACACTCTGCCGCTCTTTGCTTTCGTATGGTAAAGTGCTAACAAACTAAAGTATATGGGATATGATAACATGAATGACTCCACATCGTCAACAAAGCCACACAGCTAGCCAGCCATCTTCCTTCTATGGTTTACCCGCATTTTATAAGCATGACGAGAATATTTTTATATATGAAAAAAGCTGCCCTTAGCAGCTTCTCTCTCAGCGGTTCTGAATTCACCTTACCACTGGATATCTCTTATTAGTTCCTATGGCTCTGATCTTAGGTCATCGGTATACATAATTGAAATGCCGTTCTCCAACGATCTTCGTTTCCTAAAATGGTTCCTCTGTATTCACAAGCACATCATGCTCTGAACGTGCAGACCGGGATAGATCCCGTAGTGGATTACCTCCCACAAAGGCTCCTGGTGCAACATCCTTGTGAACTACAGCACCTGCTGCAACCACAGCGCCATCCCCGATGGTTACCCCCGGCAAGATGGTTGTATTCGCACCAATAAGTACATTTTCACCGATAATGACCTCGCCCAGCCTGTACTCTTTGATGAGATATTCATGAGCCAGAATGGTCGTGTTGTATCCGATGACTGAGTTTTCGCCCACCGTGATCTTCTCCGGGAAAAACACATCTACCATCACCATTAAGCCAAATGCCGTATGTTTACCTACCTTCATGCCAAGCATTCGGCGATAGATCCAGTTCTTTACCGATAGAATCGGACAGTAACGTGATAGCTGAATCCAGATAAAATTACGAACACCCTTCCATGGGCTTACGGTCTGATAGATGTGCCATAATGCATTATGACCTTCTACCGGATAGCGGGTTACTTTTCTCATGTACGTCTCGCTTCAATACCTGTGAGTGCAAGCAGATCCCTCATATCGTGCACAATATGATCCGGGTTGTATTCTTTCAGTTTTTCTTCTCCCTTGAGAGACCAAGCCACACCTACGGAGAGTGCACCTGCATTTTGAGCCGACTGAATATCCACCGGGCTGTCACCAATCATCAATGTTTTGGCAGGATCGGCACCAAGCTCGTTCATCGCCTTCAATACCGGTTCAGCATGAGGTTTCGGATGGGTTACATCCGTGACGGTTACAATGGTTTGCATATACTTGAGCAAGTCGAAGCGCTCTAACACCTTAAGTGTGGAAGGACGAATTTTCGTTGTCACTACTCCCATTACTATACCTGCTTGATGAAGGGCTTCAATAACCTCCAACACATGTGGGAAAGGCTGCACCATTGCCTCATGGTGAATATCGTTATATGCACGGTAGCCCTTCACATACTCAGAGACATCCTCTTGTCCAGAAAATGTACGCATCTGCTGTTCCAACGTACCACCCATATGTGGAATAATCTCTTCCCTTGTCCACGGAGCTGAATGCTCCCATTCTCCCATTACATGTAGGAACGAGCTGATGATCAGCTCATTCGTATCTATAATCGTTCCATCGAGATCAAACAAAACCGTGTTGATCATACCTGCATTACTCCTTTTTGTCTTCAGCTTGCCTCTGCTCATCTCTAGCTAGCGTTGATGTTTTGTCTTCTTTGCTGTCTTTGCCAGCACCTGTACCTGGCGCACCTGTCTGTGGCATATCATCCGATGGCTCCGAAGGTACTTTCGTCGATACGATCGGGTCACTATAACGTACATCTGCCCGACCCGTCACTCTTCTTACCACAATGAATACTACCGCAACAATGATAATAGCGATCGCCAGCAGTTGCGAAATTCTAACGTTGCCATACGCTGGATCTAGATACCCTTGCTCGAAGCCCATTGCCGTCATTGGAGACCACATTCCATTTACGACAGAAGCCACCCATGCTGGTGCTTGGAACCCAAGACTATCTGTACGCAGTGCTTCAATGAAGAAACGACCGATAGAGTACCAGATAAAATAAGACATGAATAGTTCGCCTGCACGTAGAAACTTCTGACGACGCAATACGAGTAGAATCCCTAAACCTACCAGGCTCCATAACGATTCATACAAGAAAGCCGGATGATGGAATACACCATTTACATTCATCTGATTGACGATAAAGTCTGGCAGATGCAGATTGTTCCGCAAAAATGATTCCTCTACAGGTCCGCCGTAGGCTTCCTGATTCACGAAGTTCCCCCAACGCCCAATCATCTGTCCAACGATGAGACCTGGTGCGCAAATGTCGGCCATACGCCAGAAGTTATATCCTTTACGACGGAAGAAAATAACTGCACATATAATTGCACCAATTAGTGCGCCATAAATGGCGATACCGCCATTCCATATTTTAAATACATCCCAGAAATTGTCCTTATAATCGTCCCACTTAAATGCCACATAATAAATTCTGGCTCCAATAATAGCAGACGGTACGCCGAGCAGAACCATGTCCATGAAAACTTCCTGCGGAATGGCATATCGTTTCCCCTCCTGGATGACCAGCAATAGACCTACAAGCGCTGCTGCACCCAGAATTAATCCGTACCAGTGAACCGTTAGCGATCCAATAGAGAACGCAACCGGGTCCAACAGTAATAATGTATCCATTCATTCACACTCCTATAAATTCACTCGTTTCCTACGTAACCTATGTCCAAGAAAAAGTGGTATAGCAAAGCAAAGCTTTGTCTCATACCACAATTCCTTGAACTAATTTAATTAATCCATGTCTTCCATATCTTCTGAGATGGTTGCTGTCAACTTATTCGTAAATTGCAGCGCCGCATTCAATCCCATTTGCTTCAGACGGTAGTTCATGGCTGCAACTTCGATGATTACAGCTAGATTTCGACCAGGACGAACCGGAATCGTAACCAGAGGTACATCCGTATCAATAATTCGTGTAGTCTCCTCGTCCAATCCAAGACGGTCATACTGCTTGTCCTGTTGCCATGCTTCAAGTCGAACAACAAGCGTAATTCGTTTATTGTTACGTACTGCACCTGCACCAAACAGCGTCATGACGTTGATGATACCAACTCCGCGAATCTCCAGCAAATGACGAATCAACTCTGGCGCTGTTCCGTGAAGCTGGAAGTCAGAGGTTTGGCGAATCTCTACCGCATCATCAGCAATAAGTCGATGGCCACGCTTAACTAACTCCAAGGCAGTCTCACTCTTACCGATACCACTGCTTCCCGTAATTAACATACCTACACCATTCACATCACACAAAACACCATGGATCGTCGCAGTTGGCGCAAGCTTGCCTTCAAGGAAACCCGTGATCCGGCTGGAAAGAATCGTAGTCGCCATATTGCTGCGAAGTACAGCCAAGTTCTGTTCTTCACTGATATCAATCAGTTCCTGTGGAACGTCAAGTCCGCGGGTTATAACGATACAAGGTGTCTCTTCTGTGCATAGACGCTGCATCCGATCACGGCGCTCTTGTTCAGATAACATTGCAAAAAAGGCCAGCTCGGTTCTTCCAAGAAGCTGCACCCGTTCTTGCGGATGATATTCAAAATAACCAGCCATTTCTAGGCCAGGTCGGTTCAGATCATCTACTGTAATGAATCTCTTTAATCCATGAGATCCTGAAACAACTTCAAGCTGAAATTGTTGCACTAACTCGGATACTTTCACTTTTTTCGCCATTTTGTCTCTTCCTTTCAGCATTCGCTGCCTCTGTATGTACATCAAGATGACACATCATTTCACTACTTTAAGAGCGCATTCAGTTTGATTCCATATGCAGCCTATACGAAACGTCGATCAACGTCATTCAGCGAGGACAGACCACAGTTATCGGATGTTTTCTATGCATGTATAGCATGCTCGAACTCTGTTTCATCAATCGATAACCTTCAAATAATCTTAAATGAATTCACCGCTGAATGCAATCTTGGACTATGCCTGTTATTAGTCAAAAAAGCCCCTTCCAGCAATAACGGAAGGGGCTCTGAATACAATGTATAATTGCGTTAACTGATAGATTTCATCGTTTCCGAGGAATCCCAGTAATATTAGTCTTGAAGAAGTACGTTCACTTCAGTCTCTTTGTCAAAGATATGAACCTTGTTCATGTCAATTGCCATTTTAACTGTGGAACCATCACGAGTGTTAGAACGTCCGTCTACACGTGCGATTGTAGTATCGTTACCTACACCACTCAAGTAGAGGAGCATTTCGTGACCCAAGTTCTCTGTTACATCTACGTGTGTAGAGAATACAGAGTTCGGGGATGCTTCCAAGAATACTGGCTCTTCGTGAATGTCTTCTGGACGAACACCCAGAATCACTTCTTTACCAACGTATCCTCTAGATTTCAGCACTTGTGCTTTACCTTGCGGGATTTCAACGTCCACGCCTGGAGCTACGAAGTGAAGGTTTGCACCTTGCTCAGCCAGTTTACCCGAGATAAAGTTCATCGTCGGGGAACCGATGAAACCAGCTACAAACAGGTTGGACGGATGGTTGTAGAGCTCTTCAGGAGAAGCAGCTTGTTGGATGATACCATCCTTCATAACTACGATCCGGTCACCCATCGTCATTGCTTCGATTTGGTCATGCGTTACGTAGATAACAGTTGTTTCCAAACGTTTAGCCAGTTTTGTGATTTCCGCACGCATCTGACCACGAAGTTTAGCATCCAAGTTGGAGAGTGGCTCATCCATCAAGAAGACTTGTGGATCACGGACAATCGCACGTCCTAGAGCGACACGCTGACGTTGACCACCGGACAATGCCTTAGGTTTACGCTCAAGCAAATGCTCGATATCCAAGATTTTAGCTGCTTCACGTACACGTTTGTCGATCTCGTCTTTTTTCACTTTACGCAATTTCAAACCAAACGCCATGTTTTGATATACGCTCATATGCGGATACAAGGCATAGGATTGGAATACCATCGCGATATCGCGGTCTTTAGGAGCAACATCATTCACGACACGGTCACCGATATAGAGTTTACCTTCGGAAATTTCCTCAAGGCCTGCGATCATACGCAGTGTTGTTGATTTACCACAACCGGACGGACCTACCAGTACCAAGAATTCTTTATCTTTAATGTCCAGGTTAATGTCAACTACTGTTGCTTTATCGGAACCCGGGTATTTTTTGAAAATATGCTCTAAACGTACACCTGCCATGATTGTTGCCTCCTCAGAGATCATTTTGTAATCGAATACATTTTGTAGTTTTATAATAACCCATGCATGTGATGTTTGACTATTCGCAAACTGCACAAAAATATCAGAGCTTTTTCGTCACTTTGTACATAAGCAGCAAAAGCCGCACTAGAACAGCACTTTCGAAGCTCCTAACATCGTATCCAATCTCTTGTTTGATCTTATCCAGACGATAAACGAGTGTATTCCGGTGGATAAAAAGCCGCTTGGCCGTCTCACTCACATTGCAATCTAAGCTAAAAAAGGTCTCTAGCGTTGTAAGGGTCTCACTATCGTTAAATATTGTAGTATCTTTACCTGTATCCTTAATGAACCGAAGCCGCTGCTGCTGAGGAATACTTGCAACAACTTGTTCTAGTTGTAAATTCCATGGAAGATGGATATGCTGTGCGACATGGAATGCCCTGCCTAACTGTACACTTTCCTGCAAAAGTGCAGTAGCAGGCACCAGTTGAGTTGCTGGGTGACAAGGTAACAATGCAGATAGATGGAATACACCAGCCCATTCACTCGCTACCAATTCATATAGTCCAAGACAGAAGGCATTAAGCAGATCTTTTCTTGCCTCAACGGTATCCTCTTCAGCCTCACCCATAACAATCTCTTCATCAGCAAGAAAGACCCATTCTTGATCTCCCATTGGAATTAATATAATTAACTCACCGAAGTAACTCTCCAATAGTTTATTGAGCTCTTTAGAGCGAATTCGATGAGCATCCGGTGTTTCACATTGCAGCAAAAAAGGAATTTTCTCTGTGCTCAGCTCTGACACAATCGATAAATGCTCTGGCACTGATTCATACTGGGATGGATTGTTCATCTGCTGTACAAGCCATTGTCCCAGTTCAGCAAGTTGCTGCTCTCGATCACTTTCATATACTACAGGGGCTTCTTCGAGTGATTCTTCTGTGTAGTTAAGGATTAGAAGCTCGATGAGACCCTTGGTTTCTCTAGTAATCGCTTCAGTAGAGCATCCCCAACATATAATATTTCCTTCTTTGGCATTCACTCCGACTTTAAAATAAATCCGTTCTCCCGTGCTCAAACTGCGTGCTTCAGTATAGTTGTTCCTTTCCGCCTCGCTCGGTTGACCGTGACGCTTTGCATTATAGATAGGGTTATCATAGTTATGATCAAATAACTTTGCCGCTGACTCTTCCCATTCTTCTATAGTAACTTCATATTCATCTAATGTAGTACCGATAACTGTTTCAATTTGTTGTTTAAGACCTGGTATGATCATCATAATATGAACGTCACCACTCTGTTTTTTCTACTATCTTATCATATCCTAAGGGAGATCGCCTTTTACCTATTGGTTTATAGCAAGGATTACGAAAATTTATAATGTATTGTGTATTGGCAGCTGACCTTGTGATCTATGTTCCCGAGAATATTATTCAATAATTACTCCGCTACTGTTTCATTAGTTCTAATTTCAAAACAACAAAAAAAGAGTGAATAATCATATTAATGATTAATCACTCTTTCTATATGATGAGTCATGAAGGGCTCGAACCTTCGACACCCTGATTAAAAGTCAGGTGCTCTACCAACTGAGCTAATGACTCATAGAACTGGTGGAGGATGATGGATTCGAACCACCGAACCCGTAAGGGAGCAGATTTACAGTCTGATGCGTTTGGCCGCTTCGCTAATCCTCCAAAATAAATAAGGTGGCTCGGGACGGAATCGAACCGCCGACACGAGGATTTTCAGTCCTCTGCTCTACCGACTGAGCTACCGAGCCTTATTTTGTATTGGGATTAATGGCGGAACCGACGGGATTCGAACCCGCGATCTCCTGCGTGACAGGCAGGCATGTTAGGCCAACTACACCACGGTTCCAGGCATTAATGGTGCCGGCGAGAGGACTTGAACCCCCAACCTACTGATTACAAGTCAGTTGCTCTACCAGTTGAGCTACACCGGCGTATATGGTGGAGGCTGAGGGGATCGAACCCCCGACCCTCTGCTTGTAAGGCAGATGCTCTCCCAGCTGAGCTAAGCCTCCTGGGTAATATGGTAGCGGCGGAGGGGATCGAACCCCCGACCTTACGGGTATGAACCGTACGCTCTAGCCAGCTGAGCTACACCGCCATATTAATGAATTGTCTTGATTGCTTGTCCATCTCCATTAGAATAAAGATGGCGGAGAGAGAGGGATTCGAACCCTCGCACCGTTTACACAGCCTAACCCCTTAGCAGAGGGTCCCCTTATAGCCACTTGGGTATCTCTCCAAATAACAATCATAAACAATGATTACAAGGATTGCTCCTTGAAAACTAGATTCGAAACGAAAGTCTGCGATTAAAACGTGCTAATTGGATAAGCCCTCGACCGATTAGTACTGGTCAGCTCCATGCATTACTGCACTTCCACCCCCAGCCTATCTACCTCGTCGTCTTCAAGGGGTCTTACATACTGGGAAATCTCATCTTGAGGGGGGCTTCACGCTTAGATGCTTTCAGCGCTTATCCCGTCCGTACATAGCTACCCAGCGGTGCTCCTGGCGGAACAACTGGTACACCAGCGGTACGTCCATCCCGGTCCTCTCGTACTAAGGACAGCTCCTCTCAAATTTCCTACGCCCACGACAGATAGGGACCGAACTGTCTCACGACGTTCTGAACCCAGCTCGCGTACCGCTTTAATGGGCGAACAGCCCAACCCTTGGGACCTACTTCAGCCCCAGGATGCGATGAGCCGACATCGAGGTGCCAAACCTCCCCGTCGATGTGGACTCTTGGGGGAGATAAGCCTGTTATCCCCAGGGTAGCTTTTATCCGTTGAGCGATGGCCCTTCCATGCGGTACCACCGGATCACTAAGCCCGACTTTCGTCCCTGCTCGACTTGTAGGTCTCGCAGTCAAGCTCCCTTATGCCTTTGCACTCTTCGAATGATTTCCAACCATTCTGAGGGAACCTTTGGGCGCCTCCGTTACTCTTTAGGAGGCGACCGCCCCAGTCAAACTGCCCACCTGACACTGTCCCCGCACCGGATTACGGTACCAGGTTAGAACCTAGATACGATCAGGGTGGTATCCCAACGGTGCCTCCACCGAAGCTGGCGCTCCGGCTTCAAAGGCTCCCACCTATCCTGTACAGATCGTACCCAAATTCAATATCAAGCTGCAGTAAAGCTCCATGGGGTCTTTCCGTCTTGTCGCGGGTAACCTGCATCTTCACAGGTATTAAAATTTCACCGGATCTCTCGTTGAGACAGCGCCCAAGTCGTTACGCCATTCGTGCGGGTCAGAATTTACCTGACAAGGAATTTCGCTACCTTAGGACCGTTATAGTTACGGCCGCCGTTTACTGGGGCTTCGGTTCACAGCTTCGGATTGCTCCTAACCGCTCCCCTTAACCTTCCAGCACCGGGCAGGCGTCAGCCCGTATACTTCGCCTTACGGCTTCGCACAGACCTGTGTTTTTGCTAAACAGTCGCTTGGGCCTTTTCACTGCGGCCCCCTCGTGCTATTCACACTACCGGGGCACCCCTTCTCCCGAAGTTACGGGGTCATTTTGCCGAGTTCCTTAACGAGAGTTCTTCCGCGCGCCTTAGAATTCTCTTCTCGCCTACCTGTGTCGGTTTGCGGTACGGGCACCATCACCTGGCTAGAGACTTTTCTTGGCAGTGTGAGATCATGACCTTCGCTACTGTAATTTTCACTCCCCATCACAGCCCAGCCTTATGATGTGCGGATTTGCCTACACATCAGCCTCACTGCTTGGACAGGCATCCATCAGCCTGCGTCACTACCCTACTGCGTCCTCCCATTGCTCATAACGGCTTACGGTGGTACAGGAATTTCGACCTGTTGTCCTTCGACTACGCCTTTCGGCCTCGCCTTAGGTCCCGACTTACCCTGAGTGGACGAGCCTTCCTCAGGAACCCTTAGGCTTTCGGCGGATCAGATTCTCACTGATCTTTTCGTTACTCATACCGGCATTCTCACTTGTATAATGTCCAGCGCTCCTTACGGTACACCTTCAACCCTTATACAACGCTCCCCTACCCCTGATGCAAGCATCAAGCCATAGCTTCGGTGGTGTGTTTAGCCCCGTTACATTTTCGGCGCAGAGTCACTCGACCAGTGAGCTATTACGCACTCTTTAAATGGTGGCTGCTTCTAAGCCAACATCCTGGTTGTCTGTGCAACTCCACATCCTTTCCCACTTAACACACACTTGGGGACCTTAGCTGATGGTCTGGGCTGTTTCCCTTTTGACAATGGATCTTAGCACTCACTGTCTGACTCCCGGAAGTAAGTCTATGGCATTCGGAGTTTGACTGAGCTTGGTAACCCTTGCGGGCCCCGCACCCAATCAGTGCTCTACCTCCACGACTCTGTTTTCCGAGGCTAGCCCTAAAGCTATTTCGGGGAGAACCAGCTATCTCCGAGTTCGATTGGAATTTCTCCGCTACCCCCACCTCATCCCCGCACTTTTCAACGTGCGTGGGTTCGGGCCTCCAGTGCGTGTTACCGCACCTTCACCCTGGACAGGGGTAGATCACCCGGTTTCGGGTCTACGTCCACGTACTACATCGCCCTATTCAGACTCGCTTTCGCTGCGGCTCCGGCTCTTCACCTTAACCTTGCACGGGAACGTAACTCGCCGGTTCATTCTACAAAAGGCACGCCATCACCCCTAAAACGGGCTCTGACTTTTTGTAAGCACACGGTTTCAGGTTCTATTTCACTCCCCTTCCGGGGTGCTTTTCACCTTTCCCTCACGGTACTGCTTCACTATCGGTCGCTAGGAAGTATTTAGCCTTGGCAGATGGTCCTGCCGGATTCATACGGGGTTTCACGTGCCCCGCACTACTCGGGATCCGTCTCGGAGGGAACAGACTTTCAATTACAGGGCTTTTACCTTCTTTGGCGGGCCTTTCCAGACCTCTTCGTTTAACCGGTTCCTTTGTAACTCCATGTGAGACGTCCCACAACCCCAAAGAGCAAGCTCCTTGGTTTGGGCTTCTCCGCGTTCGCTCGCCGCTACTGACGGAATCACTATTGTTTTCTCTTCCTCAAGGTACTTAGATGTTTCAGTTCCCCTGGTATGCCTCTACATAACCTATGTATTCAGTTATGAGTAACTGGAAATTACCCCAGCTGGGTTTCCCCATTCGGACACCCCCGGATCAAAGCTTGCTTACAGCTCCCCGAGGCAGTTTCGTTGTTCGCCACGTCCTTCATCGGCTCCTAGCGCCTAGGCATCCTCCGTGTGCTCTTAGTAGCTTAACCATATTGCTCCGGTTCGACTGCTCGCTTCCCTTGTTTTGCTTGCGCAAAGCCAAAAGTCGCTCCCATTCGAAACCCTCGCAAAAGCAATTTAACTACCATTTTTATTGAAACTTGTTTGCACAAGTTCAGCTAAAAAGGAATGTTCTAATTCGCATTTTCGTTCGTTTCGATATCTAGTTTTCAAAGAACAAGCTTATAAAATCTTGTTGGTGGAGCCAAGCGGGATCGAACCGCTGACCTCCTGCTTGCAAGGCAGGCGCTCTCCCAGCTGAGCTATGGCCCCATATTAAATTCAAGGTGTAGATGGTGGGCCCTGGTGGACTCGAACCACCGGCCTCACCCTTATCAGAGGTGCGCTCTAACCAACTGAGCTAAGGGCCCACATTATATATTTGTTTTGAACCCATAATGGGTTACGCTTGGCGGCGTTCTACTCTCCCAGGACCCTGCGGTCCAAGTACCATTGACGCTGAAGGGCTTAACGGTCGTGTTCGGGATGGGAACGTGTGGAACCCCTTCGCTATCGCCACCAAACGTTTGAGAGTTTGAGCTCTCAAAACTGAGCAACGAGTGAGTAGTTTGCAGCTAAGCTGCATATTTGAATGTTTCCGCTACGGGAAACGATTCTCCATAGAAAGGAGGTGATCCAGCCGCACCTTCCGATACGGCTACCTTGTTACGACTTCACCCCAATCATCTATCCCACCTTCGGCGGCTGGCTCCTTGCGGTTACCCCACCGACTTCGGGTGTTATAAACTCTCGTGGTGTGACGGGCGGTGTGTACAAGACCCGGGAACGTATTCACCGCGGCATGCTGATCCGCGATTACTAGCAATTCCGACTTCATGCAGGCGAGTTGCAGCCTGCAATCCGAACTGAGACCGGCTTTGTTGGGATTGGCTCCACCTCGCGGTTTCGCAGCCCGTTGTACCGGCCATTGTAGTACGTGTGTAGCCCAGGTCATAAGGGGCATGATGATTTGACGTCATCCCCACCTTCCTCCGGTTTGTCACCGGCAGTCTATCTAGAGTGCCCATCCGAAATGCTGGCAACTAAATATAAGGGTTGCGCTCGTTGCGGGACTTAACCCAACATCTCACGACACGAGCTGACGACAACCATGCACCACCTGTCTTGAATGTCCCGAAGGAAAGGTACATCTCTGCACCGGTCATTCAGATGTCAAGACCTGGTAAGGTTCTTCGCGTTGCTTCGAATTAAACCACATACTCCACTGCTTGTGCGGGTCCCCGTCAATTCCTTTGAGTTTCAGTCTTGCGACCGTACTCCCCAGGCGGAGTGCTTAATGTGTTAACTTCGGCACCAAGGGTATCGAAACCCCTAACACCTAGCACTCATCGTTTACGGCGTGGACTACCAGGGTATCTAATCCTGTTTGCTCCCCACGCTTTCGCGCCTCAGCGTCAGTTACAGCCCAGAGAGTCGCCTTCGCCACTGGTGTTCCTCCACATATCTACGCATTTCACCGCTACACGTGGAATTCCACTCTCCTCTTCTGCACTCAAGTCACCCAGTTTCCAGTGCGATCCGGGGTTGAGCCCCGGGATTAAACACCAGACTTAAATGACCGCCTGCGCGCGCTTTACGCCCAATAATTCCGGACAACGCTTGCCCCCTACGTATTACCGCGGCTGCTGGCACGTAGTTAGCCGGGGCTTTCTTCTCAGGTACCGTCACCTCAGGAGCAGTTACTCTCCTGAGCGTTCTTCCCTGGCAACAGAGCTTTACGATCCGAAAACCTTCATCACTCACGCGGCATTGCTCCGTCAGGCTTTCGCCCATTGCGGAAGATTCCCTACTGCTGCCTCCCGTAGGAGTCTGGGCCGTGTCTCAGTCCCAGTGTGGCCGATCACCCTCTCAGGTCGGCTACGCATCGTCGCCTTGGTGAGCCGTTACCTCACCAACTAGCTAATGCGCCGCAGGCCCATCCTCAAGTGATAGATTGCTCCATCTTTCCAGTTTCCTTCAGGCGAAGAAAACAAGTATTCGGTATTAGCTACCGTTTCCGGTAGTTGTCCCAAGCTTGAGGGCAGGTTGCCTACGTGTTACTCACCCGTCCGCCGCTAACCATCAGAGAAGCAAGCTTCTCATCAAGTCCGCTCGACTTGCATGTATTAGGCATGCCGCCAGCGTTCGTCCTGAGCCAGGATCAAACTCTCCAATAAAGTATTGAAAAGAGCGATTAGCTCATTTTGAATCTGACGAGATTAAAAATCTCATTTTGTTCATCCTGCTAGCAGGATGATTACTCACTCGTTGTTCAGTTTTCAAAGATCAAACTTGATAATTTTCTTCTTTTTTCGTCACCATTTTGTCTCAGCGGCGACTTTTATAATATACCATGCTTCGTGTGTTTCAGTCAAGCATTTTTTTGAAATTCTTTTTTCGAGCTCTTTCGAACTCGTAAATCTCTACAAAACGTCTCGACCAAGCAAGCAAAGCAACGAGATATAATGTACCATAGAAATGATCAAAGAGTCAACTACCCAAACAAAGAAATTTTCAAACCCAATAATAGCCCTACTCCAGGCAGCCCGAGAATACTCACCGTACCTATCGTGGCAGGATTCAGAGGGATGTACACCCCTGTAATCCAACCTGAATAATTCACGATATAAATTCCCACAGCGGCTAGTACAAGATGGATTCCGAATGAGGTAAACCAAGCAAGCCCAATTCTCTTCTTAAACAAGATGACTAACAGCGCAACCAATGACACAACTAGCACACTTCCTAGTATTAAACTCTTCATTATTCCCGCCTCCATTTCACTTAAGCTTATTGAGCTATCCACTCAAACCTCGATCCATCATCACTGCTCCATCCATTTCTGCCCGCTTAGCTCGCTTCAAATGAATTTGGTACTTTCGCTCAGCTGCTTCTAACACATAGATCGCATAATCAATTTCATCCTCCCCTTGTGCCTCTTCGAATTGCCTCACAGCTCTCTCCCATTCCAGCTTAGCCTTTTGAATATCAGTATAAATCTGTTCTGCTTCTCGTTCCTTCAATACTCGGGTATGTTTATCATTAGATGAGCGCCTGCTACTTTTCCAAAACAACATAAGCTCTCCCCCTCCAGATCTGAAACAGCATATCTCATACATATCAAGGAGAGGACAAACTTAGAACTTATTCCATGAATATTCCTGTACACCGATTTTCAACTCACAACGTCACTACACCCACCCCTCTCAAGACCACCGACCTACACATCCAATAAAACAAAAAAAGAGAACCCCGAAGGGTTCTCTGATTAAACTCGTTTACACTGCTATACTCATCAGCTAATAAAACAACACATCGAGTACCGCCCTTCAGATCATAGCTAGGCGTTTAACGCACCTCTCTACGGCCCTCCAGCGCTTTGGATAATGTTACTTCATCTGCGTACTCCAAGTCTCCACCAACAGGCAACCCATGAGCAATACGAGTTACTTTGATTTCGAATGGACGAACCAATCGGGAAATGTACATTGCTGTAGCTTCTCCCTCAATGTTCGGGTTCGTTGCCAGGATCAACTCCTGTACTCGTTCATCACTCAACCGAGTCAGCAGTTCCTTCAAACGAATGTCATCCGGCCCAATACCCTCCATAGGAGAGATCGCGCCTTGCAAGACATGATAATATCCATCGAATTCTTTCGTACGCTCCATAGCCACCAGATCTTTAGAATCCTGAACAACACAAATTACCGAAGTATCCCTCGATTTATCCTGACAGATCCGGCATGGATCTGTATCTGTGATATTACAGCACACAGAACAGTAATGAAGGTTACGCTTCACACTGACAAGTGCTTTAGCAAAATCAATAACATCGTCTTCTTTCATGTTAAGCACATGAAAAGCTAATCTTGCCGCTGTCTTAGGCCCAATACCCGGTAAACGAGTAAAGGCATCAATTAGCTTGGCTATCGGTTCGGGATAATACAATCGATTGCGTCTCCTTTTACAGGATCAATTTAAATTAAAATAATCCCGGAATTTTCATGCCGCCTGTGAATTTACCCATATCTTGATTGGCAATCTCATCAGCTTTGGTCATAGCATCATTTACAGCAGTCATTACAAGATCCTGCAGCATTTCTACATCTTCTGGATCTACCGCTTCAGGTTTGATTGTAATAGCAAGCAATTTCTTATGTCCGTTAACCTCTGCTGTCACAACGCCTCCACCAGAAGTACCTTGAACCGTTTTGTCCGCCAGCTCCTCTTGCGCTTTCAACATTTGCTCCTGCATTTTCTTCACTTGTTTCATCATTTGGTTCATGTTATTCATAACTTTTCATCTCCTTAGGTATAGTTATCGCACCAGGCGTGTAGTAAATCTATTCCTTAATTACAACAAGATCCTCACCAAATAGCTGAATGGCTTCATCTATCCAAGGTTGCTTGCTGCCTGAACCCCCATCTTCATGCTCTGGTTCAAGCTTAAAGTCCTCCTTTGGCGCTTCAGAAGCTCCTTCCATTGCGCCAGTCCAATCCTTGAGCATCATCGTCACCAGACGCGCTGAACGTCCTAGCTGTTCAGACAGCACACGTTCAATCACTTCACGATTCGCCTGTTTCTCGGTCGTTTCGCGATGGATGTTATTTTTGAAAGCCACTAATACGTTGTCTTCCAACAAAGATACCGGTTCACCGTCCATAAACCAAGCATGAACTGTGACTTTCTCCTCTTTTACGCGTTGCAAAATCTGACTCCACTTTTTGCTGATCTCCATAAAATCAGGCGACCCTTTACGCGCAACATACTGATCCAAATTCGCGGGCAACTTCGCGGGCGAGTTCCCTCTAGACACAGGAGCCCGTGTCGCCGGACGAGAAGGGCTGCTCGAAGCAGATTCCCCACCAGATAACCCACTCTTAAGTGCGCGATCTAGTTTCTTCTCAAGCTCAGCAAGTTGTTGCTTCAACCGGCCAATCTCTCCACTATCGGACGATGGCGCGGTAGATCCAGCACTAGACGAAGCTGCCGCTTGATCAGCCACTGCGCCTTGCGCGGGAATACTGCATAGTTTGAGCAACGCAACTTCAAATAGTGTCTGTGGTTGGACTGCATATTTCATTTCACTCTGGTACCGATTAAGCGTATCAATCATTTGGAACAACTGTTCCTTAGTAAAGGATTCAGCCATATCTCGGAATGACTCCGGATTGAGTACACGATCCGTGAGCTTATCTGCATCCGGTACCATCTTAATCATAAGCAAATCACGGAAATAATAAAGCAAATTCTCCATGCATTTGTCTGCACTCTTGCCTTCATGCATAAATCCTTCAATCATCTGCAGAATATGACCGACGTCACCCTTCAATAGAGAGGCAGCAAGCTTCGCAAATTGTTCAGATGGAATCCCACCGGTCATATCCATGACCTGCTTATAGGTTACCTTCCCATCCGTAAATGAGGAGATCTGATCCAATACACTCAGCGCGTCCCGCATCCCCCCGTCAGATAGACGGGCAATATATTGAAGTGCATCAAGGTCAGCTTCCATACCTTCTTGCTCACAGATTAGAGCTAGGCGTGCTGTCTGTTCCTCCAACGACACTCGGCGAAAATCAAATCGCTGACAGCGAGATATAATCGTAGCCGGTAGACGATGGGGTTCGGTTGTTGCCAAAATAAACATAACATGCGGAGGAGGTTCTTCCAACGTTTTAAGTAGCGCATTGAAGGCCTCTGTCGTAAGCATGTGTACTTCATCAATAATATAAACTTTCTGCCGAACCTCGGTTGGCGCATATTTAACCTTTTCCCGAAGATCACGGATCTCTTCAACACCTCGGTTGGATGCCGCATCAATCTCTTGTACATCCATTACCGCACCAGTTGTAATCCTCCGGCATGCTTCGCACTCGTTACAAGGCTCAGGCGCAGGTCCACGTTCGCAGTTCACAGCTTTGGCCAAAATCTTGGCAGCACTTGTCTTTCCCGTTCCTCTAGGGCCACTAAACAAATAGGCATGGGAAGTCCGCTGTTCACGAATCGCGTTCTGCAAGGTTTGAATAATATGCTGTTGTCCCACCATATCTTGGAACGACTGGGGACGCCAAGCCCGGTATAACGCGATATGCTCCATGATGCGTTACCTTCCTTCCACTTCGCATTCGAGTCCTTTGTCGTTCCCCCATTATACTATATTCCGGGGTGAATCCAAACTTTATCTGACCCATTTCTGCGTGGTTTTTTGTAGACATATCAAAAAGACCTCTGCATACATACAACTGCAAAGGTCTCTAATTCTAATAGTAAGCCGTGCACCTGCTATCGATAATTGCGATCCAAGTGGCACCCCTGAACAATAGCTCAGGCTAGGCAACCCTCCGGCACAAGAGTGATCTCACTTATGGCTGCTTCCTTCCGGACCTGACCAGGTTCATGAGTACTCATTGCGAAGGACCCAACCGTCAACACCACGTTCAGGGACCAAACCTCACATCGACAAAACCTCTAGCAGGAATTCAACCTCGCTATAGCGGATTGCGAGTTACAGGGCACCGCTACCTCCCCATCTAGCACGGTAAGAAATAGTATAACGTAAGGTAGTATAAATTGCAACCAGAGGGAAATGGGGAGAGCTTATTAATTGTTACCAATTGATCTAGAATGCCGCTCGACCTACTTCACGATGTAGAAGACTAGTCTTAAAAAAGTCTAGAAACTAAGTTCCTTATCGTTGATCATTCTCTTCCTTCCATGCATAAACATACATATAAAAACCCCTGCCAAGATGACAGGGGTGGGTTTGGATGCAATTAGCAGACAATCTCCGAAGGATTGCTGAATTAGATTCCGTATTTTTTCTTGAAACGATCCACACGGCCGCCAGCATCGATAAACTTCTGTTTACCAGTGAAGAACGGGTGGCACGCGGAGCAAATCTCTACACGAAGTCCGTCTTTAACCGAACCAGTCTCAAAAGTATTACCGCATGCGCAGGATACTTGACCAATCGTGTATTTAGGATGAATTGCTTCTTTCATTACCTTTCACCTCTTTCCGCCCTGAGCCTCAAGCGGACCCAGAGTAAATGGCACAACTCCGAAGATTATAACATGGCATATTGCCAGTTGCAATCCATAATTATCAAGAGGTGATCAGACGCTTAGGACGTGCCATTCCAGCTGGTGGAACATGTGTAAACGAGCCAATCACGGCGTCAGGCAACTCTTCTTGGAAGATTTCGATCATCTGCTTCATTCCCAGTATGTCACCTTGAGCCGGAGGAATTAGCTCCAAATAACTCTCAGGGTCAATATTGAGATTACGCATCTGAATGAGACGTAGTTTGGTTCTGCGCGCAAACTCAACCATCGCTTCAATCTCTTCCTCACGATCTGTTACACCCGGGAAGATCAAATAGTTAATGGAGGTGTATACACCTTGTTCTGCGGCATACTTCATGGATTTCTCGACATTAGCCAATGTATAACCACGAGGTTTGTAATAGGCATTATAATGATCATCCAAAGCACTAATTGTACTTACACGCATCAAATCCAGCCCTGCATCTACAATACCTCTAATATGATCATTCAATCCAGCATTCGTATTAATGTTGATGTATCCCATATCTGTAATGGAACGCACTTCACGAATAGCCTCAATAATCAGTTTAGCCTGCGTGGATGGTTCACCCTCACAGCCTTGTCCAAAACTGATAATGGATTCCGGCGTTTTCAAATGCTCCAGCATAACTTCTACAATTTCATCCACACGTGGGCGGAAATTCATACGCGTCTGTGGAGATACAAAGCCACTGTCATCTGGCTGTTCCGAAATACATCCGAAGCAACCCGCATTACAGGAGTATGATACAGGCACGCCACCTTCCCAACGATTCAGGAACGTGTTGGATGAAGTTAAGCATTCATATCCCAGCGCACAATTCGATAGATGAGTATACAAGCGATTTTCCGGATATTTTTTCGTCAAATGATTCACACCTGACTTCACATCATCCCGGTCGCAGTTAAGTGGATTCCACTTATCAGGACTATCCGATTTCGCAGCCGTGACGTAGAAACCGCCATCTTTCCAGACAACTGCCGAATAACCGAACAAAGGCAACTTGTACTCTTTATCCGTCTTCACATAACCTGGCAGGCACAGCCGGGTGAAGCCTTGCGGCAACAACGCACCTACAGCTTGTGTATCGCTAGGCATTGGCAACATCTCGCCCGTATCGGGATCCATACCAATTGGACGAGTGCTCGGCAATCCCACCAATGTTGCACCATCTGGCAGAGGAATAAGCTCATCCTCCATAATTTCAACAATCATATCACCACTTCGTGCAAGTCCATACAAGGACGGGTGATCAAATACATTACCTTTTTCATCTGCGTATACTAAATACATGATGTTCTCCTCATATCTATATGGGTTAAGCCTAAACGACGAGTGTCCAATCAGCCCATAATCAACTAGGTTGTTGTTGCTGATGTGGCTGTTTGTCTTGGTGAACGACGGGTTGTTGTTGTGCCGGAATTACTCGTTGGATTATTGGCTGCTGCATCAAACGCAGCAAGGAACTCTGCATTGGTTTTGCTGTTGCGCAGCTTCTTCAGGAAGCTCTCCACAAAATCATGTGAGTCATTCATATTTTTCCGAATAGTCCAAATTGTATCCAGCTCTTCTTTGCTAAGAAGCACTTCTTCACGACGAGTACCCGAACGACGAATATCAATTGCAGGGAAGATACGGCGCTCTGCCAAACGACGATCCAAATGAAGCTCCATGTTACCCGTACCTTTGAACTCTTCATAGATAATATCATCCATACGGGAACCGGTATCAATCAGAGCGGTCGCCAGAATAGTCAAGCTTCCTCCCTCTTCCACATTCCTTGCAGAACCGAAGAAACGTTTAGGACGATGAAATGCTGCAGGATCAATACCTCCACTTAGCGTCCGACCAGATGGCGGAATAACCAAGTTGTATGCACGAGCCAGACGTGTGATGCTATCCAGCAGGATAACGACATCTTTTTTGGCTTCTACAAGGCGAAGTGCACGCTCCAACACCAATTCAGCAACTTTAATATGGTTCTCAGGCAGCTCATCAAACGTAGAAGCTACAACTTCACCTTTAACCGAACGAGACATATCCGTTACTTCCTCCGGACGCTCATCAATCAACAGGACAAATAGTTCAATTTCAGGATTGTTCGTTGAGATGCTGTTGGCGATTTCTTTAAGGAGAAGTGTTTTACCTGCTTTGGGAGGTGCTACGATCAATCCGCGCTGTCCCAGACCTACTGGAGCAAGCACATCCATAATGCGAGTGGACAAATGGTTGGGGGATGTTTCGAGAACCAGTTTTTTCTGCGGATATAATGGAGTTAGTGCAGGGAAATGAAGTCTTTCCGCAGCGGCTGAAGGATTCTCTCCGTTTACAGCATTGACTTGCAGCAAGCCGAAGTACCGCTCATTTTCTTTTGGCGTCCTACACTTACCCGATACGAGGTCGCCCGTTCTAAGGTCAAACTTGCGAATCTGCGAAGCCGAAATGTAGATATCCTCCGTACTCGGCAAGTAGTTAATCGGCCTTAAAAATCCATATCCCTCAGGGAGAATTTCAAGCACACCTTGCATAAACATCAAACCACTTTGTTCAGCTTGTGCACGTAATATAGCAAAGATTAATTCTTTCTTTTTCAATTGACCGTAATATGGAATTTGATATTTTTTGGCCAGTTTGTAAAGGTCCGTTAATTTCATTTCT
Organism: Paenibacillus tundrae; assembly: GCF_036884255.1. NCBI lineage: Bacteria > Bacillati > Bacillota > Bacilli > Caryophanales > Paenibacillaceae > Paenibacillus > Paenibacillus tundrae. The sequence continues at coordinate 134,205 of NZ_CP145605.1, read as the reverse complement.
TCCAAATCGGAAATTTGTAGATCCATATAATAACCACCTATTCAATTAATAAGTCCGTGAAATGGATAGTTTCGCTAGATGTTCCGGCTATGGAGAGCAGCATAACACCGCGTTCTCTTCTGTCCATTGTACGGAATGTAACCGCTATAATGCAAATACTTGTCTTTGGATGTAAGTTCCGGGCGGGATGGCTATATACACAGCACTGTCCGCTAGTGAGTGAACACAAAAGTCATGAGGCGTTCGATCCGGGTAACCGGCCAAGGAGCGCAGTTCAAACAAACCGGGGGCTTGAGGAAAGGGAATGATCTCTGTTCTTACAGCCATATGATGTCTAATCCAAAAAAAGACCCTCCGGCCAAGGAAATCGTACATTTCACCTGGTTCCGGAGAGGCTGAGAACTCTATTAGTATAGGTTTACCCATTTGTTGAAAGGTTATGCAGTTCTGTAAAAATAATAACTGTATTGCTGTAAACTTGCAATATGTCGTTCGTTTACTCTGTCTCACGCCACACATCTGCACCTAACAAGCGCAGATTAGTAACGAGATGATCGTAACCACGGTCAATATATTCAACACCTGTTACTTCAGTCACACCTTCACTAACGGTGAGACCTGCGATCACCAGCGCTGCTCCAGCGCGCAGATCGGATGCTTTTACCTTAGCCGCATTCAAAGGACTACCTTCAATAATTGCAGAACGTCCTTCTACACGGATTTTAGCACCCATTCGTACTAACTCAGGAACATGCTTGAATCGATTGCTATATACAAAATCACTGAGGACACTAACACCCGTTGCTTGTGTTAATACACTCGTCATCGGGGACTGTAGATCTGTAGGGAAGCCAGGGTACACCAGCGCCTTCACATCCACATGATTGTACGATGCTTGTCCAATAACTCGGATGCTCTCGTCTAGTTCCTCAATGCCAACGCCCATCTCAATTAGCTTTGCAGTCAAAGCTTCAAGGTGTTTGGGGATGACATTATCAATCAGAACGTCTCCACGTGTTGCTGCCGCAGCGATCATGTACGTACCCGCCTGTATACGATCCGGGATGATCGAATGACGACAGCCTTTCAGTTCAGATACACCTTCAATACGAATGGTTTCCGTACCTGCACCCTTAATGCTTGCACCCATAGAGTTCAAAAGTGTTGCTACATCTATAATCTCAGGCTCTTTAGCCGCGTTTTCGATAATTGTAGAGCCTTTGGCACGAGTTGCCGCCAGCATAATGTTAATGGTTGCACCTACGCTACTTACATCTAGATAAATCTTAGCTCCGCGAAGCTCTTTGGCATGCAGATGAATGGAACCATGTTCGTTTGTAACCGTTGCGCCAAGCGCTTCAAAACCTTTGATATGTTGATCAATCGGACGAGGTTCAAAGTTACAACCTCCAGGTAAACCGATGGTCGCTTCTTTGAAACGCCCAAGCAGCGCACCCATCATATAATATGAAGCACGAAGTTTCTTCACAGGCCCATTCGGCATAGGAATGGATTTAATATCGGAAGGATCGATTCTCATCTGACTGCCTTCCCATGTCACACGCGCTCCGAGTTCCTCCAAAATTTCCGCATATACGGCCACATCACTCAAAAGTGGCAGGTTGTCAAGCACGACCTCTGACTCGGCAAGCAATGCTGCAGGAATAAGCGCAATGGCGCTGTTCTTGGCGCCGCTTATGGTTACAGTTCCCTGTAACGGACGTCCGCCACTAATCATCAATTTTTCCATAAAGCTTAATGTCCCCCTACGTGTTTTGCAGCCGATGAACGGCAATACGTGCTGATGGCTAACGATGTAGAAATAAGGTGTGAAAATGGAAAGACACCGGCTAGGCGGTGTTCTTCCATTTCACAGTATGGAACTGTTTGAGATAAATTACGCTTTGTTGTTAGAACCAAACTCGCGGATTTTACCTTTAACTGTTTCTTTGATTGCATCACGGCCTGGTACGATGAATGTACGTGGATCGTAAGCATTTGGTTTAGCTGCAAGTACTTCACGAACTGCTTTAGTGAAAGAGATTTGGTTCTCTGTGTTCACGTTGATTTTGGAAGTACCCAGGGAGATTGCTTTATCGATATCGTGTTTAGGAATACCAGTACCACCGTGCAATACGAGTGGAACTTGTACCGCGTCACGAACTTCTTCCATTTCTTTGAAGCCGAGGTTTGGCTCGCCTTGGTAAGGACCGTGTACGGAACCCAGAGCTGGTGCCAAAGTATCGATACCTGTTTCTTTAACGATACGGATACACTCGTTCAGGTCAGCGTATTGAATACCACCGATAACGTCGTCTTCTTGTCCGCCTACAGTACCTACTTCAGCTTCTACAGAAACGCCTTTAGCGTGTGCATATTCAACCACTTTTTTAGTCATTTCGATGTTCTCATCGATGGAGTGATGGGAACCGTCGATCATAACGGATGTAAATCCAGCGTCAATCGCTTCTTTACATTTGTCGAAGCTTGAACCGTGATCCAGGTGAATAGCAACTGGTACGGAGATTTTCATGTCAATCAAGAGTCCTTCTACCATTTTAACTACAGTAGTAAAGCCACCCATGTGACGTGCTGCGCCTTCGGAAACACCCAGGATTACTGGGGACTTTTCTTCTTCAGCAGCAGTAAGAATTGCTTGAGTCCACTCAAGGTTATTGATGTTGTATTGACCAACTGCATATTTTCCTTCGAGTGCTTTGTTCAACATGTCTGTCATAGATACTAATGGCATGGTTTCAATCCTCCTAGGGGTTTGGGTTATGTCTATGGTTTTTAGCCGAAATCACATACGGGCTTATTATACCACATCCCATGTCAAATACTAAACATGCATTTGCAAAAATGCTGTGCTTTGCAGCACAGTTTTCATAGATATCACATGACGGCATCATCAATTTCAATATTCCCTGAAAATTTCACTGGAATACCTTGGATTAATGCAATCCTTATATTTGGTTATTTATAGACAAAAAAATCCTGTTTCCACAGGATTCAGCTGCATTTATTGGCGGTATCATTTCGCAATTGCATATTGACGGCAACACGCATCTCATCGATATCAAACGGTTTCGTAAAATGCATGAGTGCTCCAAGATCGGTAGCTTCCTTAATCATATCTAGCTCCCCATAAGCCGTCATCATGATGACTTTGATGTTGGGGTCTATTTCTTTAATATGCTTCAATATTTCCAGCCCATCCATGCCGGGAATTTTCATATCGAGCAACACCAGATCAGGCTTGTCGTTATTTACAATTTCAAGAGCAACCTTACCATTAGGTGCTTGAAATGTATTATATCCCTCACTACTGAACACTTCCATTAAGAGGATGCGAATCCCATTCTGGTCATCAACAATCAACAATTTTTTATTTTCCACTGTGTAACCTCCTGGATTTAGGAAAGCATAAACGTCCGAATCTGGATAACTATCCCATAGTCGTCATGATAAGTATTCTACCTCTTCCAGTAAAATCCTTCTCCAGGTTTAAATTGACCAAAAACATTTTATCCCATTTGTAACTTCTCAACGCATAACAAAAGGGGGATGCCCCGTCCGCCCATAAATCACGAGCGAGTAGAGACATCCCCATATCATAAACAACTTACTTCTCAGCGTTCTCCAAGGAAGCTTTCACAAACTCACGGAACAATGGTTGTGGACGGTTCGGACGGGAAGTGAATTCCGGATGGAATTGTACTGCCAAGAACCATGGGTGTCCTGGAAGTTCAACGATCTCTACCAAACGGCCATCCGGAGATGTACCGGAGATAACCAACCCTGCTTTTTCGATAGCTTCACGGTATTCATTGTTGAACTCATACCGGTGGCGATGTCTCTCATACACGAGCTCGTCATCATAACAAGCCATTGCCAAAGATCCTTCTTGAAGCTTACAAGGGTACAGACCAAGACGCATCGTACCACCCAAATTTTCGATATCTTTTTGCTCTGGCAGCAGATCGATTACCGGGAATTCTGTAGCTGGATTGATCTCGGAGCTGTTAGCACCGTTCAAACCAACGATGGAACGTGCATATTCAATAACGGAAACCTGCATACCCAAGCAAATACCGAAGAACGGAATATTTTTCTCGCGGGCATAACGGATTGCCGATACTTTACCTTCGATTCCACGATCTCCGAATCCACCAGGAACAAGAATACCACCCACGCCGTGCAGCAGGTCGCCTACGTTCTCATCTGTAATATCTTCGGAATGAACCCAGCGAATCTTCACTTCTGCGTTGGATGCGAATCCAGCATGAGACAAGGATTCAACAACACTCAGATATGCATCGTGAAGCGCTACATATTTACCAACAATCGCAATCTCAACCGTACGTTGCAATTTGCTGATCCGGTCAACCAACCCTTCCCACTCGCTCATATCTGGTGCAGGAGTAGTCAGCTTCAGGTGATTTACCACGATCTCATCCAAGCCTTCTTCACGCAGGTTAAGTGGCACTTCATACAATGTGCTCGCATCGCGGCATTCTACCACGGCGTTCTCATCAATGTCACAGAAGAGCGCGATTTTGGCTTTCATGTCTTTGGACAGCTCGTACTCTGTACGGCAAACGATAACGTTTGGCTGAATACCGATGCTGCGCAATTCCTTCACACTGTGCTGTGTAGGTTTTGTTTTCACTTCACCCGCAGCCTTAATGTATGGAATCAACGTTACATGGATGTACATTACATTGTCGCGACCTACATCGCTCTTGATCTGACGAATAGCTTCCAGGAAAGGCAAGCTCTCGATATCGCCTACTGTTCCGCCGATTTCCGTAATTACGACATCCGAACCAGCTTCACGACCAGCGCGGAATACACGCTCTTTGATCTCGTTCGTAATGTGTGGGATAACTTGTACCGTACCGCCCAAATATTCACCGCGACGCTCTTTGCTGATTACGGAAGAGTAAACTTTACCTGTTGTAACGTTGCTGTTTTTGGAAAGATTGATGTCAATAAACCGCTCATAGTGACCCAGATCCAAGTCCGTTTCCGCGCCATCGTCTGTTACGAATACTTCACCGTGCTGATACGGGCTCATCGTTCCCGGGTCAATGTTGATATATGGGTCAAATTTCTGGATTGTTACCTTGAGTCCTCTGTTTTTCAGCAATCTGCCCAGCGAGGCAGCCGTGATTCCTTTGCCCAGGGAGGACACAACTCCGCCCGTCACGAAAATATACTTTGTCACTGTTATTACCCTCCTAATATAAGTACAGAAATTCAGGCGATATATGGTGTTATCGTAACCCGTTTCCCAGGTAATCATCGTTAAAAAGAGCAATGGTAGAAATTCCCTGCATCTACGAACTGCTCTTTCTCACGAAGACCGTTTGAACAACGCTGCTTTACAACAAAATGGTGCAAATTTTCCGAGAGCCTTGATCCGGGTTCGTCCCCTTACTTGACATCAATCAGAAACATCGATTGGCGTTTTTTTATATACAAAAACGAACCCCGGACGTTAACCGGGAGCATGCGGAAATCAATTCTTTTTGCAAAATTCTGCCTCTAAAAATACAAAAAAAAGTACTCCCGCAGGACGGGGCACTTTTATAAAAAACATAAATATATTGTCGCTCATTCATAAGCCCATGCAATAGTTTACCCGCTACCCCATCTGCTTGTCAAGGATGTCTGTCGGGGTAAAACGGGTAAATTATTGACATTAAAAATGACGTTTACTTATTGGAATCGTCGTCAAAATCATCCTCGTCTTCGGACTCTTCTTCATCGTCTTCGTCGAGGTCTTCATCTTCCAAATCATCATCTTCAACTAGAACTTCTTCATCGCTATCATCTTCATCAAAGATGTCATCATCGTCATCATCTTCGTCTTCATCTTCGTCTTGGTCATCATCCGTGTTGTCGAAGTCTTCGTCGCTGCTGTAGCTATCTTCCTCTTCACCGAAGTCCTCATCTTCCAAATCATCATCTTCATCGTTGATGATACGCGGACGTTTCGCACCCGTCATGGAATCTTCCGTTCCAGCAACCGGATACCAGCGCTTCAATCCCCACAGACTCGTACCGACACAAGCAAAACGTCCATCGATATTAATCTCGGTATATAGCTGGGCGATAAACTCGTTGATTTCTTCGTCAGTCATTCCGCGCTGTTTCGCTACCTCATTCATCAAATCCCGGTAGTAATACGGCGTATTTGCCGCTTTCAGCACCATAAAGGCGAGGTCAACCAAAGGAATCTCTCTTACCTTTTCTTTATCAATTTTTAAGTTGAGTGAGGTACTCACTGACAGACACTTCCTCTCACACATTAATTCACTTTATATCCCTACGAACTGGATCGTTACGTATAACATATCCATTAACAAAACTAAGTAAAACCTATTTAGCGTTAAAAAGCAAGTTTTTATGTACGCGGATTAGATAAATAACATGGAAAACAACTTCAACGACGCCATTCTACAGAAGCTGAGCAAAAAATGGAAAAAGACGGAGTCCCCTCCGCCTTCTGACTGTATACCCTCGTAGGATCGCTCCTTACCAAGGTTCCCCGCAAGAGCCCTCTAGCCCTCCATCCATCATATGTCCCTGCGCCCTTTTTGACACGAAGTGAAGGACTTTTTATAAAAAAAGGGCAAGTTCCCCATGCGGCAGGCTGAGCGCATTCATAGAATACCTCAGCATGTTCATCCCGAAGGGGGCTGCCCATAATGGACTACACCGGCTTATTGCATCATTTAGTTGAAGGAATGAAAGGTCCTGAACCGGAACAGGCGGGGCGGTACCTCATCCGGTTCAACCAACCAAGACACTATGAAGCCTGTCTCTTGGAACTTTCGAGAATGCGTAGCAAATTCTCCGATCTCAGAGCGGTGCGTTCATCCCATCTTGCCCGCTCCATTATCGCAAATGTAGGCTGCCCAGAAGAATTGAATCGTTATGGCGCTGATATCACAGTAGAAGAGGATCACTCCATCTCGCTCCATGCCACTGCGCTTCATAATAAACCAACCAGCGTTCAAGGTGTGCCCTGGGGAGTGAAGCAGATCCGCGCACCCAAAGTATGGTCTGTCTCCACAGGACATCGCATCAAAATCGGTGTAATTGATACTGGTGCTGATTATCAGCACCCGGATCTTCGTTATTCACTAGCGCGTGGGATTAATCTGTTAAATCGCAGTTTACTGCCACATGATGATAACGGTCACGGAACTCATATTGCCGGAACGATTGCAGCAGCCAACAGCATGGCTGGTATGATCGGTGTAGCTCCTCGGTCTTTGATATATCCAGTAAAAGCATTCGATCATAACGGATCAGCTTATGTATCCGATATCGTGCTCGGCATCGACTGGTGTGTGCGCAACCGGGTAGATATCATCAATATGAGCTTCGGCATGAAGACTCGAAGCAAAGCTCTTCTCGATGTCGTTAATCGGGCATACCATGCCGGCATTGTCATTGTGGCCTCGTCAGGAAACGACGGCAAACGTCGTAGCATTGATTATCCAGCAAGGTATCCGCAGACGATATCCGTGGGTGCAACGGACAAAAACCGGCGCATTGCGTCCTTCAGCAACCGTGGTGCATATGTAGATGTCTACGCACCTGGCGACAAGATTGTATCCTCATGGGTGCAAGGCAAGCATCACGAGATGAGCGGCACTTCCATGGCTACTTCCCACGTAAGCGGCGCCATCGCGCTATTACTTGCCAAGCATCCAGGACTTTCGCCCAGCGAAATTAAAGCGCTGGTCAAGCGCGCCACCGTACCACTGCGCGCTCGCAAAACAAGCGCCGCGAAGACGAAGGTACGCAGCGGCGAGATTGACGCCCTCCGGCTCATGCAGGAGGGCGAGGCATAACGCACCGACCACCACTGCCATTGGCTGAGCAAGCCTCGAAGGCACTGTATACCGCATGCTCGCGGTATACAGTGGCTTCAAGGCTTGTACACGCGGCAGCGGCGGCGGTGGTCGGTCCAGGCTCAGGTGCAAGCACGGCAAGCTATGCGTCCGTCTGCTTGCACTGCAAAAATTCCCCATGCCCACGCTGCATTGCAAGCGTGGTGCATGGGGAATTTTGGCTAAGCCTAGGCAGCAATGCGCCGCCGAGGCATGGGTTACATTTTGTCTGGTGCGGATACGCCAACCAGACGAAGCGCTGTTGCGATAACGGTGCGTACGGCACCGATCAACGCCAGACGCGCTTGCGTTTGCTCCGCGTCTTCTGTAATGACGCGCTCTGCACGGTAGTAGCTATGGAACAGGGATGCCAGTTCATATACGTAACGGATCAAGCGATGCGGCGCATATCCCGTAGCAGCAGTGGCAATCTCTTCTGGCAGCTCACCCATTTTGCGAAGAAGATCAAATTCATGTTCTGTTGTCAGCTTAGACAGGTTAATCTGTGAAATTGGCAACAACTCGATGCCTTGCTCCTCTGCTTGGCGATATACGCTGCAGACACGAGCATGTGCGTATTGCACATAGAATACTGGGTTCTCATTAGACGTCGAAATAGCCAGATCCATGTCAAAGTCCAGATGGGAGTCCATGCTACGCATCGTGAAGAAGTATCGAATGGCGTCAATGCCTACTTCATCCATCAGGTCTTCCATTGTTACGGCTTTACCCGTACGCTTAGACATTTTCACTTTCTCACCATTCTGGAACAAGCTAACCATCTGTGCAATCAGCACGACCAGTTTATCCGGATCGTTACCGAGTGCTTGCATAGCAGCTTTCATCCGTGGAATATATCCATGGTGATCGGCTCCCCAAATGTTAATCATCGTGTCATATCCACGAGAATATTTATCGCGGTGGTAAGCGATGTCTGGTGTCAGGTAAGTGTACGTACCATCATTCTTGATCAATACACGTTCCTTGTCGTCCCCATATTGCATCGTTTTCAGCCAGGTTGCGCCATCTTTCTCATAGATCTCGTCACGGTCACGCAATTCATCCAGCACGCGAAGTACTTCACCATTATCGTACAGGGAGGTCTCGCTGAACCAGATGTCAAAGTTAACGCGGAAGCGATTCAAGTCCCGTTTAATCTTGTCCAATTCCTTCTCCAGGCCATAGTCACGGAAGTAAGCGGCACGATCTCCTGGATGCATGGACAGCAAGCTGTCTCCCTTCTCAGCAACCAATTCCTTCGCAAACCCTTTAATATCTTCACCATGGTAGCCGTCTTCTGGCATTTCAGCATCTTGGCCTAGCTCTTGCAAATAACGTGCTTCAATGGAGCGAGCCAAATTAAATACTTGGTTACCCGCATCATTAATGTAGTATTCACGAGTCACATCGTAACCAGCGTAATCAAGGATATTGCACAGTGCATCACCTACAGCTGCTCCACGGGCATGACCCAGATGCAAGCTGCCTGTTGGGTTGGCACTGACAAACTCCATTTCGACCTTGCGTCCTTCACCAACATTAATTCTTCCGTAATTCTCTCCCTGCTCTTGCACAAGCTCCAGTACTGGATAGAGGTAGCTCTTGTCCAATTTGAAGTTGATGAAGCCTGGACCAGCGATCTCAGCCGTCTCTATGCCAGCATCCGCTAAGTTCAGGTTGGCGATGATCTCTTCCGCAATCTGACGAGGATTGCGCTTAGCAATCTTGGTGAGCTGCATCGCAGCATTGGTCGCTAGGTCACCATGGGATTTGTCCCGAGGTACTTCAAGCGTGATAGCAGGTAACTCATCTTGCGTAACGATCCCAGCAGCAACGATGGCATTACCGATCGCCGTGCTTACCCGTTCATTAATTGTATCTAGTGGATTACGTGTCATTAAATTGGTTCCTCCTGTATATGCAAACTAATCGCGAAATGTCCGGATTCTTCGTCAAAGCGGTAGAAGTCGTAGCTCCACGCTGCGCGTGCGTTCAATCCTTGAATGGAAAGTTCCAGCTCCTGTGTATGCGTGGACAAGGAAAAAGCCATGTAAGGAGAACGATAAAAGCCCGGAAGCTTTCGGTTTAATTCAAACGTCTGCTCCGATTCCACCTCGCCGTGACGTATAATCTTGATGGATTGTCCGCTCATTTTCAATGTTGTTCGGGTAATCCCACCTTCAGGGCCGGTCTGTGGTTCCTGATAACGAACATAGAGAACAGACCCTTTCAGCACAGCTTCACCCTGCATTTCCTGCAGCACATCTTCACCTTCATAGCGGCTGTGCAGCCGGATCTGAACCGGTCGCATGTTCGACATGAATGTTAACCTCCATTATATTCGAGGCGGCGCCAAAAACGAGAGGCTGATCTACACAAGCGCTTCCCGTATCGTTGTACCGCTATACGCACTCATATTACCGGATAGCCTTCTATCCTACACTCTACTGTATAACTATATCCAGTTCACTCGTTCAATTCAAATCCAAATTCAGAGTTTTTGTTCTCAGGCAGCAAAAAAAGGAGAGCAGCACCCCATGATATGCCCCTTACAGTAACAGGTTTGATTGTTCACCTGCCTACTTGAGGGGGGACAGTTCATTCAGTGCTGCTCTCATTCTCTCATTAATATAGTAATTAAGATTAGGACTTCAATCAGGCCCATCGTGAATCATACGGGAATGGACAGGTTGAATCTAGCAGTTTGGCACGCACCTGTACCAAACAACCACAATACCGACAAGTGCTACCGTACTGTAACGCCGAACAGCTGTAACAGGAGGATAATCTCCGCTCATATTCGGCATCTGCAACAATAGGACGTGAACGTGAGGCTAGCTCCACAAGACGCGCTAGCTTGGCTTCACTAATCTGTACATCATATTGATCATCGCAACCTTTGCAAAGCGAACGTTCAGATTTCTGACCTGTTTCCATAGATAAACGGCTATTCATCGCACTATGCCTTTATTGCAATGACTCCAACAGATGCAGGCGGCAATACGAACCGCAATTGGCCATTTTCCAGCGTAATACCCGTCCATTCTGATGGAGTAACGTTCTCTGGCTGCTCAAACGTATTAAATGCACCGATCTCCCCGTGGTGCAGAATACGTCCTGACGCAACGGAAGACTCGGTAGCTTGCAATTGGCACACCACTTCCAGCTCATCCGTATGACTAAGATTACATGCGGTCACATGAATTACACCTTCCTGATCACGTGATGCAGACAAGCTAAGCTGTGGGATTGTATCTTCACCAAAAGTATATCCAGGGCTCTCATAATCCAGCTCCAGTCGCTCTGCATCCATATGAATCTGATACATATCAAAGACGTGATATGTTGGCGTAAGGATCATCTTCTCGCCTTCAGTCAAAACAAGTGCTTGTAGCACATTCACGATCTGTGCAAGGTTTGCCATTTGCACCCGCTTGTTATACTTATTGAACAAATTCAGATTGATGCCTGCTACCAGGGCATCTCTCATTGTATTTTGCTGATAGAGGAATCCTGGGTTAGTTCCTGGCTCCACGTTGTACCATGTGCCCCACTCGTCGATAATCAGACCGACTTTACATTCAGGGTCGTATTTATCCATAATCTCGGAATGTTTTACAATTAACTCTTCCATATGAAGCGTGCGCTTCAACGTCTGGAACCAATCACTTTCATTAAAACCAGTCGCTTCACCTTTATCCTGCCATACGCCCGTTGGGAGGGTGTAATAATGTAGGCTGAGTCCACTCATATGCTGATGAGCTTCACGCATTAATACTTCTGTCCAATGATAGTTATCCTCGTTTGGACCACAGGCAATTTTGTAAATCTGGTTATCGGAATAATTGCGTACATATGTGGCATATCGGCGGTATTCGTCAGCATAATATTCTGCTCGCATATTGCCGCCGCATCCCCAGTTCTCGTTGCCTACCCCAAAGTACGTCAATTTCCATGGCTTCTCACGACCATTGCTCTTCCGCCAATTGGCCATTGGTGATTCGCCGTCAAACGTCATGTATTCAACCCACTGTTGCATCTCTTGAACTGTACCACTTCCTACATTACCACTAATATAAGGCTCCGTTCCAAGCAGTTCACACAGTCTCAGAAATTCATGAGTTCCAAAATGATTGTTCTCTTCCACGCCGCCCCAGTTCGTATTGATCATTCGTGCACGCTCACTTAACGGCCCCACGCCATCCTTCCAGTGATACTCATCGGCAAAACAGCCGCCCGGCCAACGGAGCACCGGAATATTTAGCTTTTGCAGAGCTGTTAGTACATCATTGCGAATGCCATCAGTATTTGGAATAGGTGAGTCTTCTCCAACCCATATTCCTTCATAAATACAACGACCTAGATGTTCAGAAAAGTGCCCATAGATATTGCGATTTATTAATCCTTGATTAGAATCCGCCTTTAAAGTAACGTTAACCACTAATTCAACCTCCTAAAAAGTATGTTGTTATCGCTTACAATATATCTTTTTTGAACAGGTTTCAACCATTAATGTGACACAGCAAATAGACCCTTCCGAGCTTCTAGTGGCTGGAAAGAGTCTACTTATCCTTCTATTCAATTCGAGAGCTACGTTAGAGCGTATTTACCCTTCTCGTTTTTGAAGTAACATCCTTATAATTCCATTAGAATCTTTCGTTGAATGCAATTTACGCGGCATAATATTTTGGCACATAGACAAACTGAAGCGTTTCGATCTATCTCTCGTCTGATTAAAGCTACTTAAGGTATTAGGAATTGAGTCATGAGTACATGTTCTTCCTAATCTCCCTCACATCGTTCGTTTTCATAACTAGCTTGAGAGTATATCACTTGTCGTCCCAAGTCGGCTCGTTATATTTGAACGATTTCGGAAGCTCTTGAGCTACACCTAGTTGAGATTCAATCAACATTGTTCCATGTGGAACTTTCTCTATACAAACGATGTATGATCAGTTCCAGTTCATGGTAGAGAGATGGGAACAGACGTGCTATAATATTCCTTATGGACTTTGAATAAACGGTGGATGTTTTCCAGATCACGGCGCAGCTTCCCGAAAGGGGGTGACGTCGATGGTCAATCTTGTGGCGTTGCTTGATGTAATCCGATGGATTGCTGCGATCCTCAGTATTGTACTGAGTGGGCGAAAGCTGTACCGTTGGTTACGCAAAAAGTTTCGTAGCAAGCGAAAACCCACCTCATAAGGTTAGGAGCCTGACGGTGGGTTTCGCTTGAATAGCAATATTTAATTCATGCGCGCCGTGGCAATCCACAGCCTTTCGGGTCCTAAGAGTCTTTACCGTTGGCGCGGTAAGGACTCTTTTTTAGTATATGGTCGATCCTGATCACCATATACTCCGTAATTGTAATATATCAATCAATATATTACTGATTGCTGATGTATCCAGTATAGCACAGCTCAGGGCAGAAAGTTAAATTAAGTTAACTTAATTTAACTCGTTACTCCCCTCGGTGAAATTATGGTTCAGCACTATTATACGTGTAGATTGATTCTCTTATATTTTTAAAAAACGCCCCCTTCTACGCAGGTTACAATCAGGCGTAGACAGAGAGGCGCTAACTTTAACTATTACTTCACGAATCCAAGCAGCATTTCACGAATCATTTTTGCAGCCACAATCTGAGTCTGTTGTGTTGGATCATAGATCGGTGCAACTTCAACCAAATCACATCCAACTACGTTCACATCAGAGCCTGCGATCATGTGGATCGCTTCAAGCAGTTCTTTAGATGTAATGCCTCCCGCTTCTGCCGTTCCTGTTCCTGGCGCCGCAGAAGGATCAAGCACATCGATATCAATGGTCACATACACTGGACGGTTGCCCATTTTCGGAAGAGCTTCCTTCATTGGAGCTGCAACTTCAAACGGATAGAAGTTGATGTTCTCGCGTCCATACTGGAACTCCTCGCGGGAACCAGAACGAATACCGAATTGATAAATATTTTTACCGCCCATCAACTCAGCCGCTTTACGTACTGGTGTAGAGTGGGACAATGGCTCTCCTTCATAGTTTTCACGAAGGTCTGCGTGTGCATCAATATGAATCAAGATCAGATCCGGGTATTTCTTATACATTTGTTGAATGACCGGCCAAGTAACCAGATGCTCTCCGCCGAGACCAATCGGGAATTTGTCGTCAGCCAGCAGGCTACCGATGTATTCATGAATGACTTCAAGACTGCGTCCAGCATTACCGAAAGGCAAGAGCAGGTCTCCAGCATCAAAGTAAGTCATGTCTACAATACTTTTGTCGAGATACGGGCTGTACTCTTCAAGTCCAACCGATGCCTGGCGGATATGAGATGGGCCAAAACGGGAGCCCGGACGGAAGCTGACCGTGTAATCCATCGGCATACCGTAGATAACCGCTTTGGAATTTTCATAATCCTCAGAGCTGCAAATAAATACATTTCCTGAATAAGCTTGATCCAGTTTCATTAATTGATTTCCCCTTTATTTCGTTAAATCTTCCACGAATTTAGGAAGTACAAATGCCGCTTTGTGCAGACGCGGAGAGTAATACTTCGTATCCATCTCCGGAATTTGAGTCTCATCCACCCCAAGCGGATCATGTTTTTTGCTACCCATGGTGAAAGTCCACAGTCCGCTTGGGTATGTTGGAATATTACAGCCGTACACATGTACGATCGGGAAGATTTCTTTGACGTCTTTGTTCACCTTCTGGATTAGATCTGCCTTGAACCAAGGGTTGTCCGTTTGGGCAACAAAGATTCCGTCTTCTTTGAGTGATTCATAAATGCCTTGGTAGAAACCACGCTCAAACAATGGAGCAGCTGGCCCTACAGGCTCGGTGGAGTCTACGATGATCACATCGTATTCATTTTTATGTTCAATAATATGCATGTAGCCGTCGTTCACAAGGACTTCCACATTGGGCTCGTCCAGCTTACCGGCGATTTCAGGCAAATATTTTTTGGAATATTCAATCACTTTACCGTCGATTTCAACGAGAACTGCTTTTTCTACTGTACTATGCTTAATGACTTCACGGATTACACCACCGTCGCCACCGCCAACAACCAATACCTTTTTCGGATTCGGATGGGTATGGAGTGCAGGGTGAGCTGCCATTTCATGATACACGAACTCGTCTTTTACTGTCGTCATAACCATACCGTCAAGGATCAACATATTACCGAATTCTTCGGTCTCTATCATAGCTAAATCTTGAAAGTCTGTCTGCTCTGTTACATAAGTCTGCTTAATCTTCGCGGTGATCCCGAATACAGGGGTCTGTTTCTCCGTAAACCATAGTTCCATAATCGCTACCTTCTTTCCGTAAAGTATTGATCAGCCATACCCGATTAAGCGCTACACGCTTAAACGTTCGCCCAAGCACGTCCAGCGTTCGGCGCCACACAGCATGATGGTTGCTGGTTGCGGGAGAGATCCGCGTTTCACTTCATATATAGATTAAAAATGGACCAGAACGCGCAAAGCGACTGACAGATCAACGAATCAGTGACATTTGGTGTGGTTCGTCCTTACGTGTCTTCTGTATATTGTGCCGAACTCGTTCTTTTCATTACCCTTTTGCATTATACGCGATAGACGTTTATACTGCAAAACGGTTTTCCCACAATATGATACTTATTAAACCGTTATGTAGCGCGGTGAATATACCTGCCACTCTAATCCCATACTGGAAAGAAAAGAAAGGAGCCCGTTCCATGAATCAAACACGCCAAAAGACCCGCAAACGCGGGTTCCGTATATGGAAATTCGTCAAAGGGATCTCTGTGCTGGTTGTACTTGGTCTGATTGCCACAGCAGCCGGACTCGTCTATCTATATGCCACTAGCCTGCCCCTAGCTGACTCCGATCGCAATTCCAGATTATTGGACAGCCAGGGCGACATCATCGCAACCTTCTCTGCTGGCGGCAAGGACTCGGTACCCGTACAACTGCAAGATATCTCGCCAGATCTCGTTCATGCCACACTGGCTGTAGAGGATCGCAAGTTCTATGAGCATTACGGCTTCGACATTCGGGGTATGGGACGAGCTGTACTCGTTAACCTGGAGCATATGCAGATGTCTCAAGGAGCCAGTACGCTAACACAACAACTCGCACGTAATCTATACCTGTCCCACGAGAAAACATGGACACGTAAAGCCAAAGAAGCTATGTACACTGCTCAGCTTGAGATGAAATATAGCAAGGACGAGATTCTACAGATGTACCTGAATGAGATCTATTATGGTCATGGAGCCTACGGCATCGAGGCTGCTTCACGCATGTATTTTGGCAAAAGTGCTAAACAACTGGATCTCGCTGAGAGCGCTATGCTGGCGGGTATTCCAAAAGGTCCAACCTATTATTCACCGTATAATCATATGAAGAATGCCAAGGATCGTCAGAAAATTGTATTAAATGCTATGGCAGATATCGGAGAAATTACACAGGCCGAAGCGGATAAAGCTTATGAGGAAATGCTCCAATTCAGACCCGAAAGTGAACGGAAAACGGTGGAAAAAGCCCCTTATTTCCGAGATTATATCCGGAATCTAGCCATCAAGGAACTGGGCATCAGTGAAGCAATGCTGGATCATGGGGGATTGAACATCTACACCACACTAGATTTACGTGTGCAAAAAGCCGCAGAAGATGCTGTATCCAAGGGTATGGATGCTACTGGTGAGCTAGAGACCGCACTGGTCTCCATTGACCCTCGCACAGGCTATATCAAAGCAATGGTCGGTGGCAAAAATTATCGCACCAATCAGATTAACCACGTGCTGGCAACAACACGTCAGCCAGGTTCAGCATTTAAACCCATTATGTACTTGGCTGCACTGGAGTCTAAACAGCTCACTAGTGCATCTATCTTTAATAGCGAGCCTACCTCGTTCCAGTATGACAACGATCGTAAGACGTACAAACCGGGGAACTTTGGTGACAAGTACCTTGGTGAAATCGATCTAAGAAAAGCAATAGCTGCATCAGACAATATATATGCGGTTAATACGATCATGCAGATTGGGCCAGAGCAGGTAGTGAGCATGGCTCGAAATTTAGGGATTACAAGCAATATGAGCGCTGTCCCTTCCCTTGCACTCGGCACCTCACCCGTTAGCCCATTGGAGATGGCATCTGCCTTTTCAGTCATCGCTGCCGGCGGTCAACGTACACCTCCTGTGGCTATTTTACAGGTGACTGACGCTGCAGGTCGTGTTCTATATGAAGCACCTCAGACCAAAGCAGAAACAGTCGTTGAGCCCGCCGCGGCCTACGTGTTGACTCGGTTAATGGAGAGTGTATTTGAAAATGGCGGAACAGGGAACCGCGTCTCAGCTACCATCAAGCGACCCGTTGCAGGTAAAACAGGAACAACCAATACAGACGCCTGGCTGGTCGGCTTCACCCCTGAGCTCTCAACTGCCGTCTGGGTTGGGTATGATCAAGGAAAAGCAATCTCCACTGCTGATGGGCGCCGCGCGGCTCCCATGTTTGCCCAGTTCACGGAACAGGCACTCGCCAGTGTGCCACCCAAAATATTTTCGGTACCAGACAACGTTGTTAGTGTCTACATTGATCCTGAATCCGGTAAGCTAGCCGGTAATGGATGCCCAGAGAAACGACTTGAAGTATTTATTGATGGAACAGAGCCGACGGAAGTATGTCGCAGTGCTTCAGAAGACTCGGAATCTGGAAGCGATGATATGACGCATGAGGTACAGCAGCAACAGGGTCTACAGGAAGAAAAACATTCATGGTGGAGAGATTTCAAACGTTGGTGGGTAGAGTGACGCAAATACGTAATGACGTAATTGCGTCATCATCACTTTTCAGCTGTTGGACTCCCTATCTTTGCAATCAATAGCCCCGCTGAGTGAAAATCTGTCCGGTTCTTTCTCACGATGAACGTGATTAGTGGAACACTTCAAAAGGAAAGCTGTTCTTGAACAACATTCAAAAAGCCCCGTACCTGATGTTAGGACTGACTCCTGTAATAAACAGGTGACTTCCTTCACTAAAGGTCACGGGGCTTTTTTAGTTTAATTATTTTGTTTAGTTACACGCACTGAAACGATTCAGGCACCTAGGACAATGCTTCCTTCAACACATCCGGGGAAGCATTCCACCATTCTTCGTTATGTGAGATCAGAAGTGTCTTCAGGGCTGCACGTTCTTCTGGACCCAGATCATCCAACATAAAGCGGCGTTTCAACGCATAATCCATGCGGTTCACATGATCCGCAAGCAATTTCCATCCACGCTTAGCCTCCGTATCAATCCACATCTCACATGCCGTCGCACCACCATATAGCTGTCCCTGCTCTGTACGGTCTACAGCTACCCAAACAAGCCATACTTGGCGTCCATTAGGTACGTCCTCACGATTGGTCGAAAACTTGATGCCACGCTCCACTTTACTCTTCGCGTGCATTGCACCAATATCAATCTTGGCTTCGCCTTGATCAATAATGACCGGGGATAAGTTATTCAGATCAATAGAACCCGCACCGAAACCTTTGTGTTTGCTTTTTGCACTAACGATATTCAAGGCAATTTGTTTTTTGCCGTTTTGCTCGTTTTGTTCCATGTTTATAGCCTCCAAGGGTTGATACAAATATTTTAACTAATATTCGTCCCATTGCAAACATATACATGCTGTAGATGCTTGTCAACGGGAGGTATTTAACGATGATTCCACGACGCGCCAAGAGTTGGCTCACCGCATTCCTTGCCCTGTGTGTACTTATTGCAGGAGCATGGATTACGCTGGGATACACTCGCTCCACAACATCCGAATTGCCTGTGCTCGCCCCAGAAGTGGGCAAGCCTCCAGGAAAACCCAAAACCTCCGCACCTCCAGAAAGCGTGCAGACCCCGACTGCTGAAGTGTTCAGCGACCGTGTGGTGGAATATCACATCGATGTGAAATTGGTGGACGGAAATGTGTTACAGGGAACACAGACACTAACCTGGACTCATCCAGGCAAAAAAACGGTCAACGAGCTTTATTTCCACCTGTATCCCAATGCATTCTCCTCTTCAGACACTACTTTTATGAAGGAGTCTGGCGGAAAGCTTCGTGGGGATGTTATGCCCACAGACGGCTACGGATCCATGAAGATTACGGAGATGAAAACAGAAGACGGTCTGTCACTTTTAAACCGCATGCAATACGTACAGCCGGACGACGGAAATATGAAAGACAAAACACTGATCAAAATCAGATTGCCCAAACCGGTGAAGGGCGGCGAGAGCATAACGCTGCACACTCGATTTGAAGTACAACTACCCAAAATTTTTGCCCGTATGGGAAACGCAGACAATTTCGTGATGGCAGGGCAATGGTTCCCTAAAATTAGTGTATACGAGCCTACAGGTAGACGTGGCCGCACAGCCGAGGGTTGGAATTTGCACCAATATCACGGCAATTCCGAATTTTATGCCGACTTCGGTATCTATAGCGTACGCATTCGAGTACCGGAATCATACAAGGTAGCCGCAACAGGTTTTCCAACGCAGCAGGCAGTTGTGAAAAATAACGAAAAGATCTATCAATTCTATGCCGATGATGTTCATGATTTCGCATGGGCAGCCTCACCGCATTTTGTTTATGCCGAAGAACCTTTCTCCGCCCCCAATGTTCCTGGAGTAAGGATCAAACTCTATCTTGACCCTGCGCATCAGGATCTAAAAGAACGATACTTCTACGCTGCTAAGGCAGCTCTAGCGAACTACAGCAAATGGTTTGGCACTTATCCCTACTCTACACTCTCCATTGTCGTTCCTCCGAAAACTGGAAACGGCGCAGGAGGCATGGAGTATCCAACATTGGTGACTGCCTTTGGGGCGGATGATACGACACCCGGGTATGATCTGGAACGAACCGTTGTCCATGAAATTGGTCATCAGTATTTCTATGGTATGCTCGCTAGCAATGAATTTGAGGAAGCTTGGCTAGACGAAGGGTTCACCTCTTATGCAGAGGATAAGTTAATGGAGCAAGAATATGGTCTAGTCCCTAACTTACCCGTTCAAGCAGGTCTGATTACGTCTCCAGCCCCGTTGACACAAGAAGCATGGAAGTTCGATTCACAGAACCATTATGCAGCAAATGTGTATACACGAGGCAAGCTTGTTTTGCTCGGTATCGAACAACAAGTTGGCTCCAAAACAATGGAACGCATCCTCTCTACTTATGTGAAGAAGTACCGTTTCAAACATCCTACTTCAGCAGATTTCCAAAAGGTCGTGGAGCAAGTTACTCGCACTTCATGGTCTACGTATTTTGATCAATATGTATATGGCGATGGGATGGCGGACTTTGCTGTGGAGAAAATCAGCGTAACTCCGATTCAGAAGGGCGAGCAAGAGGTGTACGAATCCTCTGTAACCATTCAGAAAAAGGGAAGCAATTATATGAAGGTTCCTGTACGAATTGTGTTCGAGGATGGTCATATCGTGAATAAGCAATGGAACGGAAACGAGGAGCGGATCACATATAAGCTTACTTATACTTCTCCGGTTTCTTGGGCCATGACCGACCCCCTGTACACTGTGGTATTAGAGAATCGTCATATGGACAATTTCCTGAAAGCTAATCTGGACGAACCCTCTAAATTCCGCTGGAGTTTGAGCGCAACCAAACTTGTAGAAGCTATTTTCGGAAGTCTGTCATGGTGAGGTGGAGACAGTGAAAGCAAAAATACGTGAAGGCTGGTTTCTCGTCCGTCAGCATATATTCATAGCCGCACTACTATTTATCTATCAATTAGTATGGGGATACTTTATCTATCGATTAGTGCAGTCTGCGGTTGTCCCGCTGCTGCTTCGTTATCCTGACACGGATGCTGGAGAGCTCAGTACCCTTTTGTTCAAAATGGAAAGTCAACTCAGCCTCTCTACTCATCCCGAGGTTCATCGGTATCTGTGGATTCTTGGAGCCATGCTGCTGCTACGCATGTTAATCACTCCCCTCATCCAAGCAGGACTGTTGTACTCATTACAACACTTTAATCAATCGGAGGAGCGCACTCCTTTTGTCCGTGGTATCAAAGTGTTGTGGAAACCGATGTTACTACTGCACTTCATCCGAACGTTGTTGATGTTGTTGCCGGCCTATTGGCTTGTGCCCAGACTATTCGCCATTCTAATGGATGGATTCCATTCATTACAACTGTTACTGACGGGTATTCCATATGTTTCCTTATGGATTGTGTACGGCTGGATTATTCATCACATGATGTTATACATGCAGTTCGGTGCATCAGCTCCAGATGGAGAAGGCCGAGCACGCGGTGCATTATACGCTCTATGGATCGCGCTTCGTCATCTCGTTCCTGTGATTGGCATCGCCTTGCTTCTGGGAGGGCTTCATCTGCTCATCTTCGGCGCTTTCACTTCGGCATCGTGGTTGTTAACAGGGCTAGCTGGCCTTATATTACAGCAAACGTATCCTCTGGCTCGCTGTCTGATGTCTCTATGGAAGATATGCGCCCATTTCCGCTTATGGCAGTCCAAGTCGACTAGAAGTTGATTCGAACAGGTTAAAATTTGTTACCATCTCCATGTCATATAAACGCGATGATAACGCTTCACAAAAGCAAACCTCAACCTTTCCCCGTCAAAGGTCGAGGTTTTTTTTGCTAATTTTACTGCTAAACGTTGCCAAATCAATGTACCTCTGGTACAATAATCGCAGTGAGTTTTTAGTAACAACTTTGTAATCTTTACCTTCATATTTGTAACTACTTAAAATTTAATCGTCATTTCTTGATTTCACAGGTGCACAACTAGCATAGCCAAATTCCTAGCACCTGGGAAGCGGGGGAACCAGTTATGGGTGAATTGATCTTGCTACAGAGGGATCATAGGGGACCTTCAACCGAATCCTTAAGCTAACCTCGCAGGCATTGGAAGGGGTATATCTCTTGTTCAAGAAGAAACTAACCGCAGCTGTACTTAGCCTCACATTCGCATTATCGCTTGGAGCGGGCAGCGCGTTCGCAGATTCAAAAATGGATGAAGTAATTGACTCAGCAATGGGAACTACATACAAAAGCGGAGGAACAACGCTTAACGGCTTTGACTGCTCTGGGTTTACACGGTATGTATTCGACAAGCTTGGCATTGATCTGGCTCGCCAATCAAGCTCCCAATTCGACATGGGTGATTCCGTTTCCCGTTCAGAAATGAGACCTGGCGATCTGGTATTCTTTAATACTTCCGGCAGTGGAGTATCACACGTAGGAATTTTCGTTGGAGAAGGTAAGTTTGCACACTCTTCTTCTTCTAAAGGCGTTACGATCAGCGCATTGAGTGAAAACTACTGGGCTAACCGCTATGTTGGCGCTAAACGTATTATGAGCACGGACGCGTATGAAACACTCGCACGTGACTAGGGACAAGCTGAGCAACATCATACTGTAACCAAGCATAACAGAACCGCCCGATCCATTCTCCGCAGGAATGTATCCGGCGGTTTTTTTGTGCTTCTTCGTCCGTGCCCTTATGATGTTTTTACCCATCCTATTGTAATATAAACGTAATAAACCGATCTTTTGTTTCAATTTTTTTCTATTTTACGAAGACTTGCCAAAACTACACCACGTTCTGTAGAGTAATGTTAGGAATATCTATACATTGACACATGATCTGTAGGATCGATCCCCACTCAAGAGCTTGTTCGATTTTGAAGCGGTACCTATCCTACAAATGAGAGGAGCGTGCAGTAAGTATGGATGAAGCTTCTGTGACGTTTCACGTTAAACCTATGGAAGAAGAACATGCTCAACAGATATGCAGTTGGCAATACGACCCACCTTATAATATTTATAGCTGGCTTCCTTGGGAACAGATGAAGGCACTTGAAGTCGAATTTGGAGATGTGCAGCTAAGGAAAGACCAATATGCTGTCATTTTTGGCGAGAATGATGAAATCTGCGGTTTTGCACAGTTCTTCCCGCTGGTCGGAGTCACCCGAATTGGACTAGGTATGCATCCCGAACGATGTGGTCATGGCCAAGGTGTTGAATTTGTGTCTGCGATTGTACAAGAAGCCATTCGTAGAAATCCCTCAAATGAAATTGATTTAGAAGTGCTCACCTGGAACACAAGAGCCATCCGGGTCTATGAAAAGGTTGGTTTTATCACCCAAGATACATACGAACGTCAGACACCTACTGGCTTGCAACCTTTTTATTGTATGGTGTATACAGGATCCCGTTAACGTATAAGATTGTTATGAGCTAATACGATTGCTGCTTTTAGTTGATAAGTTTCAAAAAATTACCACAAAATGCTATGATGTCATGGCTAGTTCCGTTATAATGATATGGACAGATTCAGTTAGATGATCTTTCATTCTGGAGGGGACATAAGGGATGCACAAGTGGATCATGAGCGGGGTATTTTTTGCAGCGTGCGCGTTTGCTATTATTTTAATGTTTACGCTTCCAGGAAAAGAAGAGGTTGCCCAGGAGGCTAAACCAACTATGCCGGAAGTCACGATGGATGCCGGACAGGCTGAAGCACTGGTGAAAGCCAATTGTATTTCCTGTCACGGTGATCAGCTTCAAGGGGGCGTAGGCCCAGCTCTTGCGAACATCGGAAGTCAGGATGACGTAGAGAAGATCTACTCCACGATCGTCAAAGGTAAAGGCGGCATGCCTGCGTTTAAGGATCGACTACAAGATGAAGAGATTGCCAACATTGCGATGTGGCTCGCCGAGAAAAAGTAACGGATGAACGAAGAGGCTATTACCTCCCTACCCGGGGTGTAACAGCCTCTTCTCTGTGCTTGGACACATCCATGATACAATCAGTCGCTTGATGCCTGCTGCGCAAGAAACGCTTCTACCTCATCTGCAAATGGCATTCCTGACTGGGCACCCAGCTTCGTCACAGATAGCGCAGCCGCGCCCATAGCGAAGCTTACGGCCGCATCAAGCGTCTCGCCGCGCGCAAGGGCTACCGCCAGCGCGCCGTTGAAGCAGTCGCCAGCGCCGGTCGTATCGACGGCGCTTACGGCGTAGCCGGGCGCACGGCACGCGCCGGCACGCCCTGCCTGTACGCGGCCGCCTGGCGCTGCCGCGTACACAGCCCCCTCGGGGCCGAGCGTCGTGACGACGGCGGCCCCGAGGGATGCGGCGAGCTCTGCGACCGCCGCATCCAGGTCTTCCGGCCGGAGTTGATCCCGGCCGGTAAGCACGGCGAGCTCGCTGCGGTTCGGCGTGACGACGTCAACGCACCGCAGGAGCTCCTGGGGCAGACCCGGCACCGCGGGAGCCGGGTTGAGCACCACCAGTGCGCTGCCTTCTGCCGCTAATGTAGCGGCGCGGGTGACCGCTGGCAGCGGAATCTCGAGCTGCAGCAGCACCGCTGCGGCTGCAGTCAGGCTTTTCACCGTATCCGCCTCTTCCAGCATCTCCGGCACTACCTTCCCATTCGCCCCTGGGATAACAATAATTCGGTTATCTCCATTGGAGAGCCAGATCGAGGCTGTACCCGTCGCTGAATCATCCATGACACGAACCTGCGATGCATCTACCCCGCTTTCGTGCAGGCTACGAAGCAGGCGTTCGCCAAACACATCTGTTCCTACAGCTCCAATCATCGTTGTCTGCCCACCGAGACGAGCGGAGGCCACTGCCTGGTTAGCCCCTTTGCCACCAGCAAGATAGTGCAACTCTTCCCCACTGACCGTTTCTCCCTCTTCTGGAATCGTATCCGTTTTGACGACAAGATCCATATTGAGGCTGCCAACGACAGCGATAAGCGGATGTTTCTGATTGTTGTCTGACATGCCGTTCACCCATTTCTAGCAGACGAGCCTAACCGAGTTGGTTATTCCGCCCTCATTTTCTCAAATGTTTCGTTGAATTGCTCCGCTTCTTTAATATCTACAGATGTAATGCCTCCGTCATCCCATGACGTGAGACGTAGCGTGACTGTCGTATAATCAATCGTTATGAAAGGATGATGATTGAATGCTTCCGAGATCGCAGCGACCTCATCTACAAATGCAATCCCTTTCATGTAGTTAGAAAACACAAATTTGCGGACAATCCATCGTCCCTCCTCTAGTTCCCAGCCTTCAAGCCTTCCTAGATGAGCTTCGACTTCCTCTTGCGAAAAAACCATACGTTATCTTCCTCCCCATACGATGGAAACATCACCATACTTCCGTATCCATCTATGCTACCAACGAAACCTTTGGCACTACCGACTAGCCCCAAACGGTTGGTTCACCGCAGTGCGATTCGCCGTTTCATGACTATCATCTTACCATGGACAAGCCTCAAAATCCAATCTAACAGATGACGGTAGAGCCAATAACCACAAGGCTTTCAGGGGTTTATCTCCCATGATAGATGACCCTGAATCAACGTTTCTGTGCAAGCTAAATCAGCGGTACAAAGGTCAGTTCTTCTTCTCCAATCAAAATATGAATCCGGTGCTGATCCTTATCATGGATGACAACCCCGCTGCCAACTGGAATAACCGATTCCTCACCTAGCGCATAAAACAGATCCTCTGCCAGTGCCTCATCGACTTCAAGCTGCTCCGCTTCGCCTAATCTGCTCCACTCTTCCGAATCCATTTCAAAGAAAACATACCGATCCGGTATACGACTGAGAGCCTGTGTTAAATCTGTCAATATTCCTTCATAATCCCGTCCATGCTTTACGCCCATTGGCTTTTCACTCCTATTCGGCCCCTAAGGAGCGGATTTCATCTTATTATACCTGAAAATAACCCTTAAAAAAAAAGGCCTATTGGTCGATAAATACTATACATGATCGTTTTAACTGTTTTGGCAATCCAAAAGAGTGCCTAGCATGAAACGAATTGCGGCTCTACGTTCGTCCGGAAGCCCGAATATAGCCGCTTGAAAGGATTCAATTTTATCTCATGGATGAGGTGTATGATGAACATTTCAACAATTATTGGACTTGTTTTGGGACTCGCTTCACTTGTATTCGGTATGATGTTGAAGCATGCTCCCGTAATTAATCTAGTCAACAACCCAGCAGCCTACATGATTATATTTGTTGGTACCGCAGCAAGTATTTTTATGGCATTCCCTATGTCAGAAGTCAAGAGAATTCCGAAACTCTTCGGAATTTTGTTCAAACAGCAACAATTGATCGATCGCGTATCCCTAATCGGCACATTTATGGACTGGGCTTCCACTACCCGTCGTGAAGGTTTGCTTGCACTAGAATCAAAAGTTGAAGAAATCGACGATCATTTCCTTCGCAGCGGCATGCGAATGATTATCGATGGGAACGATCAAGATTTCGTCAGCGATGTTCTAATGGAAAATATTCACACTACAGAGGAGCGTCACCGCAGTGGTGCACTGATCTTCTCCCAAGCAGGTATGTATGCTCCAACACTCGGCGTTCTTGGAGCCGTAGTTGGTTTGATTGCAGCCCTTGCGGATCTTAGCGATATGGATAAGCTCTCTCAAGCGATTGCAGCAGCATTCATCGCTACCCTCTTGGGTATCTTCACAGGTTATGTACTGTGGCATCCAATGTCCAACAAGTTGAAGCGGATGTCCAAGCAAGAGATGGAAATCAAGCTCATGATGGTTGAGGGTCTGCTCTCGATTCAATCCGGTGTTTCCACCATTGCTATCAATCAGAAATTATCTGTATTCCTGACACCTTCCGAACGTAAACAACTGGAAGAGAAGGAGGGTTCATCAGGTGAAAAAGGCTAAGAAGCATGAACCACATGAAGAGCATATAGACGAGAGTTGGTTGCTCCCTTATTCCGACTTGATGACCTTGTTGCTCGCTCTTTTTATTGTGTTGTTCGGCATGAGTTCCATTGATGCTGGTAAGTTTGAGCAAATGGCTTCCGCACTAAGCAGCGCATTGAATGGTGGATCAGGTGTCCTTGATTATAGCTCCATGAATCCTGAAACTCCAGGTGCTGATCTTGGTAAGAAGAAAGAACAGCCTGAGGAGATTACGAAAAAATCACCGAATCAGATCACCGATGCTCAGATGGCTCAGAAAGAGCAAGAGGATCTGGAGAAGCTCAAGAAACGTCTGGATCAGTATATTTCAAAAAATGGACTGTCCGATCAGCTTAACACCAAGTTAAATCAGTCGGAACTGAAGATCACGATCAGTGATAATGCCTTGTTCTCCTCTGGACGAGCCGATGTGAAACCAGAATCGCGCTCCTTGGCCAAAGCGATCTCCAGCATGCTTCAGGAGTTCCCTGAATATGAAGTGGTTGTATCCGGTCATACCGATAATGTTCCCATTTCGAACAACCAATATAAGGATAACTGGGATTTGAGTGCAGATCGTGCCCTCAACTTCCTCAAAATTCTGTTGCTTAATACGGCGCTCGATCCTTCCATGTTCACACCTAGCGGCTACGGAGAGTACCATCCAATCGCTAGTAACGATACGAATGTTGGACGAGCACAGAATCGACGTGTAGAGGTTTCCATCATTCGGAAATACCAAAGCAACAACACGTCTGTAAAAGCTGTTGATTCGGCTAACTAGAAGCCCTATTAATAGCATAAGCTATTTCGAATAAACGATAAGTGCTGCTTTCCTTTTACCAAGGGGAGTGGCACTTTTGTTTTACTCCCTACTCTGCTGCGGCATCCCGCTATTGTTTTATTGCTATTACTGAATCTTGCTCTGCTCCTATGGACAGATGAAGAAAGCCAGCATCCAGTAATCCCGTAGGGACTCCCGAACGCTGGCCTTATTTCACTCTGGCTATGCTCTCGTATTTATTCTAATGAATAGTCGAGCAGACTACCGAGTTCTGCTTTCTCTGCCGCAGTTAACTCTCTCCACTTGCCCGTAGCTTGTTCCCCAAGATGAATGTTCATGATACGGATTCTTTTCAGCCTCCGAACCTCATAACCAAATGCACTGCACATCCGGCGAATCTGGCGGTTCTTTCCTTCAGTCAGTATAATTCGGAACATTCGATCCGAGATACGTGTCACTTTGCAGGGAAGCGTCATTTCGCCAAGAATTTTGACCCCTGTACTCATACCCTGCAGGAAGCTTGCAGTTACTGGTCGATCCACGGTCACGATATATTCCTTCTCATGGCGGCCCTCTGCTCTTAAGATCCGGTTTACAATATCCCCATCATTGGTCATAAGAATCAAACCTTCTGAATCTTTATCCAATCGACCAATCGGGAAGATTCGCTCTGTGTGGCCTACAAAATCTACAATATTCCCCCGGATATGTTGCTCCGTCGTACTGGTGATCCCCACCGGCTTGTTCAAGGCGATGTACACATGTTTTCTTTTCTCCCGGATCGGCTGTCCATTAATGCGTACATCATCGCCTTCTTCAGCCTGACTACCTAGCTCTGCCTGGATACCATTAATCGTTACTTTCCCACTCTCGACTAGCTTGTCCGCTTCACGCCGGGAACAGTAACCTGTCTCACTAATAAATTTATTAATACGCAAAAGGTCATCTCACCTCATCTAGTTCTCTTCGTCTGTAGGGGGCTGCTCCGTGCTGTTATCGTCTTCTGCCTGCTCTGGCAACTTATCCGAAGCCGGAAGATCAATAATAACCGTTGTCCCCTTGTTCATGACACTTCTAATATCCATCATGCCCTTATGTGATTGAATGATGCGCTGACTGACCATCAGACCAAGACCCGTTCCCGACTCTTTGTTGGTAAAGAACGGTTCGCCCAACTTCGGCATCATCTCTTCAGGAATACCAATTCCTTCGTCCTTGATCTCAATCCTTACGCGATTCAGCTCTTCCTCATGGTGAAGACGAATTCGAATGCTTCCTCCATTAGGCATCGCCTCCATACCATTTTTGAGCAGGTTAATAAACACCTGCTTCAATTGATTCTCTTCACAGTGTACCATAGCCGAATCGGATGAGGCACTTAGCACAAATTCTACACCATGCAGATGCGCTTGGCTATCGAGCAGTGAGATTACATCCCCAAGGATAAAACGGATATCCCGATCTTGAAAATGAACCGCCTGTGGCTTCGCCAAGATCAGGAACTCACCAACGATGAGATTGATCCGATCTAGCTCTGACAGCATTAAGTCCAGATGACGATGATTAAGCTTGTTTGTCTGCTGTTGAAGTTGAAGGAACCCACGCAATGTGGTTAGTGGATTCCGAATTTCGTGCGCAACGCCGGCAGCCAATTGTCCTACAGTCGTTAGCTTCTCAGAACGTCTCAGCAGCTCTTCCATTCGGTTACGACTTGTGATGTCTCGCGATACACTGATCAGTGCTGTGATTTCGCCCTCTTCGTCTCGAACGGGAGCAGTACTTACGCTGACTTCTACACGAGTTCCATCCTTCTTCATCCAAGTCGTTTCATTAGAGGTGATTGACATACCCTCAATTAACTGTGCGTGCTGCTCACGCCGTTCCTCTTCCGCCTCTGGAGGGATGATCTTCAAGGTACGCCCTTCTACTTCACGGCTACGCCAGCCATATAGCTGCTCAAAAGCACGGTTTACCCGAAGTACATTTCCATCCAAATCCGTAATATGAATCGCATCCGCAGTCTGATTAATAATCGATTCTAGGTGCTCTTTGACTGCGCGGTTCTCTTCATACATCTGCTTAAGGCGATTCGTATAATGACCCAGATTGCGAATCATGGCATTAATTCGATTGGCGAGCTGTCCGAGCTCATCCTTCCTTTTCACTTTCAGACGGAAATCGAAATGTCCATCAACGACATCATTCACCTTGCCTAATATCAATTGAATTGGACGTGTAATATATCCTGCGAGCAGATAACTGCCGAAGATTACAATCTCAAGTAATACAAGGGAGATCGAGGCATGGCTGACCAACTGCTCTGACACCATGGAAGATATCTGCTTATAGTCCATGACAATTCCGATTACATAAGACGATTGATTAGGAGTAAAAATAGGAATAAAGCTCTTTAACACTTTTTGGTCATGTGTTTCGCTGACAAAAGAAACGTTCTGTCCCGTACGAATAGCTTTCACCACTGCACGGTGATCCTCTTCTGTTGTGCCATATTGATATGTTCCGAACCTGATTGGTTTGTTGTTTAACTTGCTAAAGTTACTATCTCTTCCGTCATCGTTCATACTTGGACTACCAAAGGTTAAAGGATTAATACCTGTAATCTCAAGAATAGAAGGATTAACTTCACGAATTTTGTTCAAAATCTCATCTGGACCAGAGATCTTCACATAGTCATCAACTTCGGCATTATTATAGAAGGGATTGATTATGTAGTTCCTCTCCCCATCATGGTAGTAGCCCCAAATATCAATATCCGACGGACTGGATGTCGAATACTCGAATCCATCTGACCAGAAATGATCTAGCGCTTGCCCTTGGGGAATGGTGACCTGATGCTTTTCGAACAATTGCTTGAAGGCCTGATACCAATACGTCATGGATTTTGTGGAAAGTCCAATCTCCCGCGGATCGGAAGAACGGGTTACAACGATATCATCCTCGGTCTGTTCCATGAGCGATATGTGGGATACGCCGACCTTTTTGCTCACACGTACAAGGTCTTCATTTGTGATATTATTAATATCCGGATCTAGTTCTTCTGCAGCCATAACCGAAGCAAGCCACAGATTACTACCAATCTGGCGTTTTACATATTCTGAACTATACTGATTCTGTTCGACAGAAATCGCGATCTGTTTAGCAGTCAGCACCATTTTATTTTCGCTGTCCTGTCTAAGGTTTTCCTCTGTAGTATAGTAACTCAGTGCAATATTCAGCACCAAAATAACGAGCACTGAACACGACATAATCATGGATAATTTCGTTTTTATAGACAACTTTTTGTTCACCTCTCGGCTTGTACCCTTTGGCGATATATGGCAAAACCTATATCCATCATAACGGTTGTATGTGGTTTTGAAAAGGATATTTGACCATAGTCCAAAAGTTACCGTTTAGCTAAAAAGCTCGAAATTTATTGTTTTTTCGCTTTTTCCATGTCTACAATTAAATAAGTCACAAAAACTATACACAAATCCACAGGGTTGTGGATAGTATGTTTATAACTATGTGAGCAACTCCGTAGTTATCCACAGACTTATACACAACATGTTAACAAACCGAATATTTGTTCGCTGAATAAACGTTTTGAAAGGGGCTTTTAACTGTAATGAATGATATTTCCTCCCATATTGATCTTTCCCACCTTCCGGAAGAGGCTAGGCACGAGTATTGGATGCGGGAAGCTATTGCTGAGGCACAAAAAGCGGAGGCACTTGGGGAAGTTCCTATTGGGGCTGTCATCGTGCAGAATAACCGGATCGTCGGACGTGGATATAACCTACGAGAAACAACGCTGGATTCGACAGCTCATGCAGAAATGGTCGCTATTCGTCAGGCCAGTGAAACGATTGGAGCTTGGCGACTGCTGGATTGCAGTCTGTATGTTACGCTTGAGCCTTGCCCCATGTGTGCGGGTGCAATAGTACAATCACGTGTTCCGCGTGTAATCTATGGCACCGCCGATCCAAAGGCGGGATGTGCAGGAACATTGATGAACCTGTTGCAGGAGCCAAGGTTTAATCATCGAACAGATGTCATCCCGGATGTGCTCCAGCCTGAATGCTCCACCATGCTCACTCAATTTTTCCGACGTTTGCGTAAAAAATAGAGGCTTCATTCAATTTTGAAAGGATGTGCAACGCCATAATGGCACTGACACTATACGACACACCTAACGGTATCAGCCTTCGTTTATTAACATCAGAGGATACACAGGCTTATCTAGATCTGATTCAGATTACACGCATCCCCTATCAATCTGTAGAGCCTATACGAGAGGATGAGTTCTATACGCTGGAAGCACAGACTAGACGCATTCAGGATCGAATGAAGGCTTCTGAAGAAGGAACCGGGTATCAGTTCGGTATTTATACCATCAAGGACAGTACTCTCATTGGACAAGTTAGCCTAAACAATGTTGTCCACGGTGTCGCCAACTATGCGGATATGGGTTACTTCATCCACCCAGACTATCAAGGCGGCGGACGAATGACTGCTGCTGTAAAATTAGCTGTAGCCTACGCATTTCGTGCACTGAAGCTGAATCGTGTACAAGCTGCCATTCTGCCTACCAATCAAGGATCGCAGCGTGTGCTTGAGAAGAACGGCTTTCAAGCAGAAGGTATTGCACGTAAATATCTTAAGATTAACGGGCAATATCAAGACCATCAGATTTATGCTGTTCTCGTTGGTGATCTGCACGAACAATTATCTGACTAGTCGCTCACCAATATAGTACGTTCGCTCCAAAAAATGCACCACCCAGCGAAATAAGAGTGTAAAAATAACGCCTATAATCAAAGCGGAAAACGTTCTTCCGTTTGATTATAGGCGATCTTGTGAGATTACATAGATATTAGTAACCGTAAGAAGAATTCATCAGCTCTTCGAGCTCTTGCATTGTAATCACGTTATCACCAGTTGGAATGTTGATTTTAAACGCTGGTTTTTCGTTGATTTTAGTGTACGTGTTCGAACCTGTGAAGGCCAATTTAACTTCATCCTTGGTATCCGGTTGTTTGATCAACAGATCAGCATCCATTTTTTGATAAACGGGGAAGTCCTGTTTATCCAAGGCAAAGTCAATGTTGAATTTATTGATTGTCAGCGTTTCTTTCAATTTATCCAGATCTTTGGACATTTCAGCTTGATCAGCCTCAGTGATCTTCAGATCTTCCTTCGCTCTATCAATATCTTCTTGGCTTAATTGCAGCATTTCGCGATATTCCTCTTTGGACAAGATGTCCATTACTTTAGGCAATGCTTTCGTTACCAGTACAGTAACAGCTTCTTTTACATTGTCATTCGTAACTGAGAATTGTACGACTTGTTTAGCATCTACTTCTTCAGGAAGTGCTGCATCTTTCACAGCAATGTTTTTGAAGAATTTCTCTTGATCATATTCACCCAATACCGCATCCATCACTTCGTTGCTGAGCTTCTGTGTTTTTGCAGCATCCATAGCTTGTGGATTGAACTCTGTTCCTTCTTGTTCAGCCAGTTCCTTCAAGTCGATCTCAACAAATTTGTTAACGATCGTTTCTGGAATAGGGAAGAATGGAACATTTGGTACCTTAACATAGAGCTTCTCTGCTGTCATAACCATTGGGATATTGAACGTCATGCCCATATCACCTTTGAGCTCAATGCCAAGCGTCATTTCCGTTTGCATAGGCTCACTTTGGTAAACGCCTGTAACGTTCAACTGAGCGTCTTTCAGCATACTCATAAACTGAGTCATGGTTGGATCACCTTGTGACTCTGCTCCAGGTTTATAGCTCAGATCATTAATTGTAAAGTTGGAACTCATTTCATACGAAGTTAGTTTAGAAGCATTGGACGCAGCCGTCTTCAAAGCCTCTTTTGGTTCTTGCTTCGTACCACATGCTGTTAATGCCATAGACACGGTCAACAACATTGTAAGTAGAAGCGCCCCCATGCGTTTCTTCATTTGTTTCTCTCCTCTCGTGATAACCCCAAAAAAATAATTCAACATCAATGATATACCATTTATTCTGAAACGGAAACACGATTTGGGAAATTTGTGATCTTTCTTCTGCAAATTGGCTACAAAGACCTATGTCAGATTTCAATGGTAACGGTTCACAAAGGCTAGATATGTACGAATACGCAAAAAAATCCGGCTTTACCTGCCGGACTTTTTTGGTATTCTGTTGATTTATCAAGTAGTACAGACTCTATTTTACTTACAGCATGTTTAACCCTCAGGGTTCAAGTGATCAACATGATTTTGGTTTTTTACCTTTTTGGAACCCGATAATGGCTCTTGCATGGAAGATCCCTTAGAAGGTTGTCTATGCTGTTTAGACGGTTGTGCCTCAGGTACAGGGACAGCTTTAGGTTTGCTCATGGTGTTCTGTTCCCCCTTCTAAAATTAGGAATGAGATGGATTCATGTCTTCCGTTTTATCGTGATTCAGTGAATCTTGATGTCGACGGTCATTCACGTCCTGCTGAATTTGCTGAGCATGGTGGCTGTTGACAGCCGTTTGCTCAAGGTCTGCAGCTACGTTTTGTAGATTTTTGTCCACTCCCGCTTTAGCTTTGCTCACTCGAATCACTCCTTCCCCACTTAGGGTTATGGTCTGGTTCTAGATTGTAACGATTGAGCGCATTCGTGAATGTGCCGAGTGTAATCGTGAGCAAGCTCCTGAATCGGCTCTGTTCGCTCATCCGTTGACTGTCCATCCCGCTCGACATCGACTAATTGCACGTTGACCTCCCGGGAATCTACATAAGCGCATTTAAAGTCAAAGGAGTACATTTGATGCCCAGCAGTCGCAATGTGAATACGAATGGCCTGCTCATCGGCTCCGTCTGCCATAACTTGTGCTTGATCGCCAACATTCAGGACTTCGGGTAAACGCTCTTGCCAAGCGCCGACAAGCTCTGATTGACTGATGTTTAACTCGCGGTTCATCTTACCACCTCCACTTCTATAAAGTGCGGCGATGAAGATGTTTTTATGCATCTCGCCTCTGCTTGATTTCACATTTCCACATGAATCCATAGCAAACCTATTCAACCAGCAGTAACAGCCTATAACCACTGCTTACTTGGCCAATCCGCAAGTTTATATTTAAGGTGAGCTCAAAGTGACATGGCCAATCCTGCAACAGCTGCGCCACGCTTAATGCTAACCGATCTGAACAGCCCGTTCCCCAGAAGAAAATCAAAAAAGGACTTGAGCATCAGCTCAAGTCCTTGTTATTAACATAATATGGCGGAGAGGGTGGGATTCGAACCCACGTGGAGTTGCCCCCTAACGGTTTTCAAGACCGCCCCGTTATGACCGCTTCGGTACCTCTCCAGGGAAAATATTTTATAAACTTGCCACGAGAGATATCATACCATAATGTTGGGCATTATAGCAAGCTTTTTAAATAACATTTTTAAAATTTATTTTAAATTCAATTTATATTCTTGATTTGCTTCAATTAGAGCCTTGCTCTCGTTCGTTTAAAAATAGAACCCGTCATCCTCTCGATGACGGGTTCATTATCATTCGTGATTTCAATCTGATCTCACGCTTTAGAATATACTATTCCAGGTTCTATGCACGACGTGCAATGACACTGATTCCACCCATATAAGGACGAAGAACCTCTGGAATCACGACTGTGCCATCTTCCTGTTGGTAGTTTTCCAAGATCGCAGCTACTGTACGTCCAACAGCAAGCCCTGAACCGTTCAGTGTGTGCACGAATTCCGGCTTCGCTTTTGGTTCTCTACGGAAACGAATATTTGCTCGACGTGCTTGGAAATCCTCACAGTTAGAGCATGAAGAAATCTCACGATATGTGTCACTCTCAGGCAACCATACTTCAATATCATAAGTTTTCGCTGATGTGAAGCCCATATCGGCTGTACATAGCGTAAGGACACGGTATGGAAGTTCCAGCAATTGCAGTACACGCTCTGCGTTTTGTGTCATTTTCTCCAATTCCTCATAAGAAGTTTCTGGAGAAGAGAGTTTCAGCAATTCTACTTTATTGAACTGATGCTGGCGAATCAGACCACGCGTATCGCGCCCAGCTGAACCGGCTTCTGAACGGAAACATGAGCTGTATGCCACAAAATGTTTCGGCAGATCCTCCAAGTTCAGAATCTCTTCGCGATGATAGTTCGTTACCGGAACTTCGGCAGTTGGAATCAGGTAATACTCTGTATCTTTCAGCTTGAACAAGTCTTCCTCAAACTTCGGCAGTTGTCCTGTACCAAACAGACTATCCCGGTTCACGATATAAGGAGGCAGAATCTCTTCATAACCATGCTGATCACTGTGCAGATCCATCATGAAGTTAATCAGAGCTCGTTCCAGGCGAGCACCAAGTCCTTTGTAAAACGTAAAACGGGAACCCGTTACCTTAGCCGCTGCTTCAAAATCAAGAATATCGAGATCCTGGGCAATTTCCCAATGGGCTTTTGGTGTGAATGAGAATGATTTGGGTTCTGCATAACGGCGAACCTCCACATTGTCCTCTTCGGAAGCTCCAACAGGTACACTCTCATTCGGAATGTTTGGAATCGCCATCGTCAGCTCATTAATCTTCGCTTCCAACTCGCGAACTTCTTCATCCATTGCTTTGATTCGATCGGAAACCTCACGCATCTCAAGGATGAGATCGTCTGCGTTCTCCCGGTTTTTCTTCAGACGAGCTACTTCTCCTGATACCGTATTCCGACGACCTTTTAACGTTTCATTCTCTTGCAGCAATTCTCTGCGTTTGGTATCCATTTCGGTGAATCCTGCAATGAGATCCAGAGACTTGCCACGATTCGTTAACGCTTCTTCTACACGTGCATACTCATTCCGCAATATCTTCACATCAAGCATCGATTACCCTCCTAATAGCCCCACAAATGTAGATTCTGATATGTAGATCAGCAATGTCTTTGTGAGCCTGTATCTTTCATCATTCGTTAAGACTAAAAACAACCCATGAACCTCGGAAGACGCCCTATGCTGCGATTCCCGCTTTGGAAGCAGATACGGGCAACATCAGGCATCCGATTAGATGCAACCCCTACAACCACTCTCTAGAGTGATTGTAGGAGCGATCCGTTTCCGGGCAATCATAGGTTGTTCATCGTTGCTATAGATTCTGCACAGACGCTTTATATGACCGAGCCATGTCTACAAAGTAAGCATGCAAGCGGTAGTCGTCCGTCAATTCAGGATGGTAAGAACAAGCCAGCAAATGACCCTGACGTGCTGTTACAATTTCATCCTTGTATGTGGAAAGAACCTCAACCTGTTCTCCTACACTTTCAATCAAAGGAGCCCGAATGAATACAGCTCTCACCGTTTCCTCAATACCCTTGACTGGCAGATCGGTCTCAAAGCTCTCTCTCTGCCGTCCAAAAGCATTACGGGATACGGTCATATCCATCAGTTCCAAATGAGCCTCTTCCTGACCTGCAATATGCTTAGCCATTACAATCAACCCTGCGCATGTACCAAAAACCGGTTTACCTGCTGCAGCAAATTCACGAATAGCTTCCATAAAGCCATATTTGCGCATCAGTTTACCAATTGTAGTGCTCTCACCACCAGGAAGGATCAGCCCATCCAACTCGTCCAGTTGCTCGATGTTTTTGATGGCCATTCCCTCTGCCCCAGCTTGCTCAACACTACGGATATGCTCCGTTACTGCGCCCTGAAGTGCTAACACGCCGATCTTCATCTGCAATTCCCCTTCTCTTACCAGCCGCGATCCTGCATACGCTCAGAAGGCGAAAGCTTGGAAATCTCGATACCTTTCATTGGTGCTCCGAGGTTTTTCGAAACTTCGGCAATTAGTTTGTAATCCGTATAGTGCGTTGTTGCTTCTACAATGGCACGAGCGAATTTCTCAGGGCTGTCCGATTTGAAAATCCCTGAACCTACGAATACGCCATCAGCTCCCAGATGCATCATAAGTGCTGCATCTGCAGGAGTAGCTACACCACCCGCTGCAAAGTTAACCACTGGCAGCTTACCGTTCTCATGTACGTCAAGCAGCAATTCATAGGCAACACCCAGGTTTTTCGCTTCAGCATACAACTCATCCTTGGACATGTTCGTAACTTTACGAATCTGGCTGTTAATGAAACGCATATGACGAACAGCTTCAACGATATTTCCTGTTCCCGGTTCACCTTTCGTACGAATCATGGAAGCTCCTTCACCAATACGGCGCAATGCTTCCCCAAGGTCTTTAGCTCCACATACAAACGGTACAGTGAACTCATGCTTATCAATATGGAATACTTCATCCGCAGGAGTTAGCACTTCACTCTCATCCAGATAATCTACCCCGAGTGATTCTAGAACTTTGGCTTCAACATAGTGTCCAATCCGAGCTTTTGCCATGACTGGAATAGTTACAACTTTCATCACTTCTTCGACAATTGTTGGATCCGCCATACGAGCCACTCCACCAGCCGCACGAATATCAGAAGGAACACGTTCTAAAGCCATAACCGCCGTAGCACCTGCTGCTTCAGCGATTTTAGCTTGTTCTGCATTCATAACGTCCATGATGACGCCACCTTTTTGCATTTCAGCCATACCTCTTTTAACGCGCGATGTTCCTGTTTCCATATTCCAAGCCCCCCGTAATGTATGTGCTGCTCTTACCCCTATGGTGAATGTGAATTCACCACACTAGGGCAGAAGAACATTTAGACTTTTTACTGATTCATACGTAGAATTCTAACTTGATATTTTACCGGAAAAATTGTAAATATACAATCCATCCAGTCGGAATTACTTGCAATTTGTCACGGTAAAATATACGAAATTCAATTCAGGAAAAAATTAGAACAAGTTTTTGATTCCATCGAACAGATCAACGAAGAAATCCTTAACAGCACGGAAGAATAGACGGAACCAGCCGCCCTTCTCTGCTTCTTCTGCGGTTATGAGATTCACCGTTTTCTCCTGTGGTTCAATACCTTCAGCTTTGTAGCTATAAGTTACCGTTCCAACTTTAGTTCCTGCTTTAATTGGTGCAACTAGCTTGTCTGCTTCGGTGATGTTCGCTTTAAATGTCACATCCAGGTTTTGTGTTCCTTTAGGGACAACAAAACTTACAGCATTATCTGTAACAACAGGTACCGTTGTTTCTGCACCTTTTTTCAGTGGTACAGCTTCCCAACCAGTAACCTTCGTTTTAGCAGCAACAGCCTGTTTTACTTCGAAGTTGTTAAATCCGAAGTCCAGTACCTTCTTCGTTTCCTTGAAACGTGCAGATTCTGAAGTTGTACCCATAACTACACTGATCAGACGCATACCATCACGCTCAGCTGTACCTGTGAAGTTGTTCCCTGCGTTTGTGGTGTGGCCTGTTTTCATTCCATCCAGACCTTCATAGGCATAGCTTTTGAAATTGGTTATATTTTTATTCTCTTCCAACATCCAGTTATAGTTGATAATTGGTGCTTTATCATTTGGACGGAATTTATAGGATTGAATGGTTGTGAAGTCTTTGTAGTCTGGGTGATCCATAATAATATATCTG
Source organism: Paenibacillus tundrae (assembly GCF_036884255.1). Taxonomy (NCBI): domain Bacteria; kingdom Bacillati; phylum Bacillota; class Bacilli; order Caryophanales; family Paenibacillaceae; genus Paenibacillus; species Paenibacillus tundrae. The sequence goes on along the minus strand of NZ_CP145605.1, from coordinate 95,216 downwards.
CATAGAATCGCCGCATCAATCGCTGACATCATCGTTTCTTTATCTTCATCCGGACGGAATTTTGCAGGCATATCGGCACGGTCAAGACCTGACGAGTTAATGAAAAAGGTATCTTTCATTCCCATGCGTTTTGCTTCTTCATTCATCATTTTGACAAATGCTTCTTCGGAGCCGGCAACGTGTTCAGCCAAAGCAACGGTAGCATCGTTGGCTGACCCAACCGCCATCGCGATATAGAGCTCTTTGACAGTATGCTGATCGCCTTCTGCAAGGAAGATACGCGAACCAATGCTTTTCGCTGCGTTCTCTTTAACAGTAACCACATCATCCCAACTAAGTCTGCCTTGCTTCACTTCTTCAGCCACGATATACTCTGTCATCATCTTAGTCATACTTGCGGGCGGCTTTGCTTCGTTTGCATTTACAGAGAGAAGGATCTGACCCGTTGATGCTTCCATCAGTACAGCATTCTTAACTTCAAGCCCTAATTCATCAACACCCGGGATCTTAGCTGCTTTTTCGGTTTTTGTCGTCGTTGCAGCTGCCGTCAGGACTTGCCCTGAATCGTTCGCTGCAGCCATGACAGGCATTACCGCAGACAGGCATAGCATATTAATCAGCATTACTGAGGCAACGCTTTTTTTGAGCATTTGGCGTTTCTTTTTGTTCATTGTTTTGACTTTCAAGATGAATACTCCCTTCAAATCCGAAGCTTTCCGTTCTATGCTTCAGTACAGCTTAAGCTGCGATATTTTCTTAGTCCCCGTCATGTTAAATCCATGTGTAACGTTGTTTTAATGCGCTATATCGAATGAGCATGTATTTGCCCTCAATTTCAATATTGACTGTTCTTTCATCAGCATGAACTCTCATGTTTATGTAGATGTTCGTCCGCGCTTCTATTTAGCAGACCAACCTATGTATGCTCACCTAACCAGATTAGGTGTCTTTTCCATAGATTCACGTCAAAAAATCGCCGCAACGCCCTAATCCATTAAAGAATCGTCACCGCTTGTTCTATTCTATCACAGGGGTATCCGCAAAAAAAGACAGACCCGGCGAAAATCGCCAAGCCTGTCTTGGAAATAGTTAACTCTCTTCCGATTACAACGAGTAGTTAGGTGCCTCTTTTGTAATCTGTACATCATGTGGGTGACTTTCCCGCAAACCTGCACCGGTAATGCGGATGAAATGTGTATCATTACGAAGCTGATCCAAGCTGCTTGTTCCACAGTAGCCCATACCAGAACGCAGACCACCGATCAGTTGGTGAATCGTATCAGACAAAGGACCTTTGTATGCTACACGACCCTCGATTCCTTCCGGAACAAGTTTCTTATCATCATCTTGGAAGTAACGATCCTTACTTCCTTGTTTCATTGCACTCATTGAACCCATACCACGGTATACCTTGAAGCGACGTCCTTGATAGATCTCAGACTCGCCTGGGCTTTCTTCTGTACCTGCAAACAAGCTTCCCAGCATCACGGCATGAGCACCTGCTGCAAGAGCCTTCGTGATTTCACCGGAATACTTAATACCACCATCGGCAATAATCGGAATTCCATACTCACGTGCTACAGTTGCACAATCGTATACAGCCGTTACCTGAGGTACGCCGATCCCTGCGATAACACGAGTTGTACAGATAGAACCAGGACCGATACCTACTTTTACTACAGAAGCACCTGCTTCGATTAGATCACGTGTTGCTTCACCAGTTGCTACGTTACCTGCAACAATCGTAAGGTTCGGGAAACGCTCGCGCAGTTGACGGACTGCATCAATAATATTGATGTGATGACCGTGAGCGGAGTCTACAGTGATTAGATCAACGCCTGCTTGTACGAGTGCATCAGCACGTTCAAATGTATCTTTCGAAATACCAATTGCCGCACCCACCAAAAGACGACCTTGTGCATCTTTGGCTGCATTCGGGAATTGAATTGCTTTTTCAATATCTTTAATTGTAATGAGACCTTTCAATGTGTTGGACTCATCTACCAATGGAAGCTTCTCGATTTTATGCTTCTGCAGAATACCTTCTGCTTCTTGCAGCGTAGTGCCTACAGGGGCAGTTACCAGGTTCTCACGAGTCATTACTTCGCTGATTTTAATGCCGTAATCATGGATGAAACGCAAGTCACGGTTAGTCAGAATACCAACCAGCTTCTGTTCACCCTCAACGATAGGTACACCGGAGATACGGTACTTCGCCATAACGGCTTCTGCATCAGATACCAGGTGTTCCGCAGTCAGTGAGAATGGGTTCGTAATAACGCCGCTTTCCGAGCGTTTAACACGATCCACTTCCTCCGCTTGTTGCTCAACAGACATATTTTTATGAATAATCCCGATGCCGCCTTCACGAGCAATAGCAATTGCCAATGTTGCTTCTGTAACGGTATCCATACCCGCACTGATCAATGGAATATTCAGTTTTACACTATCGCTCAAACGTACAGATACATCTACTTCTTTAGGTAGTGTCTCGGATTTCCGTGGCACCAGCAATACATCGTCGAAGGTCAAGCCTTCCTTACCAAATTTATCTTCCCACACGCGGGTGTTCCTCCTTATGTTTGCTCAGCTTTACGGTCCAAAACCCGAAGATCCTAGGCTGTATTTTACGCCGAAAATGCGTTTTCTGAAAAATTTATTATTGCCATCTTAGCAAAGCGATATTTAGCCTGTCAAGGGAAAGTGACTGGTTATA
>NZ_CP145605.1:0-90000 GCF_036884255.1 Paenibacillus tundrae | reverse complement strand
CACCTCATCCCCGCACTTTTCAACGTGCGTGGGTTCGGGCCTCCAGTGCGTGTTACCGCACCTTCACCCTGGACAGGGGTAGATCACCCGGTTTCGGGTCTACGTCCACGTACTACATCGCCCTATTCAGACTCGCTTTCGCTGCGGCTCCGGCTCTTCACCTTAACCTTGCACGGGAACGTAACTCGCCGGTTCATTCTACAAAAGGCACGCCATCACCCCTAAAACGGGCTCTGACTTTTTGTAAGCACACGGTTTCAGGTTCTATTTCACTCCCCTTCCGGGGTGCTTTTCACCTTTCCCTCACGGTACTGCTTCACTATCGGTCGCTAGGAAGTATTTAGCCTTGGCAGATGGTCCTGCCGGATTCATACGGGGTTTCACGTGCCCCGCACTACTCGGGATCCGTCTCGGAGGGAACCAACTTTCAATTACAGGGCTTTTACCTTCTTTGGCGGGCCTTTCCAGACCTCTTCGTTTAACCGGTTCCTTTGTAACTCCATGTGAGACGTCCCACAACCCCAAAGAGCAAGCTCTTTGGTTTGGGCTTCTCCGCGTTCGCTCGCCGCTACTGACGGAATCACTATTGTTTTCTCTTCCTCAAGGTACTTAGATGTTTCAGTTCCCCTGGTATGCCTCTACTTGCCCTATGTATTCAGACAAGAGTAACTGGAAATTACCCCAGCTGGGTTTCCCCATTCGGACACCCCCGGATCAAAGCTTGCTTACAGCTCCCCGAGGCAGTTTCGTTGTTCGCCACGTCCTTCATCGGCTCCTAGCGCCTAGGCATCCTCCGTGTGCTCTTAGTAGCTTAACCATTCGCTCGTGTTCGAGCTGTCACTTCCCTTGTTTTGCTTGCGCAAAGCCAAAAGTCGTTCCATTTCGATCACTCGCTCCAGCAGTCTACCTTATAAAACACTTCACTTGTTTACACAAGATCAGCTTAAAGGAATGTTCTAATTCGCATTTTCGTTCGTTTCGATATCTAGTTTTCAAAGAACAAGCTCCATGCAAAAGCAAGCTGTTTGAGAGTTTGAGCTCTCAAAACTGAGCAACGAGTGAGTTAAAAGCTTTACGAAGTAAAGCTCGCTTCGGAAGCATGCTTCCTGAAGACTTGTATTTGAATGTTTCCGCTACGGGAAACGATTCTCCATAGAAAGGAGGTGATCCAGCCGCACCTTCCGATACGGCTACCTTGTTACGACTTCACCCCAATCATCTATCCCACCTTCGGCGGCTGGCTCCTTGCGGTTACCCCACCGACTTCGGGTGTTATAAACTCTCGTGGTGTGACGGGCGGTGTGTACAAGACCCGGGAACGTATTCACCGCGGCATGCTGATCCGCGATTACTAGCAATTCCGACTTCATGCAGGCGAGTTGCAGCCTGCAATCCGAACTGAGACCGGCTTTGTTGGGATTGGCTCCACCTCGCGGTTTCGCAGCCCGTTGTACCGGCCATTGTAGTACGTGTGTAGCCCAGGTCATAAGGGGCATGATGATTTGACGTCATCCCCACCTTCCTCCGGTTTGTCACCGGCAGTCTATCTAGAGTGCCCATCCGAAATGCTGGCAACTAAATATAAGGGTTGCGCTCGTTGCGGGACTTAACCCAACATCTCACGACACGAGCTGACGACAACCATGCACCACCTGTCTCCTCTGTCCCGAAGGAAAGGTACATCTCTGTACCGGTCAGAGGGATGTCAAGACCTGGTAAGGTTCTTCGCGTTGCTTCGAATTAAACCACATACTCCACTGCTTGTGCGGGTCCCCGTCAATTCCTTTGAGTTTCAGTCTTGCGACCGTACTCCCCAGGCGGAGTGCTTAATGTGTTAACTTCGGCACCAAGGGTATCGAAACCCCTAACACCTAGCACTCATCGTTTACGGCGTGGACTACCAGGGTATCTAATCCTGTTTGCTCCCCACGCTTTCGCGCCTCAGCGTCAGTTACAGCCCAGAGAGTCGCCTTCGCCACTGGTGTTCCTCCACATATCTACGCATTTCACCGCTACACGTGGAATTCCACTCTCCTCTTCTGCACTCAAGTCACCCAGTTTCCAGTGCGATCCGGGGTTGAGCCCCGGGATTAAACACCAGACTTAAATGACCGCCTGCGCGCGCTTTACGCCCAATAATTCCGGACAACGCTTGCCCCCTACGTATTACCGCGGCTGCTGGCACGTAGTTAGCCGGGGCTTTCTTCTCAGGTACCGTCACCTCAGGAGCAGTTACTCTCCTAAGCGTTCTTCCCTGGCAACAGAGCTTTACGATCCGAAAACCTTCATCACTCACGCGGCATTGCTCCGTCAGGCTTTCGCCCATTGCGGAAGATTCCCTACTGCTGCCTCCCGTAGGAGTCTGGGCCGTGTCTCAGTCCCAGTGTGGCCGATCACCCTCTCAGGTCGGCTACGCATCGTCGCCTTGGTGAGCCGTTACCTCACCAACTAGCTAATGCGCCGCAGGCCCATCCTCAAGTGATAGATTGCTCCATCTTTCCAGTTTCCTTCAGGCGAAGAAAACAAGTATTCGGTATTAGCTACCGTTTCCGGTAGTTGTCCCAAGCTTGAGGGCAGGTTGCCTACGTGTTACTCACCCGTCCGCCGCTAACCATCAGAGAAGCAAGCTTCTCTTCAAGTCCGCTCGACTTGCATGTATTAGGCATGCCGCCAGCGTTCGTCCTGAGCCAGGATCAAACTCTCCAATAAAGTATTGAAAAGAGCGATTAGCTCATTTTGAATCTGACGAGATTAAAAATCTCAATTGTGCTTCGAAACCATCCAGTCCAAAGACATGTACGATTTCTCAGCGTCGATCTTGCAAGCAAGATCGTTACTCACTCGTTGTTCAGTTTTCAAAGATCAAACTTATTTCAGTGCCGACATTCGTTCTCGTCAGCAACTTTTATATCTTATCACATCCAAACCAACTTTGCAAGCTCTTTTTTTAAGTTTCTTTCGAAGCTCACTTTGTTTGCTTGCCGCACCGTGTTTCTCGTGTTTTCTTGGCCGGAATTAGAATATACCATGTACAGATTTAGAACGCAAGCTTTTTTTGGAGAAAATTTTAAAATAAGATGTAAACACACTAAGCTCCCTCTACAAACACAAATATTATACTTCCCGCCCTATACTCAGGAATATACATCAATAGTTCTCCAAAGTTATCTTTATGAGTATTTGAGGTTCGAAGATGTCATGTATAAGATTAAACTCTTATCGAACCTCTCTTTAGATCTCTAGATCACGCTAACAAGATTACTTCATTTTCTCAAGGGGTATCTTTCGTGGCCATAACGTATAGCTGAAGCTAATAATAAAATCGATCCCTAATATCATTCCCCAAATTCTAATAAGTCCTGTGAATGCTTCTGTCCGCTCTGCATCACCAATCCACAGAATCATGATATATAGAAACAAACAGCCAATACACCAAGCAGCTAGATGCCTGAACCATCCCTGGATCTCACGATTGGCATGCTCCCTGCCATAGACCTTCTGACCTCGGGGATTATCCCCGCCTTTGAACCAATAGAGAAAGTACCGATCCGCCCAAGCAATCATGCGATGACCATAGACTATACTCACACCTATATAGATCGCCGCTATACCATGGATCGTACTCGCAGTTGCTCCACGTTGAAGATCCATGACCGTCGCCACCAATAACAATACATCCACTATAGGTGTTGCCATGAGAAGAGCGATTCCCGTTCTCTTCATCCCAAGTAGATATCGCACACTCAATCCCGCAGCCACAAACACCCAGAAGGCAATCTCACACCCTATAATAAAATAACCAATCAATTCCTTACCCCCCTCCTTTTTAACACTTGTGTACTAAAAACAATTTAACACGATTGTATTATAATAAGCAACAGTGATATAATTAGGACATGCCTAAAATAGTTGATCACGATAAACAACGCCTTCTTGTTGCGGAAGCGGCATGGCGCGTTATACGCAGGGATGGTATGGAGCATACCTCTGTTCGTAATATTGCAAAAGAAGCTAACCTATCTACAGGTTCAATGCGTCATTATTTCTCTACGCAATCCGATTTGCTCCTATATGCTATGAATCTGGTATCTGAACGAGTCACGCACCGATATCATCAGATGTCACTCACAGGTCCTCCACTGGAGGATATGAAGAAGATATTATTAGAACTCTTGCCTAATACAGACGAGAAATTTGCAGAGATGGAGGTATGGTTCGCTTTTACTGTAAAATCCAAAACAGATCCGGCGCTCAAGTCGCTTGCGGATAATGTCTATAACGAACTCCGGCGGATGGCTGCTTATGTCATCACTCATCTGATGGAGCTTGGGTTAACAAACTCCGACCTAAACGTAGAACTTGAGATCGAACGATTGTATGCACTAGTCGATGGATTAGCCATTCACGCCATACTCAGACCTGAATCAATGAATGCGAAGGTTATGGATGACATCCTCACATTACATCTTGCCTCTTTATGCGATTCACAAGAGTCGTGACTAAATACGTTATGCGATGTAAATCGAAAAAACCGTCAGACATATTGGTTAAATGCCCTGTTATCTCTAACAGCGGCTACACCACTTGTCTGACGGTTTCTTTCCTTATCCGATAATGATTCGTCCTTCTGGATGACGATACAGTTTCTTCTCTTTGCGCGGACGAAGCGCATAAGCAATCGTTAACGGCCCAATACGGCCAACAAACATCGTAAATGTAATAATAATTTTGCCCCAATCGGTTAATTCATGAGTAACACCCACCGAAAGTCCAACTGTTCCAATTGCCGAGGCGGCCTCAAACATAAGCGCGAGAAACGGCGCATCCTCTGTCGTCAATAACAGCATGACAACGACCATGAAGATGATTAAGGAAACCATAATAATGGTCAATGCCCGCATAAGAAGTTCCTTCGGAACACGTTGACGGAAGAACACAATATCTTTATTTCCACGAATCATGGCATATACGGCGCCGATCATAATTAAAAATGTTGTCGTTTTGATCCCACCACCCGTTGATCCTGGTGATGCCCCAATAAACATTAATAGAATGAAAAAGAACTGCGTCGCCTGTCTCATCTCCGTAATATCAATGGTACTCGTACCTGAGGAGCGGGTCGACACTGATTGGAATATGGCCGCATATATCTTCTCACTCCAATTCAGCGGTGCCAACGTATGTCCATTGGTGAATTCAAAGATAAATAGGACAATCGCTCCGATCCCAATCAGCGCACCCGATACGGATAGCACCAGCTTGGATTGTAGGGACAAACGGCGGCGTTTGCGATATTCGAATAGATCATTCAGAACTACAAAGCCGAGTCCACCCGAGATGACAAGGATAGAGGCTGTTAGGTTAAACAACCAGTCGCCCCTATAATACTGAAAGCTGTTACCAAATAGGTCGAACCCGCCATTATTAAACAAGGAGACCGAATGAAACACTCCATAGTATGCAGCCTGCATAACAGGCATCTCTGTTGCCCAGCGCAGCGCCAGTATAATTGCCGCTACTCCCTCAATGGTAAAAGAGAAAATCAGCACCTTACGGATGATACGTACAATACCCTCCATACTATCCGCGTTAATGGCCTCTTTGAGCAGTAACCTATCCCGAAGTGAGATGCGCTTACCCATAACCAATGCAAACAACGTGGCGATGGTCATAAATCCAAGTCCACCGAGTTGCATGAGCACCATTATAATAATCTGACCAAATAAATTGAAGGTTGTCCCAACATCTACAACAACCAGTCCGGTCACACATGCCGCAGAGGTAGCCGTAAACAGCGCATCGATAAATGCCAGGTGCTCGCCGCTCTGATTAGAGATTGGAAGCATTAGCAAAATTGTACCGATGGAGATGATAAGTATAAAACCACCAACCAGAATCAACGGAGGGGATAGAAATTTAGGGAAGTGAAGCCTGAACTTCATGAAGGGCACCTCTTTTAACAAAATACAAGCATGGTGAACGGTAAAAGTCTTGGTAGAGCTAGCTTCATCTTCATATGAGGCCCAAGAAATTATCATTTCATGATGTTTCCTTCGCTCTAACGATCCTTCTATGTAAACCTAAAGAGGAACTTGCCTCAGCTTAAACTGAACGGCAGGTTCCTCTTCTATTATGAACGCATAGCACGTTCCATATTAGTGCGTGTTCAAAAAGGGCGGTTTTCAGTACCGAGAAGATGGGATGAAGATAGAAATGGAGTAGCGGAGCGTAGGCAAACTACGTGAGCAACTACATTGTTTCCTACGGAAACAAACTTCGTAAGCCTCCACTTATTTCGGCTGAATCCCATCTTCGATGCTGAGATGCTGTTAGGCATCCTTCGTAATCAAAAGCGAACTTTTTGAACAACCTCTATTAATCTTGTGTACGTGGACGCATATGAGGGAAGAGCAGTACATCCCGAATGGATGGTGAGTTTGTGAGCAACATGATCAATCGGTCAATCCCGATGCCCAGTCCACCTGTCGGTGGCATACCATATTCGAGCGCACGAATGAAGTCATCATCCATCTCATGTGCCTCATCATTCCCGTGTTCCTTCTCAAGCATCTGTGCTTCAAAACGCTGACGCTGATCAATTGGATCATTCAACTCAGTGAAGGCATTCGCATGCTCACGTCCAACGATGAACAACTCGAAGCGATCCGTGAAGCGTGGATCTACATCGCTTTTCTTCGCCAGTGGCGAAATTTCAAGCGGGTGTCCCATAATGAAAGTTGGCTGAATCAACGTTTCTTCTACAAATTGCTCGAAGAACGCATTCAGAATATGGCCAAATGTCATATGCTTCTCAACCGGAACGTTATGCTCCTTCGCCAAGCTGTGTGCTTCCTCATCCGTCATATGCACGGAGAAGTCTACACCAACCACTTCTTTAACCGCATCTACCATCGTAACCCGGCGCCATTCTGGCTTAAGATTCACTTCATGCTCTCCATACTGGATTACTTGCGTACCCAATACTTCCTGAGCAATATGTGCAACCAGATTCTCTGTCAAATGCATGATATCTTTATAGTCAGCATATGCTTCATACAATTCAATCATCGTGAATTCTGGATTGTGACGTGTTGACATCCCTTCGTTCCGGTATACACGGCCGATCTCATAGACTTTCTCCAATCCGCCAACAATCAGGCGTTTCAGGTGTAGCTCAATTGCGATCCGCATGTACAGTTCCATATCCAGCGCATTGTGATGCGTGATGAATGGACGCGCCGCAGCACCACCTGCGATCGTATGCAAGGTCGGTGTTTCCACTTCCAGGTATCCCAGAGAATCCAAATAACGACGCATAGACTGAATGATTTTGGAACGCAAAATAAACGTCTGTTGCACATCCGGGCTCATAATCAGGTCAACATAGCGCTGACGATAACGCAGCTCTACATCAGTAAGACCGTGGAATTTGTCCGGTAGCGGATAGAGGGATTTGGAGAGCACTTCTAGATCTTTCACTTTAACGGAAGTTTCGCCCGTTTTCGTTTTGAAGATCACACCGCTAACTCCAACAATATCTCCTAGATCCAGCAGGCTGAATGCCGCGTATTTGTCCTCTGCCACGGTATCCTGACGAACATAGATCTGGATTCTGCCGCTCAGGTCCTGAATATGCGCAAAGCTTGCCTTACCCATTCCCCGCTTCGCCATAATCCGCCCGGCAATACTGACTTCGATCTGCTTCTCTTCCAGCTCTTCCTTAGTCAGTTCTTCATACTTCTTCAAAATAGAACCGGCTTCTTCGGTACGCACGTATTTTTGGCCAAAAGGATCAATTCCCAATTTGCGGAGCTCGTCCAATTTGTCGCGGCGAATTTGCAAAAGCTCGCTAAGTTCGGTTTCCTGATTCAAGACTTCATCCGTCATGATCTGTATTCATCTCCTTATTTACATTGCAGACATTCTCAGAGGTGTCACCCTCATATGATGAAAAAGCTTCCCTAAGGAAGCTTTTGTCTTTCGTGTCCTACTGCTTCATTGCTATGATTATTTTTTAATATCTACAATTTTATATTGAATTACGCCAGCAGGTACACTCACATCAACAACTGTACCTTTTTTCTTGCCCAAAATTGCTTTACCAACAGGGCTTTCGTTCGAAATTTTGTTCTGAAGCGGATTAGATTCCGCAGTTCCTACAATCGTATATTCTGTGATATCACCGAACTCGAGATCTTCTACAGTAACGGTTGCACCGATACTTACAGCATCTGTGTCGATCTCGTCGCTGTTAATGATTCGAGCGTTACGCAGCAATTTCTCCAATGTAATGATACGACCTTCAATAAAAGCCTGTTCATTCTTAGCATCTTCATATTCGGAGTTTTCACTGATATCTCCATAACCGATGGCTACTTTGATCCGTTCAGCCACTTCACGGCGCTTCACTGATTTTAGTGTTTCCAGTTCTTCTTCCAGCTTCTTGAGTCCTTCTGGTGTAAGGATAACTTCCTTATCGCTCATCTCAACCGATTCTCCTGTCATGGGAATAATTTGATTGCATGGCAACGGAATCCATGCCGTTTGTTCACAGAGCTCCGCCCACATACATCTTAGAAACTATATGAAGTTCTCCGGAGAAACAGAACGTCCTCCTGATGCACTAACCTTATGACGCACATGGCGAATTTATACTGTGAAATTATAGGGGAACGGTCTCGAAAAGTCAATGTTACGCCCCTTATATCTGTAAACGTTTTACAATCCGAGTTTAGGATGCATTGCCTGCTGCAACGGGTTCAGTTTCTAGGTTACCTTCCAACTTCAGTCTACCTACAAAATCCTCCAAAATTTGTACCATCTCATCACGTTTGGTACCTTCCATAATGATATCTTTGATCCTAGCAGAACCTTTCAGTCCTTTCAGATACCAAGCTAGATGTTTACGCATCTCCCGTACAGCAACCGTCTCGTTCTTCAATGCAATCAGGCGATCCATATGCAGAATTGCAACACGAATCTTCTCCTCACCATTCGGGTCAGGGAGTAATTCACCTGTGCTTAAGTATTGAATCGTACGGTATAACATCCATGGATTCCCCAAGGCAGCACGACCAATCATCACGCCGTCACATCCCGTTTCATCTAACATACGACGGGCATCCTCCGGTGAAGATACATCGCCATTCCCAATTACCGGGATCGAGACAGCCTCTTTTACATCCTTAATGTGTGACCAATCTGCCGTACCTGTATAGAGCTGCTCCCGTGTTCTTCCGTGCACACTTACCGCTTGACCGCCAGCACGTTCAATCGCAAGTGCATTCTCCACCGCAAAGATATGTTCACTATCCCAGCCGATCCTCATCTTAACCGTTACCGGCTTCTCAACAGCATCCACGACAGCGGAGACCATTTCGTAGATCTTATTTGGATCAAGCAACCATCTTGCACCTGCATCACATTTCGTCACTTTAGGTACAGGACAGCCCATGTTAATGTCGATAATGTCTGCATTCGTCTCTTTGTCCACGATTTTGGCTGCTTCGATAAGTGAATCGCGATCGCCTCCAAAGATTTGCAGGCTTAGTGGTTTCTCACGTTCATCAACAAACAGCATCTCACGTGTACGCTGATTGCCATGCACGATGGCCTTACCACTCACCATCTCCGCACATACGAGGCCTGTTCCGAATTCCTTCGCGATCAAACGAAAAGCCGGATTACATACACCAGCCATCGGCGCAAGTACGACCTGGTTTTTCATTTCAATGCCACCAATTTTCAGCATGTTCGTCGTTACACTCCTCATCAAACCGTAGGACTCTTACTTGAGTCCCCGTAATGTTCCAGTTATTTGTATTCAGGTAGTATTTCGTACACATGGTGTTTAATCATGATTAATCTATACGAATCAACAGCGCTATATAAAATCAACGATTATTAAGATATTTCTATATGGTTATGCCCTCAAGAGCACATGTAGTGATGACTTACTCGCCTCTAATCTCCGATACACTAATCCCCAGCATCTCTGCAATCCGATTCAGCTCCTGTTCGGATACTTTGCGATTGCCGCGTTCAATGGTTCCGAGCGTCGCCAGTGAGATGCGCGTTTTTGAAGCAAGCTCTTGTTGTGTCAAACCTTTCAGCTTCCGGAATGCCCGGATTCGATTGGCCAATTGCACGTTTTCCAAAGCTGTATTCCATCCTTTCCATCGAGAACAGACAACGATGCATGTACAAAGTCATACAAGCCCGAAGGCTCATTCTTCATGACAACGTCTGACAACGGAACTAACACAAATGCACGTTCACCCATGCGCGGGTGAGGCAGTTGAAGTACTTCGGTCTCCCGCGTCTCTCCAGCGACCCAGAGTAAATCCAGATCAACGGTACGAGGACCCCAACGAATATCACGAACACGTCCAAGCCGATTCTCAACATCTAATAATTCCGTGAGCAACTGCTCCGGTGTTAATTGTGTCGTTACAGCTATAGCCATATTTAGAAAAGCAGGCTGATCCACATACCCGACAGGATCCGTCTCATAGAGCGCGGAACAGCGCAGTATAGATATATGCGGATGTACATCCAGGAGCGTTAACGCTTCAAGCAATGTCTGCTCTCGGTCGCCCAAATTGGCCCCCAAAGCAATATAAGCCTCTGAAGAATCAGAGGTCGAATGTGCAATCATGATCGGTTCTCACTTTCTTGTGCGGCGAAGCTCTACCGTTACGCCCCCAAAATGAATATCAAATGGTGGATGTGGCTTCGTCACTTTGACTGTCAATGCATTGATAATAGTATAAGTGTCTAGTAAAGAAGATGCAATATGCTCCCCTAAAGCTTCAATTAACTGGAATGAAGTATTCTCGACAATACGCTTCACTAGTTCATGAATCTCTGCGTAATTAATTGTTTTGGTTAAGTCATCATTACGTCCGGCCTCGCCCAAGTCCATATCAATATCCAGATCAATATAATAACGCTGTCCAAGCTTCCGCTCTTCCTCAAATACCCCGTGATATCCGTAATACTCCATCCGGTGTAGCACCATTCTATCCATTATATAACCGCCTATCTTTTTATAATAAAAAACATGCACTCGTTGCTACACAGCCAATTTATTTTCTTCGCAAGCCAGGAGATGCATATAACATGGCATCACACATGTCTACCGTCCGACGAATTGATTTTACATCATGGACACGTACCATCTGACAGCCTTGTGCAATGCCAAAAGCTACAGTTGCAGCTGTCCCCTCTACTGCATCATCGGCCTGAACCCCCAAGGTGTTCTGGATGAACCTCTTACGTGAGGTTGCTAGTAGAACAGGATAACCTAGCTCGTTCAGCATAGCTAATGAAGACATCAATGTGAGATTCTCCTTTAGATCCTTCACGAAGCCGATTCCCGGATCAATGATAATCTGATCCTGATGTACACCTGCCTTCAGGGCAATCTGCACACTTTCCTCGATATCCTGCACGACATCCTGTAAATAATTAGAGTAGTCTCGTTCTTGTCGATTGTGCATCAACATCAGAGGGCAACCAAGCTCTGCCGCTGTTTGTGCCATAGCCGGATCCGCTTTGGCTCCCCACACATCATTGATGATATGTGCCCCAGCCAGAATAGCCTGCCGAGCTACATCCGCCTTGTAGGTATCCACCGATATCGGAATATGTGGAGCTTGCTGGTGTAGTGCTTTAATTACCGGAATAATCCGGCTTAATTCCTCCTCGGAATTCACAACCTCTGAGCCTGGTCTCGTGGATTCTCCACCGATATCAATTAGATCAGCGCCGTCCTCTATCATCTGTATGGCATGAGCCACAGCGAGGTCAACATGATTGTAACGCCCGCCATCGGAGAATGAATCAGGCGTGACGTTCAAGATGCCCATAATTAATGTCCGGTCTCCGAGTTTTAATTCCGCTGGGCCAAAGGAATACGTTCGTTCATATATAACTGGCGTAAGTGTCATGAAGTATACCCCGCTTTCTCTCGATACATACCCAGAAGTAAAGATGTAACTGGGCCTATTTGTCCGTTGCTAATGATTGTTTCCGTTCCATGTTGATCACGTAAAGTCGTGACAGGGACAAGCTCCGTTACCGACCCTGTCAGGAAAGCCTCGTCTGCATGCAGCAGCTCATTCCAGCAAAATAATCCCTCTTTACAAGGAATACCTTGCTGTAGTGCTAACTCCAATACAACAGCACGGGTGATGCCTGGTAAGATACCCGTCTCAATCGCTGGTGTGTACAACACACCCTGCATCATCCAAAATACGTTGCTTACGATTCCCTCAGCCACATGGCCGCTACGTGTTAATTGCAGCCCTTCTGCGCCCTGAGCTGGTGCACCATATCCATTCAACTCCCGTTTGGCAAGAATGCTGTTCATATAATGTAACGACTTGAAGCGAACATGCCCTTCAGGCGTATTACGAGGTGTCGTCAGACATTGAAGCATTTTACCCTGCTCATAGAGAGAGGGGGATAGGAGCGGTAACTCTTTAGCCAGCACGATATGGTTGGGCTGAATATAATCTCCGGATGGTAATCCAAGAGAAGCTTCACCCGCCGAGATGGTATAACGCACATAAGCATCTTCTAACTCATTCGCTTGTAACAAACGCTGAATCCAATCTGTCACCTGCGCTGTTGTTACCGTAAAAGGAATACCTAGTTCGTGGCACCCAGCAGCCATTCGCTCTAAATGCTGCTCCAGCAGAAAAGGCACACCACGATACGTCCGAAATGTCTCGAACAAACCAAGTCCATATAAAAAGCCGTGATCCGTTACCGGAATCACGGCTGCCGCCATATGGATTACGTCTCCGTTGATCGCGGCATAGTTCATGTTATACGGTCACCCGCCCGGACAAGAAGTTACGTAACATCTGATGACCGTGATCTGTAATAATCGATTCTGGATGGAACTGAACGCCTTCAATCGCATATTCTTTATGACGCAATCCCATGATCTCACCTTCAGCAGTTTCTGCTGTGATCTCTAAACAGTCTGGTAAGCTGCTGCGCTCAACAATCAAGGAATGGTAACGTGTAGCTGTAAAAGGTGACGGTAATCCAGCGAAGACGGATGTACCATTATGATGCATCTCAGATGTCTTACCATGCATCATGCGATCTGCTCGAATCACATTACCGCCGAAGGCCTGTCCAATGGATTGATGTCCTAGACATACGCCAAAGATTGGAATGCTACCCTTGAAGTGATCAATAACAGCCAAGCTGATCCCCGCTTCAGTTGGAGTGCAAGGGCCCGGAGAGATCAGAATATGATCAGGTGCCAGAGCTTCAATACCTGCCAGATCAATTTCATCGTTGCGACGTACTTCCACAGTCTCACCTAGTTCACCAAGATATTGAACCAGGTTGTACGTGAAGGAATCGTAATTATCGATAACCAGTATCATATGCCTGCTCCTCCTATTTGTCCGTCAACACAGTGACGGTTGCTTCATTTTTTTTAGTTTACAACCAATTCAGACCGATTCCGTTGTTATTTCTAGCGACTTCTTTACTTGTATGGATTCCTCGCTATATTGCACAGCTCTCATCATTGCTCTCGCCTTATTGCGACATTCCTTATATTCACGATATGGATCTGAATCAATGACGATGCCTGCCCCTGCCTGTACGTATCCGATGTCATCTTTGATTGCCAGTGTACGAATCACAATGTTCAATTCCATATTGCCACTGTAATCCATCCATCCGATCGAACCTGTGTATGGTCCGCGACGTACCGGCTCCAGCTCCTCAATAATCTCCATTGTACGTACCTTGGGCGCACCGGTAATCGTCCCACCTGGGAATGTAGCCGCAATGACATCAAAAGCAGATAAACCCGTTGCCAGCGTCCCCTCAACCTGGGATACCAGATGCATCACATGGGAGTATTTCTCGATCGTCATCAGCTCTGGAACATGCACCGACCCATAGGCTGCAATTCTCCCTATATCATTGCGCTCCAGGTCAACCAGCATAATATGCTCAGCCCGTTCCTTGTCGCTGTTCAGCAACTCGGCAGCCATCAGCTTATCCTCAGCCTCGTCCCGTCCGCGTCTGCGAGTACCGGCTATGGGACGTGCGCTAACTTTGCCATTGTCGACCTTAACGAGCAGCTCCGGAGAACCACTGACCAGTTGAAATTCAGGACTGCGTAACATCCCCATATATGGGGATGGATTAACGAGACGTAGCCACTCATAGATATGCTCTGCCTTGGTATTCAGCTGCTTTTCCTGTCGTAATGATAGGTTCACCTGAAATACATCTCCCTGCCGGATATATTCCTGCACCCGATGCACGGCTTGTTCGAACTGGTGCTGGGGAAATGCTGTCTTCCAGCCTTCTGTTTCCAGATCCGTTACGTCTTCCTGCTGTGACAAAAGTAATCGCTGCTGCCGCTCCGTTGAGACTTGCAATTGATGCTCACCTTGGGCAGCTGTCCATATGTTCAACCAGCGGTCTTGCATCAAGGCTGCACGCTGCTCTGCCTTAACGTACAACTTAGATAACGCTTGTTCACTTGGATCTTCCGGCATTGCCATATGAACCATACAGAACAAAGCCTGTAGCTCATGATCATACGCCCAGATTTCCTCAAAGCGCATCCACCAGTAATCCGGTAGTTCTGGATTATCCTCAGCAATCGTTGGCAACTTCTCTAAAGATCGAGCTATATCATAGCTGAGATATCCAACACAGCCACCCCCGAAATCGGGTGCTCCTTCTACCTTCGGGGCACGGTAGGCTGCTGACCATCGTTTCAACACATCAAGCGGCTTGCCGCTCTCAGTGGTTGTATCTCCTTTTTCGAGGTCATAAATGACTGCTTCGTTGCCTTTGCCAGAGATAACGGAAACGGGATGTAGTCCAAGAAATGTATATCTTCCGCCCTTTCCATTCTCTAACACCATTGCATAAGGTGAAGCCTGCTGCCAAGCCTCTTCCCAGGTTAACGGTAAACCGCCATGATCCGGCTCATCATCCGACTTCATCATATATGGCAGCATGGTCCAGCCTTGTTTGGCCCACTCTGTCCAGTCGGCGTATGTTGTCATCACGTGTGTCATTGCGGTGTACCGCCCTCCATCTGTCGCTAGTTCTATTGTCTGATAGTATACTAAAGCACCGCTCCTTTTAAAAGCGTTCAGCAAAAAATCCTCCTCGCCCTACATATGGGCAAGGAGGATTGAATGTACATTCAGGACAGGATTAAGCTTCGAAGTTATACAGCGGCGTGCTCAAATAACGTTCGCCATTACTTGGTACAATAACCACTACACGCTTGCCTTCACCCAATTGTTTAGCGACTTGCAAACCTGCACGAATCGCTGCACCAGAAGAGATACCAGACAGGATACCTTCTTCTTTGGCTACCAGGCGAGCTGTTTCGAATGCATCGTCATTCTCGATGTGAATGATCTCATCATAGATTTCTTGATCCAAAATTTCAGGAATGAAGTTGGCACCGATTCCCTGAATTTTGTGAGGCCCTGGCTTACCGCCAGCCAAAATTGGCGAAGCCGCTGGCTCTACAGCAATAACTTTTACAGAAGGGAATGCTTCTTTCAGCACTTCACCTGTTCCTGTAATTGTACCGCCTGTACCAATCCCTGCAACGAAAGCATCCAACGTACCACCCACAGATTGAATTGCTTCAACAATCTCAGGGCCAGTCGTTTCACGGTGGATTTTCACGTTGGCTTTATTTTTGAATTGCTCAGCCATGAAATAGGTCGGATTCTCCTTCAGGAGCTCTTCCGCTTTTTTGACAGCACCATTCATACCTTCAGCGCCAGGCGTAAGCACGAGCTCAGCACCATAAGCACGAAGCAAGTTACGGCGCTCCAAGCTCATTGTTTCAGGCATTACAATAACGGACTTATAGCCTTTAGCTGCAGCCACCATCGCGAGACCGATTCCTGTGTTACCACTTGTAGCTTCAATAATGGTATCACCTGGTTTCAACTTGCCTTCTTTTTCCGCTTCTTCTACAATGCTAACTGCAATACGGTCTTTAACGCTTGACCCTGGATTCTGATACTCCAGCTTCACGAATATTTCAGCACTGCCTTCTGGTACGATACGGTTCAGACGAACAAGCGGAGTACCTCCGATGAGTTCTGTTACGTTATTTACTACTTTAGCCATATGAATGCCCTCCTTAGTTGGATGAATAATACTTGGTGCGGTTACCTATACATGTACGGCTGAAGCAGCCTCTGGTTGTTATAGAAGAACTGCGGAAATCCGTTAACATCCATGCTGTCAGCTATGTCCTCTAACCAGTATGGGGATTCCGTAGGTTTCTTTTTTGGTTTTTATTTTTATTCCGAGTAAACGAGTAGGTATTTGATTATTTTCATCTTATCAACCTTACGCCCTATTGTCAATATGAGTACTAAAAAAAATACTCTGCCTTGGGCCTTAAGCCTGTAGACAGAGTATTTTTATCACGATGAAGTTAATTCGCAAGATCTATTCATTAATTATGACGCCGGAATATCGGAAACGACCACCGCTTCATACTTGTTTCGAAGTCTTTCTTCCACCTGGGGAAGCGGGTCTGCTTGACTTAATGCCAGTTGCATCCGAATTTCTTCGTGAGCCTCTTCTGCCGATTGCTCCTGACGTTCCTGAATATCGTTCAATTTGATGATGGCATATCCTTCTTGAATATCTACAGGTCCTGCAATATCACCAATCTCCAACTGACCTGCAAGGTTCAATACTTCTTCGGGTTGAAATGGATCATTCTGCTCAATCCAGCCTAGTTTCCCACCCAAATCACGAGAAAAGCTGTCGGTTGATTCGACACGTGCAGTCTGCTCGAAGTCTGCCCCGTTTTCCAGAGCTTCCAATAAGGAATCCGCTTCTCTTTTATCCTTCACCACAATCATGGACAGATCATACTTCTCCGGGGAAACGTAATCTTCTTGATGCTCGTTCCAGTAACGCTCGATATCTGAATCCTTAATCTGAATGCTGCTCGTTGCAATCTTCTCCAAGAGAAGCCTGTACCCTGCCTCCAGTTCAAGATCTTGCCTAGATAAACCGAGCTGAGACTGCATCTCGTCATAATACGATTGTTCCGAATCATATCCATCCATTGCATTGGTAAGTTCCTTCGCAATTTCTCTAGGTGTTACCGTTAGATTACGTGCAATGGCTTCGGCGTATACTGCTTTGCGGTTGAGCATCTGAAGCAATAATTCGCTGCCATAGCGCTTCTTCAAAGCATCTGTCCAATCTTTATCCGTGATCACTTCTCCGTTAATTGTGGCTACAGCGCTACCTTCCTCTTGACCTGAATCATGGGGTAGCTCCCCCTCTTCACGACCTGTCCTGAGACCCTGTACCACCATGACCGAACCCATCACAAGCATACCAAGCGTCAAGACAATTACAGCCGTCCATAATCCTTTTTCTTGCCTTGTCATTCCGTATCCCGTCCCCGCTAGAATCAGTTCTTGGCTTGCTCCAGAATGGTCTCAAGTTGTTCCTTATTAAAATCATACGCTTCATTACAGAATTGACATACCACTTCAGCCTGGCCTTCTTCTTCAATTAATTGCTCCATTTCCGATTGGCCTAAGCTAATGAGCGTCTGCTCTACGCGTTCCCGTGAACACTCACAACGGAATCGAATATCCATTTCATCTAGTACTTGTACATCAGGGAGGATTCGAGTCAACAATTGTTCGAGCTCAAGTCCTTGATCCAGCAAAGTTGTAACAGGTGGCAGTGTGCCGATCGACTTTTCAATAACCGTAATCTCATCATCAGATAGTCCTGGAAGGAGCTGTACAATAAATCCACCTGCCACGATCACGGAGTTATCCGTATCAACCAGAACACCTACACCTACAGCAGACGGCGTTTGCTCTGATTTAGCAAAATAGTACGTGAAATCTTCACCTAGTTCACCAGAAATAATTGGGACACTACCGCGATAAGGCTCTTTCAGTCCAAGGTCCTTCGTTACATTGACGAAGCCTTCCGTTCCTACTGCACCTGCAACATCCAGTTTACCCATACTATTGCTAGGCAAGTGCACGTGTGGGTTGGAAACATAACCACGCACTTCACCTTTCGCATTGGCGTCTGCTACAATCTGGCCGATTGGACCATCGCCCTTAACCTGAATGGTGAGCTTCTCTTCTCCCTTAAGCATAGCACCCATGATAGCCGCAGCTGTAAGGGTACGCCCCATGGCAGCTGTAGCCGTGGGAAACGTATCGTGTCTTCTGCGCAGCTCCTCAACCAATTCTGTCGTCTGGACAGCAAATGCTCTAACCCGTCCATCCATTGCTGTACCTCGAATTAATCGATCTTGTTTTTTGTTTTCCAAGTCATTCAGCCTCCTTTGGCGTTTTGCCATGTATTATTGTGTATCCATCTAATGTAGAAGAAAAAAAACGGCACAACACGTAAGACTGTCTAATCAGCCCGCTGTCTGCGCCCTTTGTTCTTACCTTTCCCGGTTCCGCTCATAAATGATACGCAGCCCTTCAAGCGTAAGCAGCGGATCGACTTCTTCAATGCTGCGGGTTTCTTCTGCAATCAAAGCAGCAAGTCCACCAGTCGCGATGACCTTCGGCTTCGCTCCCAGCTCCTCACGAATGCGTTCCACGATTCCGTCCACCTGCCCTGCATACCCATAGATAATGCCCGCCTGCATGGCATGAACCGTATTACGGCCTATGACCTTCTTGGGTTTCTCTAGCTCGATACGGGGTAACTTAGACGCCCGCTCGTACAGTGCTTCTGTGGCAATATGAATGCCTGGTACGATGGCACCACCTAAATAATTGCCCTTCTCGTCAATACAGTCAAATGTCGTCGCTGTTCCGAAATCAACAACGACAAGCGGCCCCCCATATTTATGAACGGCTGCTACTGCATTCACGATTCGATCTGCACCTACTTCACGAGGGTTCTCGTAACGCAGATTAAGTCCTGTCTTAATTCCAGGCCCAACAAGCATTGGCTTTTTGCCAACATACTTAGCACACATCGTTTCAATCACATTCACCAGTGGTGGAACGACAGATGAAATGATAACTCCTTCAATGTCACGTGTAGAGATACCGGACATATGAAATAAATTATAAATCAATACGCCATATTCATCCACTGTGGACTGACGAGATGTGCTCAAGCGAAAATGGTGGAGCAACGTTCGACCTTGATATACACCAAGAACGATATTGCTGTTGCCCACGTCTACTACAAGAATCAAAGAGGTTCACCCCTCTTTCTTTTCGTTTAAATCAAGGCTAATATCCAGGCTCTCAAAAGAGTAGGTTAACCTGCCAACTGAGATTACATCCACACCGCTCTCTGCAATACCACGAATGGTTTTCAAAGAGACGTTACCTGAAGCCTCAACTTTCACATGCGGAGACTGCTCACGGATTATCGCAACTGCCTCACGCATACGATCTGGGTGCATGTTATCCAGCATAATGATATCCGCTCCAGCTTGCAATGCCTCTCGTACCTGATCCAGGTTTTCCGTCTCCACTTCAATGGTCATGGTATGCGGAATAGCTGCCCTAGCACGCTCAACAGCGGCTGTAATGCCACCTGCGCCCTTGATATGATTATCTTTAATCATAACCGCATCATATAAACCAAAGCGATGATTCGATCCACCACCCACACGCACCGCATACTTCTCAAGTAATCGATGACCCGGTGTAGTCTTACGTGTATCTACCAACTTCGTGGCTAGGCCTTCGATTGCTTCCACATAAGAACGTGTACGAGTAGCAATACCCGACATCCGTTGCAGCAGGTTCAGAGCCAGCCGTTCACCTGTTAACAAGCGGTGTGTACTTCCTTCCACCTCAGCCAGTATAGTACCTGTTGTAACCAAGTCACCATCTTGAACCATCGGTTTAAACACTATTGTAGGATCTACGACTTGAAACACCAGTTCAGCTACAGTGATCCCTGCAATGATACCATTGTCTTTGGCATGAATAACCGCCTTGGATTGATGGCTTGCCGGAATCGTTACACTGGAGGTCACATCACCGGCACCAACATCCTCACGAAGCCAGCTTTTAATTCGTTCGATGAGTTCTTCATTATATCCGTTCAATATCATGACATCAATTCCTCCACAATCGCTTGTTCTCGTTGCTGCAGACTATGCTTCTGCCAGACTACATCATCACGCTGCGGGAAATCTTCCCGATAGTGTGCCCCTCGGCTTTCCTGCCGATGTAACGCACCTGTAGTCACTAGCCATGCACATGTCAGAAGGTTGGCATACTCCATCTCTTCCCTTTGTGTAAGCATCTGGTCAAAATAGTGCAACTCATGCTGAAGCTGTTCCATAGCTCCTTGCAGATTAACCCCGTTACGGCGCAGACCAACATAACGAACCATCATTTTTTGTAGTCGTAGACGTCGTTCAGATACAGGTCTTTGCTCTGCCACAACTTTTCTTCCGATACCTCCAGCAAAATGCTCATAACGAATTGGAGCTAGAGGCGGAAGGGAAAGAACTCGCTCCACTATCCTTCGCCCAAACACGATCGCTTCTGACAAGGAATTGCTCGCCAGACGATTCGCTCCGTGTACCCCTGTAGATGAAACCTCCCCACATGCGAACAACCTGCCAATACTGCTCTCGCCGCTAAGATCTGTCTTCACACCACCCATCATGTAGTGGGCTGCAGGTGCAACTGGAATCCAGTCTGTAGTCATATCAAGCCCGTACCGCATGCAGGTTTCATAAATTGTGGGGAAGCGATGCTTGATCAGTTCGGTTGATTCATGCGTGATGTCTAAGTAGATAAAGGTGCTGTTAGTGGCTTCCATTTCACTGACAATCGCTCTTGCTACAATATCACGAGGAGCCAGCTCAAGCTGTTCATGATAGCGTTCCATGAAGCGTTCGCCCTTCACATTGCGCAACACAGCACCTTCACCCCGTACCGCCTCCGATATGAGGAAACGCGGCGCTCCCGGGTAACATAAGGAAGTAGGATGGAATTGAATGAACTCCATGTCCCGAATGACAGCTCCGGCACGATATGCCATAGCTACCCCGTCAGCCGTTGCAACCTCTGGATTCGTAGTGTATCGATACAACTGTCCAGCACCGCCAGAACATAAAACGGTCGCCTGAGCTTTGACATACACCTGCGAACCATCTGCCTTTTGGACAAGGGCTCCTATACATTCACCATGATCAGTGATCAAATCAATAACAAAATGTTCATCCCATACTTCAATGCCAGGGTGCTCATTGGCCACTACAGTCAGTGCTCGCACAATTTCATACCCTGTTGCGTCTCCATTTGCATGCAAAATACGGCGGTGGCTATGCGCTCCTTCCTGCGTCAACGCCAGCACGCCGTTCTCCTCATCGAATGCTGTTCCCAGTCTGATTAATTCCTTAACACCATCTGGGCCTTCATTTACCAACGCCTCAACCGCTACGGAGCGGCATAAGCCTGCTCCAGCGATTAACGTATCCTGCAAATGGTATGCGGGGGAATCATCCTCTGCAATGACAGCGGCAATTCCTCCTTGGGCATACCGTGTGTTACTTTCCAATAACGATTTCTTCGTGATCATCAACACACGGCGCTCTTCACCGGCTTTGATGGCAGTAAACAATCCCGCAATGCCTGAACCAATCACTAGCACATCCGTCTCGACTACAGGCAGCGAGGAGAGATCAAAATCGACTAAGTATGAAGGTATCATATTATTCACCCGTCTTGGAGCAAGAGTAACGCACGTTACTTCACCAATAACATACGCTCTAGTGATTCTCTGGCTTTGTCAGCAACAGCTGGTGGTACGTAAATTTGCGGCTTCATCGTTTCCAGACACTTCACCAGCTTCTTCAGGTTATTCACCTTCATGTTAGGGCAAACGAGAAATTTGGTGGCAAAATGAAACTGTTTGTCTGGGCTATCCAGACGGAGCTGATACCCTGTTCCATCTTCGGTACCTACGATGAACTCTTTCGTTGTGGACTTCTTGCAGTATTCAAGAATAGCTGTAGTGCTGCCTACAAAATCACCCATCTCCACTACTTCTGGGCGACATTCAGGATGGACAACAAATTCAGCATTCGGATATTTAGCTCTCATCTCCACAACATCTTTAACCGTTAGCATATCGTGGGTATTACAGTACCCTTCCCAGATAATCATCTTCTTGTCCGTATGTTGCTGCACATAATGACCTAGATTTTTATCAGGTACCCAGATGATTTCATCAGAATCAACAGATTGGATCACTTTAACAGCATTTGCTGAGGTGCAACAGATATCCGTTTCTGCTTTGATCTCCGCCGAGGAATTGATATACGTAACCACTTTGGCATTTGGATGTTGTGCTTTTAACTTACGGAGCCCTTCAACGTTGACCATATCGGCCATCGGGCAACCTGCACGTTCATCCGGAATAATAACCGTTTTGTTTGGTGCCAGAATTTTAGCGCTTTCACCCATAAAATGAACCCCGCAGAATACGATTACATCTGCATCGGTCTCTGCAGCTTTTTGAGCTAGCAGAAATGAATCTCCGCGAAAATCGGCAACTTCCTGTACTTCATCACGTTGGTAATAATGAGCAAGAATAATAGCATTACGTTCCTTTTTCAACTCCATCAGCCGCTCACGCAGCTCACGGTTCATCTCAGCCTTGCGCTCTAAAGCCAGAGCTTCCACCTGTGATCCTCTCCTTATCGGGACAGCGATATTCACTGTTTCGTATGACTGCCTACGTCATCATTTTTCGCTTGAGAAACGAATCACAAGCGGTTTAACACCTAATGTACACAACGTTCACGACTCTGTCAATAAATGAAATGTCTCCAGAACTGCCTGATAACTACCCATTTTCTGCATGGTTCTTCCTCAATCTCGTCATTACCGTTATATATAATTTAAAATAATCGGTATGCGTATCATTATCCCTTGAATTGATTCTAAGACATAAAAAAGGAGAGCCCTTGGGCTCTCCTCTGTGTATCTGTCATTAGACAGATCATTAATTTAGATTATGATGTTGGTTTCGTTCCACCATCATCTGGATCGTTACCGTTAGGTTTATCCAGATTCGGAGTTTCGTTAGGAATATCACCCGATGGTGTTCCAGGTGTTTCATCCTTGCCTTGAATACGGACACGCACATCGCCGATGTTATCAACGATTGGCTCTCCACTTTCACTTGGCGTACCTTCATCATCATTGTTGCTCTCAGCTACCGGAGTCAGAGAACCTGTCTCGATCAATTGCTTGATCTGATCCATTTCCAAAGTCTCCACTTCAAGCAATGTTTCTGCGATCAGATGCATCTCTCTCGTATGTTTTACGAGCAAGTCCTTACATTTCTCGTAACATTCGTTAATAAAGCGTTGCATTTCCTGATCAATCTCATATGCAATGGAATCCGAGTAATTCTGTTCATGTCCAATATCACGACCAAGGAACACTTGTCCTTGTGAACTTCCGAATTGCATTGGACCCAATTTTTCACTCATACCATATTCCATAACCATGCTACGAACAATACCTGTCGCTTGTTGGAAGTCGCTGTATGCACCAGTACCAATTTCGCCGATGAACAATTCTTCCGCAACACGGCCTCCAAGGAGTCCTGTTACTTTGTCGAGCAGCTCTTGCTTGGTGACAAGCATACGATCTTCTTTTGGCAACATGATTACATATCCGCCCGCACGTCCGCGCGGAATGATAGTAACTTTATGTACCATATCGGCATGTTCCAAGAAATAACCAACGATGGTGTGACCTGCTTCGTGATAAGCAACAATTCGTTTCTCACGGTCACTGATAACACGGCTCTTCTTCTCCGTACCAACAATGACACGGTCAATCGCCTCGTCAACTTCTTTCATGGAGATATCTCTACGATTACGACGTGCTGCAAGCAATGCCGCTTCGTTCAAGAGATTCTCTAGATCAGCACCAGAGAAGCCCGTTGTACGCTTCGCGATAACATCCATCTTCACATCTTTGGTCAGAGGTTTGTTACGAGAGTGTACTTTCAAGACAGCTTCACGGCCTTTAACATCTGGGCGGTCAACCGTAATTTGACGGTCAAAACGTCCTGGACGCAGCAAGGCAGGGTCAAGAATATCTGCACGGTTCGTTGCAGCTACGATGATGATACCTTCGTTAGCGCCGAATCCGTCCATTTCAACGAGCAACTGGTTGAGCGTCTGTTCACGTTCATCGTGTCCACCGCCAAGGCCAGCGCCACGCTGACGACCTACAGCATCAATCTCATCAATAAAGATGATACATGGGGCATTTTTCTTCGCATTTTCAAACAAATCACGTACACGTGATGCACCGACACCGACGAACATTTCTACGAAGTCGGAACCGGAAATACTGAAGAACGGTACACCCGCTTCACCGGCTACGGCACGTGCGAGCAATGTTTTACCAGTACCTGGAGGACCTACGAGCAATACGCCTTTAGGAATACGTGCACCTACTGCTGCAAATTTACGAGGATCTTTGAGGAAGTCAACGACTTCAACAAGTTCCTGCTTCTCTTCATCAGCACCAGCAACGTCTTCAAACGTAACCCGTTTTTTCTCTTCGTTATAGAGACGAGCCCGACTTTTACCAAAGTTCATTACTTTACCGCCGCCGCCTTGCGCCTGATTAAACAGGAAGAAGAACAACAGGAACATAATGATCAAAGGAATAAAAGAGGTCAACAGTGTCAGCCAGATGCTGTCACGTCTCATTGGCTCCTGATTAAACTGAAAATTATTAGTTTCACTTGCCGCTACAAGCTCACTAATCGCTTCATCCGTAGGAGGAATATACGTTGAGAAGTTTTCTGATTTGGCTTCTGCAGGCTTCTCTTTGTATTGACCGGTTACCAGAAACGACTGACCGTCGAATTGAACCGTCAATTCAGCAACATTGTTGGCCTTAACTGCTGCACGCAACTGATCATATCTAGGATTATCGGTGGCTTCGCCGCCATTGCTGACGAATTGGACTATGCCCACCACGACTAAAAAAAGAATTAAATAAAAAGCAGAATTCCGGATGAACCGATTCATCCCCTACCTCCTCTCGAGACACTTTAATTATTTTAACATAGCCCGACACGGCTTCTCAACAGAAGCCAGAAAACTCTCAAGGCTTGGGTCCAGGATGATATTAGCTGGTGTAGACTTCCGGCTTCAAAATCCCGATATAAGGAAGATTCCGGTACTGCTCAGCGTAATCCAAACCGTATCCAACGATGAATGCGTCAGGAATGTCAAAGCCTGTGTAATGAGCTTCTAGCTCGACCTTGCGGCCTGATGGCTTATCAAACAGCGTGACTACACGCACAGACTTGGAGCCACGGTTTTCAAGAAGATCAATCAGGTAACTGAGTGTGAGTCCACTATCAATAATGTCTTCGACAATCAGAACCTCGCGATCTTCAACCGAAACATCCAGATCCTTAATGATTTTGACAACCCCTGACGATTTGGTGGAAGCGCCATAACTGGATACTGCCATAAAATCCATTTCAACAGGTACCGTTATGTTCTTAACCAAATCAGCCATAAATATAAACGCACCTTTGAGCACACAAATGACCAAAGGGTTGCGACCTTCATACTCGGCACTTAATGTTGCGCCTAGTTCCTTAACCTTACTCTGAATCTCTTCTTCGCTAATCAATACTTCTTGAATATCGTTCTGCAACTGTGCGAACCTCCTAAAGTTATACTATGAAAGCCTTACCTGAACCATAACCACTACCCCTGAATCGCTGAATCGCCTACAGTCATGTATAAAATTGCGGAAGTATCCTCTTGAACCGGTGCTACGTTCGAGCGACGAACACCAGGCAACCAAATAATGTTGCCCGCTCCGTCACATACCACTGGTATTCGTGGACGGACAGAAGGTGGGATTTTTTCATCGATGAAAATATTTTTCACCTTTTTGCTTCCGTTTAATCCCATGACTTTCATGGTATCTCCAGGTAATCGTGAACGCACAATCAGCGGCATAACCAGTTGATCCGCATCAAATGCGGCTTGGTTCGCTGATTCCGGTGCAAGATAGTCCTCGGGGATTACGGTCGTCAAGCGAAGAAATCGGTTGATTTCGGAGAGAGGAAACTCATGCGTTTCACTCCAATTCGTTAGACGATACTCGTAGGTTTGATCCTGTACGTCATTCCGTATGCCAAAGGAGATCAAATTATACTCCCGGGTACAGACAAGTGTCTGTCCGATATCCAGGCTCCAGGTCGTCACAGAGGGCTCTATCACCTTCCGACGAATGGTTTCGATACGGGTAAAGTCGACAAAATCACTGTCCAAAGGCAGATAATTCAATATTAGTTTAATCAACCTTCGTTGTAAAGCGACATGTAACTTCAAAAAGGAAGGCACCTCAAAGGTAAGCCTTCCGCCGTTCTCCTGCACTAGACACCTGTATGCGTCATATGCACCTTGTTCCATGAAATCGTCTTCATCGCCTACAATTTCAGCGAGTCGATTCAATGACGGCGTTAACTGTCCATTATACTGCCCCAAAAAAGGAAGGACATCCAAGCGAATAGCATTACGCCGATACTTACGCAGGGAGTTACTCTCATCCGTAAAGTACGGAAATCCCCTGGTATTACAAGCTTCTACAAGGTCTGTCTTGTTTATACGAAGACATGGACGAATAAGTTCCACATTTTTTTCGCGCCGTTTAAACTTCAT
The DNA here is from genome assembly GCF_036884255.1 of Paenibacillus tundrae. Lineage (NCBI taxonomy): Bacteria > Bacillati > Bacillota > Bacilli > Caryophanales > Paenibacillaceae > Paenibacillus > Paenibacillus tundrae. The sequence continues at coordinate 63,260 of NZ_CP145605.1, read as the reverse complement.
TCCACTCAGTCCAGATAGGCCGCTGCCACGTAGCAAATGAAGCATGACCGTCTCCGCCTGATCGTCGGCATGATGAGCAAGTGCAATGCTTGCTGCATCGTATTTGCTTGCCACCTCATGTAAAAATGCATAACGTCTATCTCGTGCAGCCTCTTGAGATCCTTGACCTGTAATCTTCATATAAGAAGGAATATCTGCTCGTATCCACTCGAACGGCAATCCCAAACGGGCTGCCAGTGCCTCCACCATTTCCGCTTCTTGATCGGATTCACTTCGAAATCCATGATGTACGTGAGCACAGATCAATTCTAACGGCACATGGCTTGAGCTTATCTCGTGCATGATATGCAAAAAAGCCACCGAGTCCGGCCCGCCCGACACAGCGACGACAATCCGATCCCCAGGAACCCATAATTGATGCTCTTCCGCTGCATCCAGAACATGTTTCACCAGCTTGTCCCAGCGTAAAGCTTCCATACCTTTTCCTCATTCCTTACGTTATGTATATGCACTCTGGACATTAGAACCGAAGCGCATAGATCAGTACCCCAATAAGTAGTATAACGGATACAGCAAATGAATTTTTGAGCCATCTTGGTGTTGAATGCTGAGAACGACGTCTCGAAGGAATCGGCCGTGCCATGAGCTCCTTCCAACCCTTGGTCGCATGTTCGGCATCCCGGAATTGACCTCGCAGCGCCTGGATCATCCAATGACGAAACGGTTTGAGTCGTTCACTCCGCTCTACCAAGCTCACCAGTTGGTTCACACTCCGCAATTGTGGTAACCCTTCAGCAGCAAGTGCCTTGAGCGCATCAGCCTCCAATACATGAATCATTAGCATGGCAAAAGCAAATACATCATAGCTGCTGTCAGCAGTCCGACTTCCAGCATTCCAGAATCCACGGTCGTACCACTCTGTAAACTGTTTGACACTTCGACCAATCGATGTAACTCCACCATAATCAATAAGTTCTACATGACCATAATCGGATACGAGTACATTCTGAGGTTTAAGATCGCCAAATACCCACCCTGCCTGATGCAGCTGTGCCAATTTTTGCAGAAGTCTGAGTCCAACCAAAAGTGTCCATTCCGTACCCTGACGTCGAATGAAGTGATGTAAAGCCTCACCTCGAACGTAACGCATCACGTAAAAAGGAATATCACGGCCACGAACGGCATAATCATCCACATCTTTGAGATAGGAGGGAATGCCGCTCTGACGAAGAGCCTCATGATTGCGCTGTAACTGAAAAGATTTGAGCACATTGATCTCTGATTGCAAATCTACGGGATCAAACCCCATTTTAAGTGCATAGTGTTTGCCATTTTCACCCCGCTGGACAAGAAAAACGATGCCGTTAGCTCCTTTGCCCAGCAACTTTCGAACCGTATAACGGCTGCGATTCCATTTCCCAGTAATCACTGTTCCTGGCGGGAAAGAGGCGTCAGACAACGTTGTCACCGAGCATCCCTTCTCTTTCAATGCGATATTTCCCTTCTATTTCCTGCTGTTCCTCCAGTGTACCATATCGGTAAAAATCAATCACCTTCTGAATCGCAGGACCTGTGGGCGTCGCTCCCCTCATCTGCAGACGTCCAAACAGTGATCGGACACTACTCGGATCGGTTGTCCAGTTAATATCCATGACAGCATCCTCACCACTGTGACGTCCAGGAAAATGAAATACCGAAAGCCGGCTTGATCCAGCACGAGCTTGTAAACTTAACATCAAATCTCGTATTCCCTCTTCTACGGCTGCAAGCTTAGGCTTCATGCTCGCACTTACATCGATTAACAGAATGACCTGCAACGGGGCGGTTTCCGCCATATTATCCATCACTTCCACGACCTGAGCACGACGCTCTGGGTCAAGGTCAGTCACCGTTTTGGGACTTTGATCTCCCAAAATTTGTGTTAGCTCTCTATTAACCGCCTGCTGAATCGTCTGAACCACTGTTTTTCTAGTCATCATCTGCATTGTATGAGCAAGCTGTCTTGTCCCCACAATCTGACTGATTCCGCCCCCAGCCTTCGCAATCTCTTCTATTTCCCGGCTTCCTAGTTCACCTATCGTTCCATAATCTATAACGCCAACAACATTGACTGTAATCCCTTCCTCGTTCGCTTCAGAAGCAGCGAGTACTGGGCTTGTCCCTACATTTGAACAACCGTCGGTTATCAACAAAATTTGCTTCATTCGATATCCCTCCGCTTCATAACTCTCCAACTCTATGAATAGCATTGCCAGATTGGAGAGAGTTCAAACAGAGTAGAGAGAATTAACTCACCGTTCGTGGTCGTTCCATTCGATTAATGCCAGGCACGCGAAGCGTAGCCCACTCCGGGCGATAATGCTCTACTTTGCCTACAACCACAGTCATATCGTCATAGATCTCATGTTGCTGATATCGAATAACACTTTCAAGCAAGCAGTCTGCCACATCTTGTGGATCGTCACTGTCAATCTCTTGAATAAGTCGCTTCATCCATAATTCTTTGTTGACGGCATAGCCGGGTGCATCATAGATGCCATCGGTCATCATGATCAGAATATCCCCAGGCTGCAGCTGTACCGTGACCAGATCAACCTCAATATCCTTTATAATACCAATAGGCAAATTACTAGCTGATACCTGAATAACCTCCTGCCCTCGTTTAATAAAGCTTGGCGTCGAACCTATTTTCATAAATGTGGTCTCTGCCGTATATTCATCAATCAAAGCCATGTCTACTGTGGCATACATCTCTTCAGGCGACCGAAGCATGAGTACAGAATTTACAGACTTAATGGCCAGTTTCTCATCCATTCCCGATTGAAGTAATTGTTCCAGGATATTCAGCGCTGCACTGCTCTCCATACGTGCACGTTCCCCATTACCCATACCATCGCTAAGCGCCACCGCAAAAGTACCATTGCCCAGTTCAACCGTACTGAAGCTATCCCCTGATAACAGATCTCCCCCTTTGGCAGCCGCAGCTACTCCTGTGCTGATCTCAAATGTTTTGGCTGACCCGAAGGTTACCGTTGCTAAGCCTTGCCGAGCATCCATCATCGTTTCATGCAGCACCGCAATGTGCTCGTCTAATACATCCGATATTAATGGCGCAATCATCTTGCGGCATTCATCGAACCCACGTGTATACGCATGTACAATTTCAATTTCAACATTCCCTGCTTCCAGATTTATAATTTCAATAGAGTGGATAGACAGCCCCAGTGATTCAAGTGCATCTCGAATCTGCTCCTCCTGCTGAACCATCTCCTCACTTTCCCGTTGAATTTCCTTCGCTAAATCCTCCATGACTTGGGATACCCCAGATAGCTGCTCTGCCACGAGCTGCCGACTATCGACGATCTGACGCTTCCATTGCATATTATGCTGATACAGCCCATACTGGGCTCTCATTACCTCAAGAACCTCCTCAGGTTTAGCACAGACCCGGTTCCATTCAGCTGGAATCTGCTTGCCAGACATTTCAGGGTTAGCTTCAATGGAGCTCATGACATCGGTCATATATTTGTACGTCTGAATAAACTTTGCATCCCAGCACTGGGCCCGTTTGAAGCAATTAGCACATGATCCCTCAGCCACAGCATTCATAAAATGCTCCATCCCGCCTTCGTTCTGTGCCACTTCTCCCGTGCCCGACATCTGATCAAAGCTACGTGACAATTGCCGAAACACTTGAGAAAAACGAGTTACTCGCTCTGCGGTTACATCGCGTATTCGCTTCGCATATTCATGCTGCGACTTGGTGTGATCCTGCGTGCCCGGCACATATTTGGATATGGCCGTCATCATGCTTTTTGGCGTTAACATAAATAGCACGATAGCTGCACAGGTCTCCCATAACGAATTCATAACGTCGCCTGGTCCGCCTAAATATATCCCCAGGATCGATGAGCCAAGCAGCATGCCTAATGCTACCCCTGCTCGCTTCCCCTCTCGCAGCATTCCTGCCAGCATCCCTGCAAAAGCGAGAAGACTCATCTGATATATGGCTGTCATATCAGCCAGGCTCAGGATAAGCCCAGTAATGACTCCCACTGAAGCACCAAGGGGGGCCCCGCCCACTAGCGCAAAGATTAAAATCAGATAGCGAGATAGCATATGCTCGACAGATAAAGACTGAATCGTCCACCCAACGGCTCCTGTCATGACAGAAGCTAGCAGGATGATTAGGCAGAGGATCTCCTCGTTCTTTAGGTTGAACTTTTTTTTGCGGTACGTAAAAATCGGTATTGCCTGAATAAACACTAGCGTAAGCACGAAGCTGAGTACGGAATCCATCGTAAGCATCAGCATGGCGTACCAACTGAACGATGGTCCAATGACAACAGCGAACAACTTGACCATAAAAGTAGTCGTAAACACCATCGCTGGCGCATAAGATAATTCAGCACGGTCATAAGACTCTAAACCTCTATAAAAGAGATAGAAGATAGCGATCTCTGTGGCAACGATGAGTGGGACTGGAAATGGGGCAAAGAGACTTCCCGTTAACAATGCAGCACCGACGGGAATAATGTAATCTCTACGCATGAAAGCAATAACTGCGAAGTAGGCGATAGCAAACGGTGACAATTCATTTAGTATCATTGCCTTGCCAAGCAGGAAACCCATAAATGTGAGCAGGATTACCCATTTACGTGTAGCTACGACCTGGACAGCCTTGCGGGAACTAATCCACTGTTTGAGCCGCACCGACAGCTCCTCCCGAGCTTCTGCACTCCCTTTACCAGCTTTCATTCCCGGAAATTGAATGACATTCCACTTTTCCATCATCCCAAGGCACCCCATTCGCATAATTGTTATTTTCGTGTTTCGTTCTCGATGTTTCTGATTATAGATAGATTGAGAGACGTAGTTTGTCATAATAGGTGGGTAGGATTCAAAAAGTTTACGACAAAAGAAATACGACTGGCGCGGAGGAGACAATCCCCCGGCCTTACTGCCATTTCTTCTGTTTGGACATTCTAAAGCGAGAGCCAATATGTCTGATTATGAACCGTCATGCCCCCAGCATAAGCTCGTATTAACCGGGATACCTGTGGAATGCCATGGAAACGTGTCGGTAAAAAATGGTAGACGACAAATGTTCTTATATCTTCTTCAACTGAGCGCAGAAAATCGGTGAGACCGAGCATAAGTTTACAAAAAAGACGACTAATCCCGTCCATCGTACAAGGACGACAGTAAACTTCAAAATGCGTAAATATGTTGTTGCCTCATACACATACCTCTACAATTTCAAATAAAAGAGCATGCAAAAAAGCCGTTGTCCTAAGGGACAACGGCTTTTCTTATATTAGATATCAGGTTGAGACAGACTATACGCGCTTAGCTCCACGGCCTCCGCGTTTGCCTTCTGTGTTTTTCTTGAGCGAAGAAATCCGCTCTTCACTATCTTTCAGGAAGCGTGACATTTTATCCTCAAATGAAGGTTTGCCTGCTGCGGGCTTGAAAGAACGGCCTCCGCGGTCACGGTTAAATCCGCCGCCACCACCACGACCTTGGCCACCACTTGGGCCTCCGCCGCTGAATCGTTCGCGATCTCCTCCACTGCGTTCCGGTCTTGGAGCTCTCGGAGGTCTGGATTGTGTTTGTTGCTCAACCGGTTTGTCAACAGCTTGCTTAATGGAAAGTCCGATCTTGCCATCCTTGTCAACGTTGATAACCTTTACTGTAACTTGGTCATTCAGCTTCAGGTGGTCGTTGACATCTTTGACGTAATTGTCGGCGATTTCCGAGATGTGAACGAGACCCGTGACACCTCCTGACAGATCCACAAATGCTCCAAAATGCGTGATTCCTGTCACCTTGCCCTCTAACTTGGTGCCCACTTCAATTGCCATAGAATAAAATGATCCTCCCTTAAAAATATACAACCCGATTTTTTGAATGCCAAAATCAATGCTGTGCTGGTTTAATTATACCTTATGCCGCAAACCAAGGTCAACTGAGCTCTGCCCTATAAGGGAGCCTATTTTTTCCGGTATGACGGCTTCAGATATATGAGTTATAACCCTTGCTCCGTAATGAGCCTAATTCCATCAGTTACCTGACTCTTCCACCTTAATTGGTGTCTCTTCAGGTAAATAGTAACCTTTTTTGCGCGCCAGTTGTCCTATGTATTCAGGGTCTTTCAACCGACTGACCTCATACTTCAACTGATCTAGCCTTTTCAACGTATCTTCCTTAGAAGCTTGCTGTGTAGCTAGATGTGAGCTCTTGTCCGAAATCTGCGCACTCTGAACAAGGAAGGTATATCCTGCCCAAATGACAAAAACAATCACAAATGTCATCCAAAGCATTAGACGTCTTCGTGCACCCGCAGATTTAACTTGACCTGTTGGAACTGTGGATCTACCCACAGGCTTTTTACCCATTATCGGACCTCCTTAAAACAAGCGTCTCCATATCGCTGCAATACTTGCACCCGCACGGATCAAAAAGCGTGGCGTTACCCAATATTTCAGGAGCGGCCTAAACATCCAGCGGAACAACTTACCGAATGGTACCAAACATTGCAATACCAACTTGCCGAGGAATAGCAGGATCGCGAGCAAAAAACCTAGCAGCACACGAACTAACTTGTACACTCCTTTAGCTGGCATAACGATCAGGATGTTAAGGATATGTCCACACCAATGAATCAGCGTTCTTGCGAGTTTAATTAACATTACCACAAAACGCTGGGTTGTAACACTTAAAAGCCAAAAATAGAAGCAAACCCCCAAAATCAGCCCCAAAAAGACATAAAACCGCAGTTGTCCGTGGTTCCCGGCGTATAGCATCCGAAAAACGAACAGCGCGGAGGCAACCCAATAGAATAGATCGAGCGTGTGGATGCTCCATCTCGGAAACCGAAGTTGACCGGACAGTACCCGGTAACTGTCATAGGCCACTCCCATCACGGCTCCCGAAAGCAGCATCCACATCAATGTGATCCATTGTGTTTCTGGACTCATCGGAACATCTTGCCAAACAGGCCTTTGCTGTTCTTACTTTGAGAACCGGGATCTAGATATTGAAGTGAGCTTACCGTGCCCTCAATGGACAGTAGACCTTCCTCCAGGCTCAGGTTTTTGATATGTAAATTGTGCCCCCGGATGGTCAGATGCCCAAGTTCAGTCTGAAGCAAAAATTCTTCACTGTCGAAGCTCTCCACATTGGAGACGCCTGTCAGATCTAACAGTTTCCGATTTTGCATGCTCAAATGATGCTGTTTAGCCTTCCCGTGCTCAACCATGGCATGTACCCCTCCTTCATACACCTAGCTTATGGAGCAGAAGTACGGAATAGAACCAAAGGATTGTGCACTGAAGCATTACCTATGAAACAATACAAAAACGCCCTCCCCGAGATGGGAAAGACGTTTCTATTCAAAGGTTATTCATTTGTAAAAGGGTATGCTGGGCATGCTGTTACCAGTCCAGCCCGTTGTCCTTGGCAATCGGCTCTTCCTTAACCAAGGTATAGAGGCTGCTCGCCTCATCCTTTTTGGTGCTCTCTGCAAGACGTTCCACCTTCACTGTAACTAGCTTCTGACCAAACTGAACGGTAAGCTCATCGCCCACTTTAACAGCGGCGCTAGGTTTCGCTTCACGTCCGTTTACCAGAACACGTCCCTGTTCAGAGACATCTTTGGCTACAGTGCGGCGTTTAATCAGCCGGGAGACCTTCAGGAATTTATCAAGACGCATTATTTTACGGCTTCTTTAAGTTTGTTACCTGCTTTGAATGCAGGAACGATGGACTCAGGAATCACGATCTCATTCCCTGTTTGTGGGTTACGGCCAGTACGACCGGAACGTTTGCGGGTCTCAAAAGTGCCAAAGCCGATCAATTGTACTTTGTCTCCGCTAGCAAGTGCATCTGTAATTTCTCCCAAAAAGCCGTTCAATACGGATTCAACGTCCTTTTTAGTCAAACCGCTTTTGGTGGAAATGTTGTTAATCAGATCTGTTTTGTTCATTTTTAAAAGCCTCCCAAATTGAAAAAAAAGTATCTGCGATGCCTTGGCAACGTATCGTTGCTGTTGACCCCGCGTATGGTTACTACACATGTATTCTGGCTTGGTACCTGAATTCCTGCCTTGGTTCACGACTTTTTTTCTTTCGTGCGGTTACTTGTCCAATAGCAGTCTAAGTCCAGTACCCAAAACAACCAAGGTTAAATCATGTATGTCTACCTATTCAAACGAAACACTTGTTCGTATTATAACACACTAGCTGCAATCTTGGAATATGTTTTCCCAATATGAGCCAAAACAAAAGTTTGTTATAGCCCTGCCTTCTTAGCTGCCTGCCAGTATTGCTCCATCTCGTCTACATTGCTATCTGCAAGGGTACGACCCTGTTCACGCAACTGTGCCTCAATGTATTGGAAGCGTTGTGTGAATTTGCGGTTCGTCGCCGCCAGCGCCTCTTCTGGATCGGTATCAATGAATCGCGCCACGTTGGCAGCAGCAAATAACAAATCGCCTAGCTCCAGCTTCTGTTCTTCTGCAGTTTGATTTTGCTGTACAGCTTCTTTCAGCTCAGCCAGCTCTTCTTCAATTTTGCTAAATACGCCATTAACGTCATCCCAGTCGAAGCCTACCTTAGCTGCTTTCTTCTGTAACTTATATCCCTTCATCAGAGCAGGCAAATCACGCGGTATTCCGTCTAATATGGAAACATGCTGTTGATCCAGCCCCTTGCGCTTCTTCTCCTCTGCCTTCATCTGTTCCCAGTTTTGCAGAGCTTCATTCGCATCTTCTGCTTGATTCTCACCAAACACATGCGGGTGACGGAAGATGAGCTTATCATTCAGACCCTCAATAACATCATACACATTAAATGTACCTAATTCTTCCTCCATCTGCGAGTGAAGCAGAATCTGAAGTAACAGATCCCCCAGCTCTTCCTTCATGTGGTCGGGATCATCTTCGTCGATGGTTTCAATGACCTCATAGGTTTCTTCAATCAGGTTTTTGCGGATAGACTGGTGTGTCTGCTCCTGATCCCAAGGGCAGCCGCCTGGGCTGCGCAGAATGTTGACAATCTCATGCAAACGGGCAAATGAGCGCCGACGCAAAGCATCATCTGTATTTTTGGGCACATAAATGAGTGAAAGGTTGCCATAACCCTCGATGCGATCCAGATCGTGGAGCGGTATCTTGTGAATGACCTCTTGTCCCTGAACCCCCAGGGCATGTCCAACAAATACAGGATAATCGTCTGGGTACACGTCCATCAAGCACAGCTTCACGTCTGACGCAGTGAATACGTCATAGACTTGTCCAATGAGCGTATGTAGTTGCGGCTGCACTAACTCCGTGTTCAAACTGCTGGCGTCCAAAAGCTGGAACCCCTCAATCGGGTCAAAGCCTAGTCGTATAAATGCCTCATCGAGGAAACTCTCACCGCCCATCACTCGAAGTGAGATCCCCATCTGTGGGCAACGTTCCTTCAACAGGCGTACACTCGCCTCTGCCACCATAGGATGACCTGGTACAGCGTATACAATCTCTGTTCCAGTCTCGCCTTGCCGAGCCGCTTCAATTAGACGATTTGCAATCTCGTCGTACACCTCAGGGAAGGAGTCCTTCGCCTCGTAGATGGCATCAAACGATGTCATCTCCAGCCCTTCCTGCTTCAGATCATGCAATACGGGATGATCCAATGTGCGGACATACAATATGGCCGCTTGTTTCATTTTTTTGATAATACCTACAGTTAGTTGATCTGCATCTCCTGATCCAAGACCTACTACGGTTAAAGCTGCACTCATCGTTCCTGTCCTCCATCCGAACCAACCTGCCCGCGTAAATTTCTTGATATGTGAATCCATCCCATAAGTGAGTCATGAAAATGAAATGGATCAGCCTAAGACGTTTCGCACAAGGCAGCGCTCTATAATTAAACGTATTATACCAGAATCAGGCGGTATCCTATAATTTGCGATTATACTGATGTATTTCTTCAAAATCCAAATCTGCTGATTAATGATTACAATGCATTCATTTTAGCAGTAAATTGGCAATCGAACCTGTGAAGGATTAAATGCCTCGGTGTAGCTATTATAGAGGGTGTAATGAGATTGGCGCATCATGCTGGCCTGCCGTGCGGCCAAGCCTACTTGTTTAGCGCAGCACCCGCAGGCTGCGTAAAACTTTGGCTAGGCTTGACCCAACCTTGGGCACAGCCACCAGCTCTGCAGCGGTGAGCAGGCCTGTGCGCGCGGCCGCCAGCACAAACACGGCTGCGCCTGCGGCTACGCCAAGCAGGCTGACGCCTACCGCGGCGATCCTGCGGTCAGCCGCGATTCCCATGCCACCGAGCAGCGCTTCGGTGGCCCAGGCCATGCCTGCCGCCGCCAAGCTCATGGCGGCAATAACCAGCGCCGGCTTCGCCAGGACGGCGCTAGGGGCTAGGCGCAGGGCGCTGTATCGCGCCAGTAGCGCCACATTCAGGGCAGCCGCCAGCATATAGGCGGCCGCCCCAGCCATGGCCGCGCCGACGATGCCTAGCGTCGGCACAAGCCAGACGTTCAGCAGCACCTTGACGCCTGCGGCGGCCAGCATGCTGAACGCGGGTGCGCGCACGCTGCCAAGGCCTTGCAGCAGCGCTGCTGCAATGATGCTGACGGTGCTGCCCGCTGCCGTCAGCGCCATGTACCGCAGTGCTTCGGTGCCTGCGGCATCCCCGTACAGCATGCGGTTAATCGGCTCCGCCAGCACCGCGAGTCCTGCGGATGCTGCCAAGCCGATCAACCAGAACCAGCGCAGCGCCAGGCTCGCTTGCTGTTTCACGGCTTCTGACCCGCCACGAAGCTTGGCTTCGGCCATCGCCGGAATAAAGAGCACAGACAGTGACATTGCTAACATCGTCACCATCTGCACGAGCGGTAATCCCCGGTTATATATGCCGAACGACACCATAGACTGTAGCTCGTTTAATCCCTCTTTCTGTAACAACCTCGGTACAGTGAACGTGTCCACCAGATTCATCAAAGGCACAGCCAGTGATCCTAGGCAGACCGGGATTGCATATACAAGCAGGGTTCGAATCCACTCTCGATTGGATCGCTGAGGCTCAGCAGCGCCACCTATTCGACCTTTTGCCTCTACACCCACCGCTTCACTGCCCTGATCTCCAAGACTCTTCCCTTGAACCAGTTTCCGCATTTGCTTCCGATGGCGGAATCCATACACAAGCATTGCCAGTAGCCCAGCGACACCACCCGCAAACGAACCCAGCATCGCCCCAGCGGCAATCGTATCTAACGAGGCCTCGCGTGCCATGAGCCACAACAGCAGCACAATCATCACTGTGACTCGAATGATCTGTTCTACGACCTGTGATACGGCTGTAGGCACCATCTGCTGCATTCCCTGAAAATACCCACGTAGTCCCGTCATCAATGGCACAACCAATAGGGCCAGTGCAGCTGCACGGATCGATGGAATAACATGTCCATTCCCGATCCATTTTCCGATCCATGGAGCCCCTGTATACATCAAGACTGCTAACACCAAACCGATCCCGCCTAGCAGCATAGATGATAATCGTATGATTCGCCTTCCCTCTTCTGGTCTACCGAGTACATGCTGTTCAGCCACGAATTTAGATATAGCGACAGGTAGTCCAACAGCCCCAATGGTAATCACCATCATGTAGAACGGATACACCGTGTTATATATACCAAAGACGCCGTCTCCGCCTAGATTCTGTAGCGGAATTTTCTGAAAGGCACCAATAATTTTGGAGATAATGGCGGCAAGTCCTAGCACAAATGCGCCCTGCAGCAGCCTTGATCCTGTTGATGGCTGTTTCATAAGTCCCTCCTGCGTATCCATACATCTGGATCAATAACAATCTCTTGTTATTATAACTGGCTGGAGCTGCGTAGACGAATTCCATTTCTCTGCCTATATTGTCTGCGATTTAGAACATTCACAAAATAAAAACTCCTGTCTGCCTAAAGGCACCAGGAGTTGTCTGAACTTTATTGTTCCATCTGTTTACCGAGGAAACCAGCAGCAGTCTCTGACATTTTGACTTCCATCTGTGACATCTTCACCGACTCGTCCTTATTGAACAGAACGACGGTTCCGATTGGATCTCCACCGGATATGATTGGCGCAATAACAAAGGAAGATAACGTCTCGTCATGATCTTTGCTAATTTCATAAGATCCATTATTAGTCTCGATAATGGTTTTACGATTTTCCATGCAGTTCTCAATCAACTGGCCTACCTGCTTGTCCAAATATTCCTTCTTGGAGCCACCAGCTACCGTGATAATGGTATCCCGGTCAGAGATTAACGTGACATGACCTGTACTTTCATACAAGGACTCAGCATATTCCTTAGCAAAATCACCAAGCTCACCAATAGGGGAATACTTTTTAAGAATAACTTCTCCATCTCGATCCACAAAGATTTCAAGCGGATCTCCTTCACGAATACGTAACGTACGACGGATTTCTTTTGGAATGACCACACGACCCAGGTCATCTATACGACGGACAATACCAGTAGCTTTCATTTACATGTTGCCCCACTTTCTCGAGAAGATTTTTCAACTACTGTTCCTTAATGGGTAGAGGAAAGTCCCAGAACGTTTAGTGTGATATCTTGACCATAGTATTCATCTGTTCCCATTTCCTTATACATGGTTTGTAGAATATAGTTGTGTACTTACACAAGAAAATGACCATCTACCTATTCACTCTGAGGATTGAATATAAAAAGGAGTAAGGGAGGCTAAAAGTCCCCCTTACTCCTTATCATGCTTGTCCAGAACTGCAGCTATGCAACGGTTAATCCCTTACTTGCTGCTTGAGTCTGTACCTTCACTTGTTGTTGCGTCTTGATCTGTAGTACCTGCATCTGTTTTGGTATCTGTACCTTTAGTGTCATCCGTTTTGGATTCACCTTCGGTTCCCGTTTGTGTATCTGTTCCTGTTCCTTCTGTACCTTCTGTGCTGCCTTCTTCAGCTTTATCTGTTTTTGGCAGGTTCACTTCTTTTACGAGTTTATCCAATTCGCCACCTGTCATGAACGTATCAATTTTGGCAGCAGCAATGGAACTCTTAATGCTGTCTTTTTGCTCGGCTGTCATTTTGTCATATGCATCTGTACGTGCTTCTACTTTCATGACATGGTAGCCATACTCCGTTTCCACTGGATCGCTGATTTTATTCAAAGGCAACGTGATTGCCGCTTGTTTAAATGCTTCTACCCACTGAGCAACAGCCGCGTTCTCATACAAACCGCCTTTGTCTGCAGATCCTGGATCTTCAGAATACTCCTTCGCAACTTCTGCGAAATCTGCTCCTCCATCCAGTTTTGCTTTTACTTCTTCAGCAATTTTAAGTGCATCTTCTTTTTTGCGCTCTTTTTGTGTTTTTGGATCCGTGAAGTTGATCAGTACATGACGAACGGAAGCTGTCGTATACTGCTCTTTATTTTTATCAAACTCAGCCTTCATGTCGTCTTCTGTTACGCCAGTCTCTTTATCCTTAATCACGGTCATGATCCGAGTCATATAATCCTTAATGTTATCATCCGTGAGGTTCTGCGCCTTCAGCATTTCCGGCCATTGTTCTTCTGGAACTTGAGCCTTCATTTTGTCGAATTGCTCAGTAGCCACTTTGGAACCTTCCGCCTTCGCTTCGTCGCTCGCATTTTCACTCAGATATTTGTATGCAATTTCTTGGCGAACCAAGTAGTCTTTGAAGTCATCCATGTCCATCATTTGTGCATATTCTGGATACAGGAATTTCATCACACGCTGTTCCATGTCGAATTCATTGGCTGTGATTGTACCGCCATCATATGTTGCTACAACTGCGCTTGTGTCTGTTGATTCTGGTGTTGTTGCTTCTTCCTTCTTACCACATGCTGCTAGCAGTGATAAAGACAGCACTGCAACCATACTCACGGACAGTACTTTCTTCACTGTTTTATACTTTTGTAACATCTTTTAGTTCCCCCTTTGATTTAAAAGCACTTTTCATGGATTCCAGGAATTTCTCCACCAGCTCCATGAGTTGCTTGTCCCCAAGCCCTTTGCCTTTGACATGAATAAGCATATGGGGTCCTTGTTCAAATTGTACACGTCTTTCGAACTGATTTCCAATGTGTGCAATATTGGAGAGCTCGAATGCGTGTTCACGACCTTCATAGAACTTCACCGTAAGGTCATCCCCACGCTGTGTAATAGACTCAATTCCATAGATTTTGCCGTAAACTTTGAGCCTCGCCACAGCCATTAGGTTAATAACTGCTTCTGGAAGATCACCGAAACGATCGACTAACTCATCTTCCAGCTCCATTGCATCATCGAAGGAAGAGATAACGGCCACCTTTTTGTAAATTTCAATCTTCTGAATGCTGTCATAGATATAATCAGACGGCAAATATGCATCAATACTAAGATCAAGCGTTGTATTCCATTGGTCGGAAGGTACAGGCTCTTCACCCAGCATCGTCACTTTCCGTTTGTTAATTTCCTCAGCAAGCATCTGAGAATACAGATCGAATCCCACGGAAGCAATGAAGCCATGCTGCTCTGCTCCGAGCAGGTTACCTGCACCTCGAATCGACAAGTCGCGCATTGCAATCTTGAACCCAGAGCCCAGCTCGGTGAATTCTTTGATGGATTGCATACGTTTCTCTGCCACTTCAGTCAGTACCTTATCCCGTTGGTACGTAAAGTACGCATAAGCAATCCGGTTGGATCGACCCACGCGTCCACGCAACTGGTACAACTGGGAGAGTCCCATTTTGTCTGCATCATGAACGATTAACGTATTAACGTTTGGAATATCGACACCTGTCTCAATGATACTGGTGCTGACCAGCACATCGTACTCGCCATCCAAGAAGTCCAGAATCGTCTTCTCCAGCTCCGTCTCGGACATCTGACCGTGCCCCACGCCAACCTTAGCCTCTGGAACTAACTCAGAAATTTCGGCAGCCATTTCCTGGATACCTTGAACACGATTGTACAGGTAATAGACCTGACCACCACGAGCCAGTTCACGCTCAATGGCTTCTCGAACCAGTGCTTGACTGTGTTCAACCACATAGGTCTGCACAGGGAACCGGTTCTCTGGCGGTGTCTCAATGACAGACAAATCACGGACTCCAAGCATAGACATGTGTAATGTACGCGGAATTGGCGTTGCCGTAAGGGTCAACACATCCACGTTTGTTTTGAGTTTTTTCAACTTCTCCTTATGGGTTACACCAAAGCGCTGCTCCTCATCCACGATGAGCAATCCCAGATCCTTGAACACAAGATCCTGTGACAATAAGCGATGTGTGCCGATAACAATATCAACTGTACCCTGCTTGATACCCTTGGCCGTTTCATTTTGTTCTTTGCGAGAACGGAATCGGCTA
The DNA here is from genome assembly GCF_036884255.1 of Paenibacillus tundrae. Taxonomy (NCBI): domain Bacteria; kingdom Bacillati; phylum Bacillota; class Bacilli; order Caryophanales; family Paenibacillaceae; genus Paenibacillus; species Paenibacillus tundrae. Next base: position 47,850 of record NZ_CP145605.1, on the reverse strand, counting down.
AGCACGTTGATGTTGAATGGGTAACCTGAGAAACGTTCACGGAATGTCTCATAGTGCTGTTGTGCCAAAATCGTGGTAGGCACGAGCACAGCAACCTGTTTCCCTTCAATCGCTGCTTTGAAGGCTGCACGGATCGCAACCTCAGTTTTGCCGTAGCCGACATCCCCACACAATAAACGATCCATCGGACGATTTTGTTCCATGTCTTTCTTGATTTCCTCAATTGCACGCATCTGGTCACGCGTCTCATCATAAGGGAACATGTCCTCGAACTCCTGCTGTTCTGCAGAGTCCTTCTCGAAGCCGTATCCTTTGGACGTTTGCCGCTCTGCATAGAGTTTGATTAGATCGTCGGCAATATCCTGTACCGATGAACGAACTTTGTTTTTTACCCGTGTCCACTCGTTGCCACCGAGCTTATAAATCTTAGGCTCCTTCTCTTCTGAGCCCACATATTTCTGAATCAGATCAATCTGCTCGATCGGTACAGACAGTTTGTCTCCACCCGCATACAAAATATGCATATAGTCCTTATGGATACCAGCTACCTCAAGGGTACCGATCCCCATGTATTTACCGATACCGTGATTTTGGTGAACGACATAATCGCCCACTTTCAGCTCACTATATGATTTAATTCGCTCCGCATTGTCCACGTTTCGAATTGGTTTCCGTACTTTCCGCTGCTTCTGGGAGAACATCTCCCCTTCCGTAACAACGGCCAATTGAATGGATGGCATCTCGAATCCTGTTTGCAAATTACCAATGAGCATCTCAGGTTCTGGTATGTCATAATCCTGCAATACCCGACGCATACGGTCGAGCCTTTCCTCACCACTCGCCAGCATCAATACATGAACTCCAGCCTTCTGCCAGCGCTCCATCTCTGCCTTAAGTACATTCATTTGCCCGTGGAAATCCTGCATACCCCGGCTGATAAAGTTCAGAATGTTCTGTGGCTGCGTGTGTGGAACCTGACGTAAGAAGATAGACATAAATATCGTCTGGAATGGACGTTCATACAGAAGCTCATCTCCATCAGCCGATAAATGCAGGTCAGGTAGTGTCTTACCATTTTGCATCAAATGCAGATTCCATTCAGATTCATCCCGATCCAACTGTTTAGATGTCTCGGCAAGTCTTGCAGGCTCATCGAGTACAAGTAACGTATCCTCAGGCATATAATCGTAAATGGTCTTGTGCTCTGGATAGAGTGGTGAGATATATTTATACATCTCTGAGAAGTATACATGCTGACGAAGCATCTCAATTTCGCGATGAATCTCTTCACGGAGACGCAGCTTCGCCTGCCGATCTGTCATCTTCTCAAGCTGTTGTTCCAGCAAAATAACAGCCGCATCTGCAGCCTTCTCCATGCGTTCACGATCTGCGATCAACTCTTTGCACGGCAGTACAACGACTTCTTCTATCCGCTCAATAGAGCGCTGATCCGTAGGATCAAAGGTTCGAATCGAATCGATCTCATCGTCAAACAACTCCACCCGGTAAGCAATCGGTGATGTAACCGGATAGAAGTCAATGATCCCACCACGTACACTCATCTCACCGCGGGATTCTACGCGTTCTACGCGCTCGTAACCTAGCTTCACCATTTCCAGCAGGAAGGCATCTAGCTCAAGCGTACTTCCTTGTTTAACTGTGATTTGGGCTTTTGCCATGACTTCTGGAAGCGGAAGATACCGCTGTACCCCGGAAAAAGGAATAACAACAACGCCCCGGAAACCTTGGGCGCAGCGAACCAACACATCAATACGCTGACCTAGTGTTTCCGGACTGGAAACAGCAGCTTCAGCGGCGACAAGTTCATTGGCAGGATAGAGCAATACCTGATCCGGTGAAAGCGCTTCCTGTAAATCTTCTGCAATTTTTTGTGCAGAAAACATATTGTGCGTAACGACGAGCAAAGGCCGGTTCATCTCTTGATGTAAGGCAGCCAGCATGATTTGACGTGCTGATCCGGATAGACCGGATACCAACTGCTCTTTCATCCCGGATGAAATACCGGCGGTTATGGATCCGAAGTCAGGATCTTTGGAAAAAGCTTGTATAAGTGCTTGTAACAAAAGGGGCACCTCTCTTATAACTTACTTGGTTATCTAGCGCACAAAGCGCAATACAACATTCTTAAAATTGGATACAAATCCCTTTTTACCCTGTTTCATCATAAAGGATTATTCTCTGTTTTGCCACATCGGCTTGATGTGCCTGGACGTTGATCAGCCAAAATACGATTCCAGTTCAACTGAAAAGAAGCCTCAGCAGGCTGCCAAGGCTATAAAGGTGGAGCGGTATTCCGCTACCTCCATCATCTGTCATTACGTATTGTCGCTGCCACGTCACTCTATTGAAGAGGACTAGCGAGCAGACTCAGCTCTGGATTAAGTTCCAGTGCTTCTTTGCAATAGTCACATGTAATCCGAACGGTGATATCTCCACCCGAATTATACGCTATTATATCCCTACGCTCGTCGGGGGTCAAGAAATGAAAGCCTAATTGCGCTTCCGTTATACCGGTAGAATCGATTTGTCCTATAAAGGTACGACAATGCCTGCATACATAATTCACTGACATGTTTATGCCTCCTGAACCTAGTTTATACGTCCAGTATGCCCATTTAGACTGAATCGAACCCAGTTTATGATCATTTTTGCCAATAATGCCAGGCCGTGTCTGACAACTCGCTGAAGTGCATCTTTTACCGCCTTTTCGCCCCCTGCTGCGTCACTTCCCCTTGACGTGCCCCGGCACGCCTGCGGAAAACTTCCTTGCCTGGAACGAAAATTCGCCAAAATTTGCTCCCTTCGGAGTTCTCAGACACGCCCTAGAATCAACTACCCGTTGAATTTAGCCATCGTTTGCTCAAACGTATGATTCAGGCTGTGTTCAAGTGCATCACAGGTCTGTTCAATCGTCTGTTCGAGTGCTTCCTTTTCCTTCTTCATAAATGTCGAAAGAACGTAGTCTACAATGGCATGTCCAGGTTCTGGACGGGATATTCCCATGCGTACCCGGTTAAACTGCTGTGTACCTGTATGCTGAATAATAGACTTAATTCCGTTATGTCCACCTGCACTACCTTGATAACGCAATCTCACTTTACCAATTTCCGTGTCCATGTCATCATACACAACGATTAGATCTTCCAGACTTACCTTATAAAAATCCATATAGGCTCGTACCGACTCACCGGACAGATTCATGAATGTCATGGGTTTAATCAATACCGTTTTGACACCGCCAATGTTGCCCTCTCCAATCAACGCTTTGCATTTACTTTGGGTAATGGAGATATTATGACGATCTGCCAGTCGATCGAGCGCCATAAAGCCAATATTATGACGGGTTTTGGCGTAGTTAGAGCCCGGATTTCCGAGGCCAACAATCCACTTCATCTCGTTTCCTCCTTGGCATCACTTGAGCTGTAGCATAGACTTCATTTGTTATATTTCATATAATATCTAGAAAGTGAAGTTCCGTTTAACGATCTATAATTTCAACTGCTGGATCTTTAGTTGATCTTATATCCGTATTTACATCATATATTTTATTAACCCAGGAAGGTGAGCGGGTTTTGCGCGAAGACACTGGACAACTGACTCAACATAGCGATTTTATCTATCATCTTGAATATCACGTACCTGTACAGGTATACGACCGCGACACTCATATTGAGATTGGATTAATTACACGCTTCGATAATCAATTTGTCGAAATTGCCGACACGCTTTTCCATCGGCGCCGATTCCGTTTCATTTCCCGCCCAGGCTATTAGATATATAAGTCTATATTAATTGAACCGAAGAATATTCACACTTGCCACTCCGATGACAGAATAACCTTCTGATCGCTGTTATCCCCAGATTTTTTTGATTCCTTTTACCTAAGGGAAAATCCGGCGATAGCTTATGCTTTCGAGGTAGCTTTCTTGTAGAAAGCTTTCAGGCGAACGCTTCGCTTCTCCATGTTATTTCTGTCCTCTTCGTTCTCATGTAAATGTATAGTTTAATTTATATAGATTCAGCATATATAAGATAACCGAGCGGTTTTTCACTTTTATCATACGGCACGCCGACAGGGGTTACATTTTCCATTGATCCGGAAAACGTAACCCCTCTACTACTTTATGCAGACATCCTTATTCAATTTCAAACAGCTTGCTGATTGATAATTCCTCATGAACCCGGATAATTGCTTCTCCGAGCAAAGGCGCTACAGACAACACTTTGAGTTTGCTTGTCGGGTTAGCATGTGTAATCGGAATTGTATCCGTTACGATAACTTCCTTCAATGGTGCATTCTCCAAACGTTCCATAGCAGGGCCAGACAATACTGGGTGAGTACAGCATGCGTATACTTCCTTCACGCCGCCTTCCATCAAGGCATTTGCCCCCAATACAATCGTTCCTGCTGTATCGATGATATCATCGATCAGGATTGCCGTCTTACCTTCAATGTTACCAATGATGTTCATGACTTCACTGACATTAGGCTCAGGACGACGTTTGTCGATAATCGCCAGTGGTGCGTTCAGGAAGTCAGCGAGTTTCCGTGCACGTACTACGCCACCATGGTCAGGAGATACGACAACTGGATTTTCGATCTGTTTTGACCGGAAATATTGCGCCAGAATCGGTACACCAAGCAGATGGTCAACTGGAATATCGAAAAATCCTTGAATTTGCATTGCGTGAAGATCCATTGCGATTACACGCGTTGCGCCTGCTTTTTCAATCAGATTAGCTACCAGCTTCGCTGTAATTGGATCACGGGAACGTGCTTTGCGATCTTGTCTAGCGTAGCCATAGTAAGGAATTACAACGTTAATTGTCTTGGCAGAAGCACGTTTAAGTGCATCAATCATGACGAGCATTTCCATCAAGTTGTCGTTAACTGGCAAACAAGTTGACTGCACGATATAAACGTGACAGCCCCGTACGCTCTCGGAGAGCTTCACTTGGATCTCACCATCGCTGAAGCTAGTTGTGTGAGATTCACCCATAGGAATTCCGATATAATCAGCAATTTGATGGGCAAGCTTTGGGTTAGAATTGCAAGTAAATATTTTTAATTTCGAATCAAAATAAGTCATAAAATAAAAACCCTCCGTGCTGGTTCATTGGAATCTATAAGCGTCTGCGACATGTCGGCACCTCCCGAAGATCGAGAGGCAATGTTGTTATCAAAACCCCTTATTCGGGTTTGGCGTTTTGTTTCTTGGCTTTGGCACGTCCGCGGATCTTCTCTGCATAACCAGGTTTGTTCTCCTGGCGTGGACGAGCAATGGCGAGATCATTCTCGGGAACGGAATGGGTAACGGTGGAACCTGCAACGACATAAGCGCCTTTTCCTACCGTAATGGGTGCAATCAAATTGACGTTGCTGCCTACAAAGGCATCATCTTCAATGGTTGTCACAGCTTTATTATAACCATCATAATTGACCGTTATTGCACCACAACCAACATTTACGTTTTTCCCTACTTGAGCATCCCCAATATAACTAAGGTGAGACACTTTGGAGCCTTCATCAATTGTAGCATTTTTCACTTCAACAAAGTCACCAATTTTTACGTTGCGACCTAATTTAGTTCCTGGACGCAAATTAGCAAATGGACCTACAGTAGCCTCGGCACCAACCTCAGCACTCGACAACACAGAATGTTTAATCGTAACACCATCCTGAATGATACTGTCTTCGATGTCTGCATGTGGACCAATATGGCAAGCTTCACCAATGGAAGTCGTGCCCTTAAGAATCGTTCCTGGGTACAGTACTGTGTCTGATCCAATCGTAACATCCGCTCCGATATATGTCGATGACGGATCGATGATCGTAACACCGTTTAACATATGTTTAACGGCAAGACGTTCACGCATGAATGCTTCCGCTTGTGAAAGAGCAAGTCTATCATTTACCCCAATGGATTCTGCAATATCATCTGACATGTAGGCTTCAACCACTTCTCCATCGTTGCGGAATATGCCAACGACATCAGTAAGATAGTACTCTCCTTGAGCATTCTGATTCGTTACTTTCTCCAACGCTGCGAACAGTTTTGCATTGTCGAAGCAGTAAGTACCTGTGTTAATCTCCTTCACAGCATCTTCTTGCTCGTTACAATCCTTCTGCTCCACAATTCGTTGTACAGAACCATCTTCTCCGCGAATAACGCGTCCATATCCTTTGGGATTGTCCAATTCAGCTGTAAGTACGGTAGCTGCTGCACCGCGGCTCTCATGAAGCTTCATTAGACCTTCCAACGTTTCACTCGTTACAAGCGGAGTGTCTCCGCAGACTACAATCGTTGATCCGGCTTCATTGCCAAGCAGAGACTTCACCTGTTGAACTGCATGACCTGTTCCCAGCTGTTCTGCCTGAAGAGCATATTCTGCTCTTGAACCCAAAAATGACTGCACCGCTTCGGCACCGTGACCCACCACGACTACACTGCGTTCTACACCTGCGCGTAGAGCCGCATCAAGCACATGACCCACCATCGGTTTACCACATACGGGATGCAGTACTTTGTACAATTTGGATTTCATCCGTTTTCCTTGCCCTGCGGCAAGAACAATAGCCATTCGTTTCAAAATTCACGACCTCCTGTTCTGAAAATCCCATCTTTCTCGGGGTGCATATCCCTAATTGATGAGTATCGTTCAGCCGGCTCTGCGCCGGTCTTGTTCATCGCTTGCTGTCCTGTATTCACGCGTAACAACGCGGACACCAACAATCGTGACCTTATATGTATACGCCGTGTACCTGCGAGCTTAACCGAATCCCATGATTCCTAAGATGCCGCCCTGTCACCAAGCGCACGCTGCGCTTTTTTGTTTTTCAACATTCATAACCAATCGTTATGAAACATTACTCTGCGAATAAACTCAATACTGAATATATCTTATTCCGGTCAAAAAGAAAAGAGAGCCATAAGACATGGCTCTCTTTTCCTTCGAACCCCAATAATGTTCTCAGGCACCTTCTTCAATGACTTCTTCCTCAGTAGCAGCGCGATCATATTCAGTCAATACAGCCGCCTGAATCTTCTCACGAGTACCGGAAGAGATCGGGTGGGCGATATCACGGAACTCTCCGTCAGGAGTCCGCTTGCTCGGCATAGCAACAAACATTCCGTTGTTACCATCAATGACACGAATGTCATGAACGACGAATTCGTTATCGATGGTAATGGATGCGATAGCCTTCATTCTCCCCTCCGAGTTAACGCGGCGGAGTCTGACATCCGTAATTTGCATGTGTGTGTTCACCACCTTTTTCCATCAGAACTTGGTGTATAATTCCACACAGCCTATACGAACTCCTTCTTTTTATAACCATAAAAATGTCCTAATTTCAGGAATTTTTTTATTTAATACACAATTCGACAACGTTAGTGCCAGGTCGATGGAAAAGAAGCTTTCCCGACACGCAATTCGTCATCTTTCTACAGATCAAAATAGTTGCCAGGCTTGACGGAAATGTGTCTGCTTTTTGCATCTACTGCAGTCAACTTCGCCAAAGATACATAATCGGTCAACAGGCGTTCTTCTGAATCGATAGAACCAGATTCAACCAAGACCCCTACACCAGCTACAGTCGCATTAAATTCGGCCAGTAGATCGATCATTCCCTGAACCGTACCCCCAGCTTTCATGAAATCATCCACGATGAGTACTCGCGAATGTTCACGCATCGCCCGGCGCGATAGGGACATCGTATGCAAGCTTTTATGCGAACCCGATACATAATTGATACTTACGGCTGATCCTTCCGTAGCCTGATGGTCCCTGCGCACGAGCACAACAGGCAGGTTGAGCTGGGCACCCGTCGCATATGCGAGTGGTATGCCTTTGGTCTCTACCGTCATAACTACATCAATGCCCATATTACCAAATGCAGTGGCAAAGATTTTGCCTGCTTCATTCATTAATGCAGGTTGACCAAGCAAATCCGACATGTAGAGGTATCCACCAGGCAAGATCCGATCCGGCTGCTCCAATTGGGTACTGAGTCGCTCAGCAAAAGTAAGAGCCAGTTCTCTGGACACCTTAGGAATCCACTTGACTCCCCCGGCTGCTCCGGCCAACGTTTGCAGTTCTCCTGACCCACCTTCTTCGAACACTTCCTTGATAATCGCCAAATCTTCACTGATTGACGACTTCGCAGCTCCATAACGTTCGGCAAATGTGGTGAGCGGAATCACCGTATGCGGTCTAGACAATAAGTACTGCGTCATTTCAACCAGCCTTGCGCTTCGTTTTAATTTCTTCACAGAGATCCATCCTCACGATCACGGAAAACATCCAAATCCGAATAATTATATAAAAATATATCACCTTTATACGTGTTTGTACATCACAAAAGTATGTGTTCAAAAAGCGGACGCTTTGAACAACTGCTAAAAGCGAATGCTATGTCAGCATTCGCACAGCATATACTTCTTTACAGAAGCCACGCAGCCCATTATAGATCCGTGCGACCTTAGACTCCTTCGACACCAATCCAAACACAGTTGGGCCACTTCCGGACATTAATACGCCATCTGCTCCCAATTTGATCATGGCTTCCTTCAGATGCAGTACCTCTGGATATAACTTCAGGGTTACATCCTCAAGCACATTCCCCATCTGTCCACATACCTCAGCAAACGACTGATTGCGAATAGCCTGTTCCATTTTGGCAGCGCTCGGATGGCGAACAATCTTGTCACTGCGGAAACGACCATACACATCTGCTGTAGATACATTGATAGGCGGCTTGGCCAGTATGACCCAACATTGCGGTGGATTCGGGATTGGCGTGAGCTTCTCCCCTCGACCTGTTGCTAGAGCCGTACCTCCAGTAATGCAAAATGGTACATCTGATCCAAGTTCGGCTCCAAGCTCTTGAAGCTCCTGATCCGGAATATTAAGACGCCAGAGACGATTCAAGCCACGCAACGTTGCTGCAGCATCACTACTGCCGCCTGCAAGACCGGCAGCTACTGGAATCTTCTTATCCAGATGAATATGCACCCCTGATCGAACATCATAACGTTCTTTGATCAGTCTAGCCGCCTGAAAAGCCAAGTTCTTCTCATCCAGCGGAATATATCCAGCCTGACTAGAGATGAAGATTGTATCCCGAGGAAGCTCGGAGAATTCTAATCGATCAGCCAAATCGACCATAGTCATGATCATTTCAACTTCATGGAATCCATCATTTCTTTTATGTAAAACGTCCAGCATTAAATTAATTTTAGCAGGCGCTTTTTCGTAAATTTTCAAGACGTTCACCCGTCCTCACCTTTTCCCTAAGACAACTTAACATATTATATCAAAATAGGGCTGTCAAGTCATTTCTATTCCGCATCTATGGGGAAAAAGCGAGGTGATCCTGATGGATTGCCTCGCTCTCCAAACCAGATGAAATCCAAATTAGGATTTGCGCGCTGCCTGCTCGGCGAGTTGGATCGCTCGCTTCACCATGTTGCCCGCATCTTTGGCTTTGATACCGCCCCAGCCTTCTTGCTGAACAGTATCGTAGAAACCGAGGTCTTTGGCCAGCTCGTATTTAAGCTCCTCTGACATCACACTTCTTCTTCTGCGGCTCATGCAACCATCCCCCTTAGATTAAGCTCATCAATTAGTCCAGATCGTTAATGGCAGAAATGACGTACGAACAGGCTCAAGATGGTGAAGAAGCGATCCTTAAGATCACTTGAACCTGTATACGTAGTATGTCGTAACTACCTAAACCTCATTCCTAATTTGATGGGGAGATGGGATTCCTCATTTATGAAAATAAAAAAGCGATCCGCCCTGTGGGGCGAATCGCCTGTAAAACGATGCTTACGGCTCCATATATGAACTATGCGTCTGGCTGCCTGGATCAAATACCATGACTTCCACCGACTCCGTAAGTATATCTGCATAACTATAAGATACTCGCTTGAAGGTTTCTTGTTCCTCATCAAGCTTAACAATAAAAACAGAAGGGTACGTTTCTTCCAATACACCCGTACGCTCGATAGTCTTACGGCGGCCACCATTAGCCCGCAACATAATTTTCTGACCTATATGAGCGTCGAGATTGCGTTTGATATCCAACAGCGTATTTTTAGCCATTGTCGACGACCACCTCTTTTCTTGTCCATTATACCTTAATTTACAGTCTATGTCAAATCAAAACTAATTATTATATCAGCATCGAAAAGTTTCTGTCAATGAATTTTTTTGCAAATAAAAAAAGCCCCGAACTGGGACTTTCTTCGCACCAACTCAAACCGCAGATGGGTTCACTTTTAACGTAGATAAATCGTTCAATCCAGGTAATCCGACACGGTAACTGCCACGCGTTTCTACCCCACCCACACCTTGGCTTCCGCTAATGGTATTATGCAGAATGTCATTCATATTCACCGTATCTCTAACTGAAGTAAAGGAGGCTTTGGCTGCCACATATACCGGATCAAGCGCATGAATCAGTATTCTGCCTGGTGAACTGGCAAAGTTCGCCCCTGCCCGCAGCAGAGCCTCAAAATGAGACTGACACGCTCCTGCAACGATGGTGAGCGCATCCAAGTGACGTTCGTACTGCCGAGCAACCTGGATTGCTGCCACAAAGTTCTGAGAGTTCTTGTAGCTCCCCAGACTGTACAGATCGTAAGGCTGACGAGTCTTCAGCACGCCATCGTGCCCTGTAATGACCACAATGTCTGGCCTAACCTTCGGTAAAAGGTGATACAACGTATCGGCCATAGCAGATTCATGTACGTACTGCCCCTCCGCTGGAACGCGAAGCTGTTCGTAGAGATTCATACTTTTTTTCAAATAGTTTGGATCTCCGTCCAGGTGAAGCACTTTGCCAGGCATTTCGAAATAGGCAGGTTCTTGCTGCTGGGTCCATTCCTGACCCAATCCTTCTCGATTTCGCTGCGCCTGTTCCATCCGATTCTGCTGTAGACGTGAGAGCGTCTGGTGAGCCTTAACATGCGCCTGTCGGGTCTTAGCGCTCTGCGGTTCATATGGAACCTGTATCAAATCATCCACCGGGGAATCAGCAAGCAGCCGGAACTCGGTACCTTTAATAACAGCACTGTCCACCTGAAGGCCTTCCACCCGAAAAGTCACATCTCCTCCGTATGACTTCCGAACGACCAAGTCTCCGATATTCATCAACATAATCACCTCTAACCCATCGTATGGGCTAGCACCCGGATTGGTTCATCCGATTTTAGTACATTACCTTGCAAGACCTAAGATTTTACAAATGACAGTTCACAAGAAGGCAATTTCTAAGAAATGCATTGTCTTTACTGAAATGCCTATAGCGCTGCACGTACTCCAGCTTCCCACATCACCGTACTTAACGTTGCATACTCCTCCAAGCTGAGAGTCTCGCCACGTCTAGATGGCTGAATACCTGCTTGCTCCAATAATTGGTCAGCCTGCTCCCGGTTATCCTTTGTGAAAAAGCGAGATTTCAGATTGTTGGAAATAGTCTTTCTACGCTGTGCAAAAGAAGCCTGTACCACCTCGAAGAAGTGTGCTTCATCTGGCACCTGTACTGGAGGCTGTTCCCGAACCTTAAGTTTGATAACCGCTGATTCCACATTAGGCTGAGGAATGAATACGGTAGGTGGAACAATACAAACTAGTTCAGGTACGCTGTAGTATTGCACGGCAATACTTAAGCTACCGTACTCCTTGGAACCAGGTGCGGAAGCCATCCGCTCTGCTACTTCCTTCTGAATCATAACCACGATGCTGTCTACAGGCAGCTTTTCTTCCAATAGCTTCATCATGATTGGTGTTGTCACATAATAAGGCAAGTTCGCAACAACGCTGACTTTGTCCACTTGACCAAAATCCGTTCGGAATAACTCCTCCAGATCCAGCTTCAGTACATCGCCATGATGAACCCGTACATTGGGATAAGGCTCCATCACTTCACCTAAGATTGGTAAGAGCCGCTGATCAATCTCTACTGCCGTTACAGGCCCTGCAACTCTAGCAAGCCGCTCCGTTAGTGCTCCTATTCCCGGTCCAATCTCCAGTGCACCTTTGGACTCGTCCAAATCCGCAGCGTTAACAATCTTGTTCAATATATTTTGATCAATTAGGAAGTTCTGTCCTAGACTCTTCTTAAATGAAAATCCATGCTTCTGAATAATCTCTTTCGTTCGTTTGGGTGTTGCAATTTCCAACGTCTCTTCCATACCCTTCATTTACTTCACAATCCTTCACATTCGATTTGCGATAATGCGGCAGAGAATTCTTCTCGGGTGATCTGAAACACACTTAACCGCTTGTGAAACTGCTTACCATTACAATAACCGATGCCGAGTATGTTCCCCATCTCCATACGTCGTGCGGCAGCCTGTGGATGCACAATGAGTCCAGCAGCGATGAGATCCTCCCAATCAATCAGACTCGGTGCCCCCTCATAGGACGTATGCACACGTGCTAGGGCATGGCGAATGGCTTCTGGCGAAGCGTTCTCGACCCCAATATCTCCTTTGCGCGTTGCATCAGCCTCAGGAATGAAGGCGTGCTTACAACCCGGTACCTTATTGGCGATGATTTTCCGTATCCGCTCACCAGCATGATCTGGGTCAGTCAGAACAATGACCCCTCTCCGCTCCTGAGCAAGTGCAATACGCTTCAGAATCCGCTGATTAATGGCTGATCCGCCTGTTTCAATGGTATCCGCCTGAACCGCGCGCCTTATCGCCACCGTATCGTCACGGCCTTCAACCACGATCACTTCTTTTATCATGTTCCAATTCTTCCTTTCTAACGCAAAAAGAAGAGGAATATCCCTCTTCTCTGGCAAACGGCGGGCGAGACTGATTTCAGACCCTCCCGCCGCATATTCCGCATGAATCATTCATGCCTTATATTTTATAGCATTCCCATTTCAAAGTAAAACGATTTTAGTTCGCTTCCGGCTTCACCGGACCGATCACATAGACCGTCTTGCCTTTTTTACGTCCGAAGTTAATGGCATGCTTCACACTGTCATAATATACGTCAATCTTATTACCTTTAATAGCTCCGCCCGTATCTTCGGCACGACGGAAACCGAGACCTTCAATGTATACCCACCAGCCGATTGGAATAACCTTCGGATCCACCGCAATGGTGCGACCTTCTGTTACCCGAGTACCGGAGGCTGTTTTGGTGCCAATGCCAGGCTCTTCTGAAGAGTAAGCTGTCATAGACACATTTTTGAGAACTTTAGAATATTTAAAAGAAGTACCTGAAACGGTAATGACTTTGCTGCCCGAGGCAGAGGATTTATCCGAGTTCGATGAAGCCGTTTTTGTTGCTGTTTTTGTCTTCGAAGTGCTAGCCGATACCGTTTGGATCTCAGGCTCCTTCACAACAGGTGCAGGTTTAGCTTTGGTTCCGACAGCGATGACTTTATCTACACGATTCGTCGCAACCGACTTACCAACCATCTTTTTGGAGACTAATTCTCCATCTTGGAACACTTTCTCAATGTGTTGTACAAGTGTACCTTCTTTACCACTTACGATGACGCGGTTGTCACCTTTGTACAAGCTTGGGTCAGCCGTTTTGATAACTTTGAATGCGATGGGCTGCTCCACATCAACTGTACGCTTTGTTACACGCACTACACGGATTTTCATATCCTCTTTGATTGAAGTTCCGAGCGCAGGGTAAACTTTATCATCGCTTGTAATTTCAATACCTGACTTTTGAATTACCTCTTCTACCGATGCATCGGTTGTATACAGAGTCTTGGTGTCTCCGTCTGCCGTAATATTTACTGGAATGGCCCGCTCAATAACGATACGGTCTCCATCTGCAATCGCCCCATTCAAGGGCATGGATACCTGATCGTGAGGGCTGACTGTGATTGACTGCTCCTCTAACAATTCTTGAAGCATTCCTGTACGAGTCTCTACTGCCTGAGCTTTGCCATCGATAACCAGCGAAATTTGTTTCCCGGCCTGACCATATACGACTAACAAGATCATGATTGTAAGCGCAATTGAGAATATCGCGATCAATGCCATTTGACGCATGTTCTCATGCTTCCACCGTAACGCGAAAGACTTACTGGATGATCGTGACTCATGGGTCTCTTCTGTTTGGAATGTGCCCACTTCTCCGTCCTCCTTCATAGCCTCGCCGTCTAGAGTAATGCATGATGTCTTTGACGCGACTATACCTGATTTTCTACAGAACACGGATTAGATCAACCTAGCCGGTTCTGCACCATGAATCAATCTTCGCAACATGATGTCATCCTCCTGAATACTTACCGTATGATGACAGTATTTCTTTTATTCAAAAACAAAAAAAGCCAAAGAAAGAGTGTAAGAGGACTCTTTCGTGGCTTCCGAATGATTTTGAATATCGGAAATTCATGCACGAGGTTGCCTCTCTTTTTCCGCTTGCGAGGTTAGCTGTCGGGTTCGGGCGAAAGAGAGCCGCCCTATCTCCGGTCACCCGCTCATGGCGGATGCCCTTGAATTCACCCCGAGACCCAAAGAAGAAATCAAATAGTGCTTCGCAGATCTTTCCGCTGCTTTTGGGTCAGCGAACGATGCGCACCGGCTATATTCACCGATGTTTAAGCCCTATTGGTTCCCCCGCTCTCCGATAACGGAGACTCAGCGAGATCGATTCATGAAAGTAATGTTGTTCATCGGAAAGTGTCCCTTTGTTCATCCCCCGAACATCTGTCCAATTTTCCGCACAACAATTCACTGAAAAGATGATATCCTGTTTCGATGCATGTTGTAAAGCGTTGTTCAAGTACGTTTTTCTAAATATTTGGTTAAAATATTGTAATATTCTTGATTTATTTGGATCAAAAAGCAAATTACCTCCGCCTAGCTCACTTTTTCATCACATTTTCTCTAGTTTTTAACGAATACCAAATCGTTCCATGGCATTTTTGGTGGTTATTGCGGCAATTTCCTCTAACGAAATGCCTTTAATTTCCGCAGCTGCTTCTGCAACCAGACGTACATGCGCTGTCTCATTTCGTTTACCGCGAAATGGATGTGGAGTCAAATAAGGAGCATCGGTTTCGAGGAAGAAACGATCCATCGGTACCTTCTCCAGTACCTCTTTAGGTTGCTTCGCATTTTTGAACGTAATCGGTCCTCCAAACGAGAGGTGAAACCCGAGATCTAGACATTGTTTCGCGGTTTCCCAGCTACCCGAGAAGGAGTGCATTACTCCACCAACGTCCCCAGCCTTTTCTTCCCGCAAAATTCTCACGATGTCCTCATGCGCATCCCGATTATGAATGACGATCGGCATGTTCAGCTCACGAGCTAGTCCAATCTGTTGTCGTAATACACGCTGTTGCACATCCTTTGGTGATGTATCCCAATGATAATCTAAACCAATTTCGCCAATGGCAACGACTTTTTCATGCTTGCATAAAGATGCAATCCATTCCAAGTCACCCTCTTGCATCGTAATTGCGTCCACGGGATGCCACCCAACGGCTGCGTAAATAAAGTCATATGTCTCCGCTAATTTCATAGTGGATGGAATCGTTTCTCGGTTAAAACCGACATTAATCATGCGGCTAATTCCTGCATCAACAGCTCTTTGAATCATAGCTTCACGATCCTCGTCGAATTGGGGCGCATCTAGATGGGTATGGGTGTCGAATAACATCATGTTTCGTTCTCCCTTTCTGTCGAATCAGAATAAATAGGCTGTCTATTCACGCTTATGCAATGTGCAACCATATCTGATTTATTTTTTTTTAAAAAAAGTAAATTTTTAGGGTGGATAAAATTAGCCTATACAGGTTTTTTTTAATCAATTCGACCCTAACTAACTACAATATGTGGAATGAATCGGTCACAACACACTCTATATGTAGATCTGTTTCGGGATATATAATTTTATAAAAAAACCTAAGATTACAAAATTATGTCGATCTACATATCCTCTCCATTAAAGCAGATTACTGTATCATGAGAACATCTCAGGTTAGAAATGCTTTTTAGCATAGCTACTTTGGCATAAAGCCGCACCACCCCATCATGAGAAGTAGGGGCGCAAATGAGATGGCAACTCATGAAGAATGGTATCAACCTTATTCTGCGGATAGTATAAATGATGCTTTCCACGATGAATGCCACTGATTGAACGGACAATATCGGAAACCTCTGACAGCTCATGTAGCTGGTCCTGCCGATCTAGCAACAAGATCTGCTTATCCGTCGATTCATTCGGACGAAACACATCATACGGAAGATCGGTCGGAAAATCAATTTCAAGATCATACTCAGGATTTAATCCTGCCTTGGCGAAAGCTTCTCGCATCTCTTCAATCGTCTCTACATCGATCTGTTCAACCTCTACATACTTATATAGTCTGCGATCCATAAATCGTTCGCACAACTCACTTAGAACAGCATCGTCTTCTTTACGCCATTGCATGAATGCCGTTTGAATCAATGCCTCATCCAGTTGCAGATACTCATGAACAGCAAGTTCGCCTTCAAACAACTGCGGCAGAGGATCCAGCATGAAACGGAAATTAAATCCCTGCTGCACCAGCGTTTTAGCTCGTTTGAAAATTTGACGCAATATAATCTCAGAACTGCGGGTAACTGGATGGAAGTAGATCTGCCAATACATCTGGTACCTGGACATCAGGTAATCCTCAACAGCATGCATACCTGACTCTTTGACCACAATTCGTCCGTGGTATGGACGGAGCATACGCAAAATCCGATCAAGGTCAATCGTACCATAGTTAACACCTGTGAAATATGCATCGCGGAGTAAGTAATCCATGCGATCAGCATCAAGCGGGCTCGTAACCAAATTGACCACAATAGGCTTTTCGTACGTTTTTTGTATGACCGATGCAACCTTCTCTGGAAAGTCTGGCGCATACCGTCTTAAGATGGCCCCTACCTCGGTATCGCCCATAATGATGCGGCAAGTCCAATCTTCATGATTCATATCAAAAGCTTCTTCAATTGAGTGAGAGAATGGGCCATGACCCAAATCATGCAGTAAGGCAGCGCAGAGAGCTACAATCTTCTCTTCTTTCGGCCAATCCGAATAATGACTTCTTTCAAATTGTGAAATAATTTTACGTGTAATCTCGTACACACCTAGCGAATGTGAAAAACGACTGTGTTCTGCTCCATGAAATGTTAGATAGGATGTGCCTAGTTGGCGAATACGACGCAGGCGTTGAAATTCGGGGGTATTGATCAACTGCCAGATAATCGGGTCTTGCACATGGATATAATTATGTACGGGATCTTTGAATACCTTTTCCTCCGTTAATCGCTGTTCCATAATTGTCACTCCTTTTAATTTATTTTAATTAGTTTTGTCGTTTCTGCCCCGAAATCCATCATTGATTCGACACTATTTGTCGAACTATGTCGAAGACGGGGTTTATAATGTTTTCCAAATCGACAAAGCTGACATTCGTGTTTAAATGCGAAAAACAGCTTGCAATCCCTTACCCATCTTAATTTTATCAAAAACAGCCTTGATTTTAAGCTAATTTTAAGGTTGACTGTTTTGGGAATCGTTGGTATGATGGGTATCATAAAACATAAAATAATGTCGAATAATGACAATGATAAGTAGCTGAGAGGAGCACTGATTATAATGATGAAATCAACAGGTATTGTAAGAAAAGTCGACGAACTGGGACGGGTAGTTATTCCAATCGAATTGCGCCGTACGCTGGGTATTGGCGAAAAGGATGCTCTTGAGATCTATGTTGATGGTGAGCGCATCATGTTGAAAAAATACGAGCCAGCTTGTATCTTCTGTGGTAATGCTGAGAACGTAACTTACTTCAAAGGTAAAATCGTTTGTAACGAATGTATTTCCGAGATCCCTGCACCTGTGACAAAATAAGAAAAATCAGGTATAATGGACTTATTCAATAGTTATTTCTAACCTTTTTATATTCCTTGCTTGCCTTCCCGGTGTGAACCCCACCGTTGGAAGGTCTTTTTTTGTTTCTTTACCCAAAAAAAAGCCTACTTGTCTTGCCACTGAGGCGAATGCGAAGTAAGCGGTGGATCCGATATGACAATATAAAGAGATATCATGTTGATGCCATATCCTTATTAAATTATTTTCCACCGCAGCTTCAATTTTAATATTTCTTTAAGTTTCCAGTTAAGGTTGCTTTAAGGTTGGATTTTGTCATTTTTTACATAGATCTGGTCGGATTTACAATAAAGCGTTATACACGTCTCTCTTCGTTAATCCTCGATCTGTGGCCGTTTTCTTCATCGCATCCTTACGACCTAGACCCTCAGACTCATAATGGGCTACATGCTCTTCCAACGAAAGCTGTTGCCACCATGCTTCACGTTCTGCTTTTCGTTCATGCTCCTTGATTCCATCAACTAGAAGACAATACTCTCCAAGCGGTGGATGCTCTTCAAGCCATTCGATACATTCTCGAATGCTACCTCTTGCAAACTCCTCATGGCGCTTAGTCAATTCTCGAGCCAAAACTACCGGACGATCACCCAAGATCTCTTCCAAATGAGATAGTGTCTTACGAATACGATGAGGTGACTCATAAAACAACAAAGTGCCGTTTGATTCGTCAAAAGCCTCCAACACTTTTCGTATATCCTTTTTCTCTCGTGGCAGAAAACCACCAAAGGTGAATCGTTCTGTCGGTAATCCCGATACAATTAAAGCAGACAATGCTGCATTCGGTCCTGGGATCGGAATAACTCGAATTCCAGCTTCAATGGCGAGCTGCACAAGGTCAGAACCTGGGTCAGAAATAGCCGGTAAACCTGCATCACTGACGAGTGCTAAATTTTTTCCTTCTATTATATAGCGTATCAGTTCAGGCCCACTTGCCGCCTTATTATGCTCATGGTAACTAAACAGCATGGAAGGTGTAATATCAAAATGGGTTAAGAGCTTTCTCGTCTGTCTAGTATCCTCGGCAGCGATGATATCACACTGCTTCAACGTATTGATGGCTCTGAAGGTCATATCATCCAAGTTACCAATTGGGGTTCCAACCAAATATAAATTTCCTGAGCCTTCCGAAGAATCTACATAGCTTTTCTGAACTTTCAATGTCATCTATAGCCCTCCTTCCACGGGGTGTGGTTTGTGCTGTGAGCCATAGTAGATATCCATAATCTCCTCACAGTAGGTTCCCTCTTCATTGTACACAATGAGCGGTGGAAGCATCCGTACTTCTGGCTTTCCATCCTTAGAAGCTTCAACTAATACCATATTCGCTTCCAGATGTGAACGAGGGTGAACCATTCGAATTCGCTTGGGCTCCAGTTTGTATTCCCGCATGAGAGAAATGATCTCGGCAATACGCTGAGGACGATGAACCATCGAAACTTTTCCGCCATTGCGAAGCAGTCTACTACATGCTTGAATCACTTCTTCTAATGTACATCCGATCTCGTGGCGTGCCATAGCCTGATGGGTATTCATCTTCAGATCACTGCCATTCAGTGGCATGTAAGGTGGATTAACCGTTATTGCATCGTAAGCTGCATGTCCAGTCACTTTGACAAGCTCGCGCAAATCCCCCTCATGAATGGTGATCGACTCGTCCAGTCCATTAAGTTGCACACTACGTCTTGCCATATCTGCTAATCGTGGCTGAATCTCAATTGCCTCCAAATTAGCCTGCGTACGTGTCGTTAATAAAATCGGCACTACCCCGTTACCTGTACATAGATCAAGAACCCGACCACGTTTAGGTACAGAGGCAAACCTCGCTAATAACACAGCATCCATGGAAAAGCTAAATACTTCGTCACTTTGAATAATCTTCAGATCGTGAGAGAGCAAGTCATCAATTCGCTCTGACTCATGTAACATTACTGAATTTTCTGTCATATGATGCACTCATCCTCCGGTAAACTATGCTTCGTTACAGTTTTTAACCTTAATATGCTTTAACCTTAAAAAAAACCGTAGGGTATCTTCCCTACGGTCACTTCATTTATTAAGAAAAGACAGGCAGAACAGACAATCGCCTTCCGTCCGTAAATGTCCATAATAGACATTGCAGATATGGAAGCCTTCGTGATACAACCGAGCTAAGTTATCATACCCTTCACCTACAACATCTTCTCCGGTAGCTGGCCCTGCGGGTCTTGCAATCGGAGCTAGTGCAGAAGCAGTAGGCAGATCAGCTGGAGCTTCACGCTTAAGCAGTTTACGTAACTGCTCATTCTCAATCGTAAGCCGCTGATTATCCTCAAGCAGATCTTTGACAATCATTTTTAACTCACCTAAATCACTGTGCAACTGACCCAATTGGGTTTCCATTTCATGAATGTGCGTAAACAGATTTTTCTTTTCCAAGTTTCCACCCCGAAGCAACCTTTATGGTTTACTTGATAACGACGTCATCCAGCGGAAGTTCTTTGACTTTACTGATGTCGAACAGTTGAACATGGACTGTGCGATTACCGGCGTTGATCCCAACAACTTTTCCTTCACCCATTGAGGTGACGACCAATTTGCCTACAGCCGGAAGTTCTTCTCTCACACTTTCATAGTTATCATGCTCAAACTTCAGACAGCACATGAGTCTTCCGCACAACCCGGAAATTTTCGTCGGATTCAGTGACAGGCTCTGATCTTTAGCCATCTTAATTGATACCGGCTCAAAGTCTCCCAGCCAGGAAGAACAGCATAACACACGGCCGCAAGGTCCGATTCCTCCAAGCATCTTCGCCTCATCTCGAACTCCAATCTGACGAAGCTCAATTCGCGTTCGGAAAATGCTTGCTAGATCCTTGACCAGCTCTCGGAAATCAACTCTTCCTTCAGCTGTAAAATAAAAGATAATTTTATTGCGATCAAACGTAAATTCCACATCGACCAGCTTCATTTTGAGGCCATGGTCTTTGATTTTATTTAAACAAGTACCGAATGCTTCTTTGGCTGCACGCTTGTTCTCATCTACCACACGAGCATCTGTCTCACCTGCTACGCGAATGACTTTCTTCAGCGGCAATACCACATCGGACTCGCCTACTTCCTTCTTACCAACTACAACCTTACCGTACTCTACCCCCCGCGCTGTCTCCACGATAACGCAGTTTTCTTTCTCAATGGGAAGGTCCAGGGGATCGAAGTAATAAATTTTGCCCGCTTTTTTGAAACGGACACCCACTACACTATACAAAAAATTAACCCCCTTGTAAGCCAATCCCACTTCGTCTGAAGCCCTATCTTCTTAAGGAACCCCCCGAAGTTATAACCGTTTGCATATGATTGGAACAACCCTGTCCTCTCCCAGTCTTATGCCAAACCGATCAAAAATTGCTCCAGACAAAGCTGGCCATTGACATTGAAACGCAATTTTTTTCTACATGCCGCGGCCGAATCCATATAGGAGACCCACTGATCTGTACTCCGGGTTCGAGCCAATTGAGACAGCATGTCCAACTGATCTATAAAAACGATATGTTCATGCCTACCGTACTGAATATAGAGCATATCTCTAAACCATAAATGGAATAGACTAAGCATCATATCCAGATGTTCTGAGAGTCCGGTTTTGAAAAGCTTCTGCTGTGCAGAGATCAATGATGTACTTCCTCTACCCAGGGACTCCTTCCCTAATTGTAACATTACGTTTCTAATTTCTGCAAACCAATTCTGCTGGAGAATTTCTCTACATGCTTCCAAACCTGACGCTAAATGGACTGCAGAACGAGCTAGATTAGCTGGGTGTCCTTCCGAAATCAATATTTGAAGCATTTCTTCCGGATTGAGCGCATTAAATGGAACGAGTTGCGCACGAGAACGAATGGTTGGTAGCATTGCTTGCCCGTTATCGGTAATCAGGATACCTACTGCAGGTACCTGAGGCTCTTCCAGAAACTTCAGCAAACTATTGGCTGCTTGAACTGTCATTTTTTCAGCCTGCTCTATAATGTACACTTTAGGATGTCCAGCCTCTGAACGATAGGAGAAAATGCGTTGTAAATCCCGAATTTGATCAATTTTGATGTTGTTTCCGTCTGGAGCAAGCATCGTTAGATCAGGATGATTGCCATGCTCTACCTTTCGGCATTCTAAACATTGACCGCAGGCATCGTCCTCTAGCTCTGTACAGAATATCGCCTTGGCAAACGTAATCGCTGTCTGCAATTGCCCACTGCCAGATGGCCCGCTGAACAAATATGCATGGCTGATCGCCTCACGCCTTAAGCTGCTCTGTAACATCTGCTTCGCTGCCTGCTGACCCATAATTTGTTGAAAAGACATACTTCCTCCTCAGAAGCTTAAATTAATAAGCATTCCCCGAATTTCACCGACTTGTTGAAGCAGTGTAATTTTCCCATCCTCAGTCTCAAGCAGCTCGTCTGCCATTAATAACAGGGCTGCATCGACCTCATCAATCAATTTATACCGTTTACCCCGTCCTCTGCGATCCCATCCCCGAGTTTCTTTCATAGAAACACCGCGGCGAACCGTTTCCTCCAAAAACCGCTTTACGAGCTGTTTATAGGCTTTGAGTTCGCGGATCGTCATGGATCGAGCCAAGCGGTCACCCTGCATTTGAATTTCACTTAATCTACGGTTCAATTCAGCCTGTGATGCCCGTTCACCCTGGTGATTCATCATATCAGAGAAGTTTTTGGATTGAACCGGCTTAGAGCTAGAATCGGAAGAACTGATACCGCTCTGCATTGGCCGGAACCCAGGATTGATTTTCATGGATACGCCCGCTTTCTATTATAATACGTGTTATCAAAATACGCTCTCCGTAGGGCAATCGCCCATCAGCACAGTGCGCATTGCGCCTGTGCGTGAAATTTGCCTTTATTATGAGCTGTATAAACCTCTATATATAATGGTAGAGAAAATTCACCATCATGTGCAATTTATGCATTCTGGAATAGTCAGCCTTCGTCCAAGGAGAGCCGTCCTGTATAGTAGAGATTGTTCAAAAAGCTTTTGAACATGCACTATTATGGATTATTGTTCTTGGACGAAGAATGTCGATTGTTGATCTTAAGAAAGACATAACTTTTCTCTAGTATGCCTTGAGAAGTACGCCTTGAGGCATGTATTCATCCGAGGCGTATTAGAGATTAGCTTAATCCCTCTTAAAAGTGCTCAAAACGATCAACTGGCAGAACAAACACGGTTGCTCCCCCGACTTGAACTTCAACAGGTAGCGGCAGGTAAGAGTCGGTTGTTCCACTCATTGGCGTAACTGGCGTTACGAGCTGTTCACGAACCTTACAACTGCTGCGAATGACGTTCATTACGGATTCGACCTGACCATCATCGACACCGATCATAAACGTCGTGTTGCCTGCCTTCAAAAACCCACCGGTACTGGCCAGCTTCGTAGCTCTATAATTCGCTTTGACCAGGGCGCTGGATAATCGGTTGCTGTCTTTATCCTGTATAATCGCAACAATTAGTTTCATCCTGCATAACCTCCTTCAATAATAAGCACTTCATAAATGCCATGTGTATATATTAGACAATTACTCGTCAAAATCCTTCAAAATCCCTGCCTTAAGCGACAAAATCATTGAAGCAGCAACCTCATCTGGTTTGCGGGAAGCATCAATAATTTGAATCCGATCTGGGAATTGTTCTTTTAGAAGAAAATAACCCTCACGTACTTTTCGATGAAACTCTAAACTTTCCAAGTCTAGGCGGTTCACTTCACGTCCATTATGAGCATTGATCCGGGCAAGCCCTTCTTCAGGTTCAATATCCAGATACAGCGTCACATCTGGCATCAGGTCACCGATCGCAAACTTATTAATAGCCCATACGGATTCCATGCCAAGTCCACGAGCATATCCTTGGTAGGCCAGACTGCTGTCAACAAACCGGTCACAGATGACCATCTTACCTGCCTTCAGTGCTGGCTCCACCTTCTCCGCCAGATGCTGACTACGAGCAGCCGCATAGAGCAGTGCTTCGGTTCGTG
Source organism: Paenibacillus tundrae (assembly GCF_036884255.1). Taxonomy (NCBI): domain Bacteria; kingdom Bacillati; phylum Bacillota; class Bacilli; order Caryophanales; family Paenibacillaceae; genus Paenibacillus; species Paenibacillus tundrae. Next base: position 23,891 of record NZ_CP145605.1, on the reverse strand, counting down.
AATCCATTGACGTATGAAGAGGGTCAAGGATGATGGAACGTATTTTCTCCGCAATCTCAATCCCACCAGGCTCACGAGTAACTAGCAATGGTATACCCTGTTCTTCCAAGTAAGAACCTAACCTGCTGATCATCGTTGTTTTTCCGGAACCCTCTCCCCCTTCCAGCGTAATGAATTTACCTCTGCCCTGCATATGCTTCCCTGCTTTCTATATCGATTATTGCGTCTAATTGTGTGATCGTGAGTACTGTGTAATGGGTATGATCTGTATAAGTTCAGCTAAGTATCCTCCACGATTGATCTCTTGATCAGAAACTCATCTCCAGATTGCCGTTAGTTCAATCCACATAGCTGAATTTATCATGTCGTACACTGGGCTACATACTCCAGACTATGAAGTAGCCTGCTTGAAGGTGTATGCCCATGCACCCAGAAGCCCCACTGTCTGCTTTTGTACAAGCTTCTATTTATATTACTATACATGATCAATGGCTGATGGTCAGCAATTCCCTTATAATCATGTTCAAAAAGGACGGTTTTCAGTACCGAGAAGATGGGATGAAGCTAGAAATGGAGTAGCGGATCGCAGGCAAAACTACGCGAGTAACGACATTGTTTCTGAAGAAAACAAACTTTGTAACTATCCACTTATTTGGGCTGAATCCCATACTCGACACTGAGATGCCTCTAATACAACACCCATACCCAGAGCGGAAGCATCATTGATCCTATAATCGCACTCATAATCATCGAAACCGAGCTTAATGCCACAGCATTCTCCCCATACTCGAAAGATCTGGCCATTCCCAGGGCATGAGATGATGAACCTAGACCAACCCCATAGGCATGGCTGCTCTTTATTTTTGCCCACCTTAGCAGCATGGGACCCAGTAATATACCGGAGAAACCCGCAATCATCACAAACAGTGAAGTAAAAGAGGAATTTCCTCCAACCTGATCAGCAAGCTGAATAGCAACAGGTGTAGTTACCGATTTGGGCAAAATGGCGATGACCATCTCTTTCGGGTATCCTAACAGAATGGCCACAGATGCACCTGTAAACATGCCTGTAATGCTACCTATAATGGTGCCACCTATAACGGGCAGGATATTCTTTTTTAACACATGGATATGTTTGGATAAGGGGAACGCCAAGGAAACCACAGCAGGGCCGAGTAGTTCCTGAATCCATTGCCCCCCAAGCATGTACGTATCTAATGGGATGTCTGTGATAACCAAAATTAGAACAATAATAGCGGTTGTCGTTAAAACAGGCATCACAATCGGCCACTTCAATCGACGATACACATATGTCGCTCCCGCATACATCACAACCGTCAATATAATCATTCCTAGTCCAAGGAGGATGGATGACATAAGAGTTCCTCCTTCCGTTGATGCTTCTCCCTCCAGGCCATAATCCAATGACTGGTTAAGGCAGACAACAGACAGGTAATTAGTGTGCTTCCAATCAAACCAAGGACAAGTAAGATGGTATTGGCTCGGAAGAAATCGAAATGATTAATAATACCGACAGTTGGTGGGACAAATAACAATTGTAGATTGGACTGAAGCCAGGACGAGCCTTCTTCGCCCCAGCTTATTTTGATCCAGCCTAGTTGAATGACAATGAAAAGTACTAACATACCTATGATACTACCCGTAAGCGGTAGATTCAGTATGGTTTGAATCATGTTTCCTATCCAATAGAAGCCATACATACATATGACTTGTAGGACTATTCCTGTATATTTTTTTAGCGGAATACCCAACGATGTACCTTCTTTCTCTCTACCCAAAATAAATAACTCTCTATCGAAGCCAACCCCTATTCGTTCTTCATTACCTTCATCGTTTGCAGAGAAGCATCGGTTACGCCATGGAACTTAGCTCCCTCATCCCGCAAAAGTTGTATGCGCGCAAGTATTGTAGGGCTTATATGCTCCCCAGGATATACGAGAGGAATGCCTGGAGGGTATGGAATAACCATCTCTGCAGAACGGCGTCCAGCACATTCGTTAATAGGTATTACTATTGTGTGCTCTTCTCTAATGGGCTGGAGTGAAAATGGGATCGGCTCTGAGTAGTAGGTTACCTTTTCTTGAAAATTGTTCCACGTGGAAATGTAATGCTTCTCTTCTCTCGTATGTTCCCTTGATTCCTTAGGAGAGAGCAAATCTTCCTCAATAGTAGAAGCGGAGCTGATGTCCTGCAAAGCCTGCAACACGTGCTGGGCATCCTCCTCTGTAGAGCCCAAGCTGAAGAGCAAGACGACGTATTGTTCGTCGCTCATCTCGGGTATGCAGCCGCGCGCTTCAAGCTGCTGCTGCAAGCCATAACCGCTCAGTATTCCTAATCCGTCATAAATGACGGCCTTGAATGGATCCTGAGCGGTGTATCCTGCGGCGGCGTGGCCTAGCTCTGCCGCCGCCGATTGCCCATGCATCTGCTCTGGCTGTGCAGCAGATGCATGGGCGGTTTGGTCAGCCGGTTCCACTTCGGCTGACAGCTCTTGCTGCTGCAGCGCCGCAGGCTGCAGCAATCGGAAGCGCGGCAGCTCCGCGAGGCCGCGCTTGAAGGTCTGCACGGCGGCGAGCCCCGCCGTGAAGGTCTGCGCGCCCTGCACATGCAGGAGCTGGCGCGCAAGATCGAGCGAAGCCATCACCGGGTATGATGGGCTTGAGCTCTGCACCATGGCCAGTCGCTGACGCAGCAGGGAACGGTTAATCCTTGTTCCCTGAACATGCAGCATGGCTCCCATGGTGAAGGCAGACAGCATCTTATGCGTAGACTGCACTACACCGTCTGCTTCGCAGGACAGTGCAGATGCAGGCAGCTCCGGATGCTGCCCATAATGCGCGCCATGCGCTTCATCCACCAGCAGCGGCATGCCGGCCTTGTGGCAAATATGGGCTATAGGCGTCAGATCAGCGCCCATCCCATAATAGTTAGGCAACGTGACAAGTAGTCCCTTTGCTTCAGGATATGCCTGGACAGCTGCTTGCACCGTCTTCACAGACGGCATAACGGCGAGTCCAGACGTAGGATCAACCCAAGGCTCCAGGAATACAGCCTTGGCACCGGCGAGCATCAGCCCATGAATAACGGATTTGTGTACATTACGTTGTACCAGCACGATACTTCCCGGCTCATCACACACGGTTAAGAGTAACGATAGATTGCCAGCCGTACTCCCCCCGACCAAAAAGAAACTTTCCTCAGCACCATAACAATCCGCTGCCAACTGCTGCGCCTCCAAAATAACTCCCTCAGGATGATGCAAATCATCCGTACCCGAGATTTCTGTCACATCCATGCGCATCATCTCTAGGAATGCTCTCGTGGGTACGATGTTGGACTGGGACTGTTCCTCCTGATGCTTCTCTTCCCGTAGAGCAGTATGTTGTAAAGGCTCCTGTCTTTCACCGGTAGCAACATGCTCTCCCGGGACCATATGTAATTGTGATTGCTCTAACGGCCCTCTCTCCAATTGACTCTCATTATCACTTGTAGCCTGATCAACAGAATGTGTGCTTCTTTCCTTTTGCAATAAAGCTCGATAGACTTGTCCATTTTTGTGACCGGGTACATGAAAGGAACGTTGTCCTGAGTCCCGATATGCAAGTAATGCTTCATACAATGGTGCTCGATGTGATTCCAATTTCATATCCTAACCTTCCCATACGCTCAATATTTTGATAAACCTATTACGAGTCGATCATTCTTTTCAGTTTCAAAAAAACGCTGACTCCATAACTCTTCCTATATGATATACGATAAAAACAAATTAACGGTGGGTTCCTCTGCAAGCCCCATTACAATTGTACTCAATGTGTCACCGCCAGAACGATACTCCTCCTAGTTGTTTCTTAAACCTATGTTCATTGTCCATTGAACTAAATTGATCTCCTAAATCAATCTCCATTTTAGCATATCCCTTTTCACCGCACTCATGAGATGGTCTTATCTCTTTCTCACTCATACCCCTCCCTGTACACAGAAAAAAGACCCTCACGGGGTCTCGATCATGCCTACACCTATATATTGTTATGTTGTCTTTAAGCGTTCTTTTGCACCCATATTTGCTTCATCTGATGGACAAAATAATTGTACTTCGCATCTTGCGCATCGGTATGAACCATTTCAGCTTCACAAGTATCACATATAAATTCGGATACAATAAAAATGCCGTCTCGTTTACGTTGCTCGCATATGATACATGTGTGTTCGGCGTGTTCTTCCATCAACCATCCCACCTTGTTTTACGTTTACTATCAGTATTGCACAGTTTCTATTATTTTAAACCTTTTCATAGTGCATTTCTTTTACAAAATATATATATTCACTTCGCCCCTCTTGGGTGTCTGTACCTATAATAAACATCGTCATCACTTTAAAAAGCGTCTGTTCATGCATGTTCTACGATCCTAGGGCTGGATTAGGTAGTCTGCGTGCATATATTTGAACGTTAAATATGACCTTTAGGATGTGCTCCAAAACTAATATTCTATTACCTTAAAAAATCTTGGATTTTCAGCCGATATATAATACATCACCCTTGGAAACTGACAGTCTGTCTCATCGGGAGTATAATTGATTCTAGACTGAATAAGGTTAAACATCTTGTACATCATCTCACCATGACATACAAGGTTCATATAAGCATAAGGATTCACACCACACCTAGATTGAAGCATCTTTGCACATTAACGTGATCCCTGAAGGAGGATTTGTCCACGTATGGTCGCTGAACCGGAGAATAAAGCTACATTCTATCAATACCGGCTTCTGAAAAAAAAGGTCATCGCTCGTAGTGTCATCTACAGCTATCTCTGCTTGCCCATTATCATGCTTTTCTTTAACTTACTCGCATTCTCCTGGATGGGTCTCTTATCTTTTGTACTGGCTGGCCCCATTACAATTTGGATTCACTATGTCATCGCCAGAACGATACTCCTTCTAGTGCGTAGCTCTTATACCAAACGCTGGCGCTGGAGCCTCCGCATGCCTTGGCTCGGGTATATCCCTGACCAGCATTTCAGCTACCGTATGTTTGTGCGCGTACACTTTAATATTTGCTGGATTGGCCTATGCATCATCACAGTATGTCTGATCTGGTCACCACTATCCTTTACGTTTGCGTTAATATTCTGGCATATCTGGCTGCTTGTACCTCGCTTATATGTAATTCTGTTTCTTTCCAGAGAACGCAAAGATGGTCTGATTAAATTGACTAATCAAGATGTCTCTTATTATCTTCAATAATGAATCCGGTCTCATGCAGATTGAGATCCATTTTAAGTACTACATATTGCTTTCACTAATATTGCTTTTCTTACTACTTTCGTTTAAGTTGGATCACTCCATATTTAGGATCAGTACATCAACATCATAAAAAAAGGTTATCCACAGTGGATAACCTTTTTTCTTTCACTTAATTACTCCTTTATCCACACGCTGGGTACAAGCTATCGGAGTTATCCCCACCAATTCGATTAAATAATGTACGGTATCTTCCTGCCACTATAGCTCACTCTCACCTCGATCTATGATGAGTGCCAGTCACAAACTGGCGAAAGACAGAAGTTGACGTCAAATCTCAGGTTCCTTATGACCTGGGCTTCACACAGATCCCAACCGTACCTTATATGGCTTCTGTACCTTGCTTTCTCTATTCGCCTCTGTTTCTCTCTATTCTCTTCATATCCGGAATATGATTACCTTAATGCTTCTGTCTTCTCCCTACTCCATCTGCGCTTATATCCCTTTTAGCTACCTTAGTCTTGAGTAAACTGTTGAACGTAATTAGGCTAGACCTTCGCGATCTTAAGGTTCTTTAGCATTAAACAACCAAGTGTATTCTCACATTAAATACAGTCCATTACATCCAAACAAAAAAGCACTCGTCATTGTAACGAGCGCTTTTATATATAGCCTTTCATCGATCTAAACTACTTCATGATCATACAGGGACATCACTAGTCCTCGTCATCCAATGATTTCACAGTCGTTTGAGCTGTATCATTCTTTGGAACCATTAGCGTAAAGAATCCATCATGCACAGCTAACTGTACGATATGCCCCTCTTTAGCAAATACACGTAGGGAACTCGAGGTATTGGAATTACGCTTAGCCTGCTCCTCTGTCCAGCCCCAATTTTTGATTTCGTTTAGATATACTTCAGGCAAGCTTGTGCTTTCACTGATACCAGACAATGTATATCGAACATAATCCATATCCGAATTACCTTCAGATTGGTCAGATTTATTGGCTACCTTGGGAACGGGGAATCCTTTCTCATTAACCGCTCCTTCATAAGAAGTCCATGCGACTCCTGTTTCACCGCAAGCGGTTAGTATAACCAACATGCAGATCATTAGAAATGAACATAGTCCGAGTATTCGCCGACTTAACACACACACCCTCCTTTTCACAGCTGCACATTCCAGCTCTGTATTGAGGTACTTTTAGCATAATTAACATAGTCCTATTATACTGGTTTTGAGCTTTCTTTCCGTAACAAAACTGTTACCTTCTTTTCGTTAGAAAATGTCAAAACGATATCATATTTTCAGAAAAGAGCTATAAACAAATAAAAACCACCACCGAATAACATCGGCAGTGGTTCTTTGCTTGGCGGCGTCCTACTCTCCCAGGACCCTGCGGTCCAAGTACCATCGGCGCTAGAGGGCTTAACGGTCGTGTTCGGGATGGGTACGTGTGGAACCCCTCCGCCATCGCCACCAAACGCATAGCTTAGCTTACATTTCAGAGTGTTGTTCTCTGAAAACTAGATTCGAAACGAAAGTCTGCGATTAGAACCTGCTATTGGATAAGCCCTCGACCGATTAGTACTGGTCAGCTCCATGCATTACTGCACTTCCACCCCCAGCCTATCTACCTCGTCGTCTTCAAGGGGTCTTACATACTGGGAAATCTCATCTTGAGGGGGGCTTCACGCTTAGATGCTTTCAGCGCTTATCCCGTCCGTACATAGCTACCCAGCGGTGCTCCTGGCGGAACAACTGGTACACCAGCGGTACGTCCATCCCGGTCCTCTCGTACTAAGGACAGCTCCTCTCAAATTTCCTACGCCCACGACAGATAGGGACCGAACTGTCTCACGACGTTCTGAACCCAGCTCGCGTACCGCTTTAATGGGCGAACAGCCCAACCCTTGGGACCTACTTCAGCCCCAGGATGCGATGAGCCGACATCGAGGTGCCAAACCTCCCCGTCGATGTGGACTCTTGGGGGAGATAAGCCTGTTATCCCCAGGGTAGCTTTTATCCGTTGAGCGATGGCCCTTCCATGCGGTACCACCGGATCACTAAGCCCGACTTTCGTCCCTGCTCGACTTGTAGGTCTCGCAGTCAAGCTCCCTTATGCCTTTGCACTCTTCGAATGATTTCCAACCATTCTGAGGGAACCTTTGGGCGCCTCCGTTACTCTTTAGGAGGCGACCGCCCCAGTCAAACTGCCCACCTGACACTGTCCCCGCACCGGATTACGGTACCAGGTTAGAACCTAGATACGATCAGGGTGGTATCCCAACGGTGCCTCCACCGAAGCTGGCGCTCCGGTTTCAAAGGCTCCCACCTATCCTGTACAGATCGTACCCAAATTCAATATCAAGCTGCAGTAAAGCTCCATGGGGTCTTTCCGTCTTGTCGCGGGTAACCTGCATCTTCACAGGTATTAAAATTTCACCGGATCTCTCGTTGAGACAGCGCCCAAGTCGTTACGCCATTCGTGCGGGTCAGAATTTACCTGACAAGGAATTTCGCTACCTTAGGACCGTTATAGTTACGGCCGCCGTTTACTGGGGCTTCGGTTCACAGCTTCGGATTGCTCCTAACCGCTCCCCTTAACCTTCCAGCACCGGGCAGGCGTCAGCCCGTATACTTCGCCTTACGGCTTCGCACAGACCTGTGTTTTTGCTAAACAGTCGCTTGGGCCTTTTCACTGCGGCCCCCTCGTGCTATTCACACTACCGGGGCACCCCTTCTCCCGAAGTTACGGGGTCATTTTGCCGAGTTCCTTAACGAGAGTTCTTCCGCGCGCCTTAGAATTCTCTTCTCGCCTACCTGTGTCGGTTTGCGGTACGGGCACCATCACCTGGCTAGAGACTTTTCTTGGCAGTGTGAGATCATGACCTTCGCTACTGTAATTTTCACTCCCCATCACAGCCCAGCCTTATGATGTGCGGATTTGCCTACACATCAGCCTCACTGCTTGGACAGGCATCCATCAGCCTGCGTCACTACCCTACTGCGTCCTCCCATTGCTCATAACGGCTTACGGTGGTACAGGAATTTCGACCTGTTGTCCTTCGACTACGCCTTTCGGCCTCGCCTTAGGTCCCGACTTACCCTGAGTGGACGAGCCTTCCTCAGGAACCCTTAGGCTTTCGGCGGATCAGATTCTCACTGATCTTTTCGTTACTCATACCGGCATTCTCACTTGTATAATGTCCAGCGCTCCTTACGGTACACCTTCAACCCTTATACAACGCTCCCCTACCCCTGATGCAAGCATCAAGCCATAGCTTCGGTGGTGTGTTTAGCCCCGTTACATTTTCGGCGCAGAGTCACTCGACCAGTGAGCTATTACGCACTCTTTAAATGGTGGCTGCTTCTAAGCCAACATCCTGGTTGTCTGTGCAACTCCACATCCTTTCCCACTTAACACACACTTGGGGACCTTAGCTGATGGTCTGGGCTGTTTCCCTTTTGACAATGGATCTTAGCACTCACTGTCTGACTCCCGGAAGTAAGTCTATGGCATTCGGAGTTTGACTGAGCTTGGTAACCCTTGCGGGCCCCGCACCCAATCAGTGCTCTACCTCCACGACTCTGTTTTCCGAGGCTAGCCCTAAAGCTATTTCGGGGAGAACCAGCTATCTCCGAGTTCGATTGGAATTTCTCCGCTACCCCCACCTCATCCCCGCACTTTTCAACGTGCGTGGGTTCGGGCCTCCAGTGCGTGTTACCGCACCTTCACCCTGGACAGGGGTAGATCACCCGGTTTCGGGTCTACGTCCACGTACTATGTCGCCCTATTCAGACTCGCTTTCGCTGCGGCTCCGGCTCTTCACCTTAACCTTGCACGGGAACGTAACTCGCCGGTTCATTCTACAAAAGGCACGCCATCACCCCTAAAACGGGCTCTGACTTTTTGTAAGCACACGGTTTCAGGTTCTATTTCACTCCCCTTCCGGGGTGCTTTTCACCTTTCCCTCACGGTACTGCTTCACTATCGGTCGCTAGGAAGTATTTAGCCTTGGCAGATGGTCCTGCCGGATTCATACGGGGTTTCACGTGCCCCGCACTACTCGGGATCCGTCTCGGAGGGAACAGACTTTCAATTACAGGGCTTTTACCTTCTTTGGCGGGCCTTTCCAGACCTCTTCGTTTAACCGGTTCCTTTGTAACTCCATGTGAGACGTCCCACAACCCCAAAGAGCAAGCTCCTTGGTTTGGGCTTCTCCGCGTTCGCTCGCCGCTACTGACGGAATCACTATTGTTTTCTCTTCCTCAAGGTACTTAGATGTTTCAGTTCCCCTGGTATGCCTCTACATAACCTATGTATTCAGTTATGAGTAACTGGAAATTACCCCAGCTGGGTTTCCCCATTCGGACACCCCCGGATCAAAGCTTGCTTACAGCTCCCCGAGGCAGTTTCGTTGTTCGCCACGTCCTTCATCGGCTCCTAGCGCCTAGGCATCCTCCGTGTGCTCTTAGTAGCTTAACCATTCGCTCGTGTTCGAGCTGTCACTTCCCTTGTTTTGCTTGCGCAAAGCCAAAAGTCGTTCCATTTCGATCACTCGCTCCAGCAGTCTACCTTATAAAACACTTCACTTGTTTACACAAGATCAGCTTAAAGGAATGTTCTAATTCGCATTTTCGTTCGTTTCGATATCTAGTTTTCAAAGAACAAGCTCCATGCAAAAGCAAGCTGTTTGAGAGTTTGAGCTCTCAAAACTGAGCAACGAGTGAGTTAAAAGCTTTACGAAGTAAAGCTCGCTTCGGAAGCATGCTTCCTGAAGACTTGTATTTGAATGTTTCCGCTACGGGAAACGATTCTCCATAGAAAGGAGGTGATCCAGCCGCACCTTCCGATACGGCTACCTTGTTACGACTTCACCCCAATCATCTATCCCACCTTCGGCGGCTGGCTCCTTGCGGTTACCCCACCGACTTCGGGTGTTATAAACTCTCGTGGTGTGACGGGCGGTGTGTACAAGACCCGGGAACGTATTCACCGCGGCATGCTGATCCGCGATTACTAGCAATTCCGACTTCATGCAGGCGAGTTGCAGCCTGCAATCCGAACTGAGACCGGCTTTGTTGGGATTGGCTCCACCTCGCGGTTTCGCAGCCCGTTGTACCGGCCATTGTAGTACGTGTGTAGCCCAGGTCATAAGGGGCATGATGATTTGACGTCATCCCCACCTTCCTCCGGTTTGTCACCGGCAGTCTATCTAGAGTGCCCACCCGAAGTGCTGGCAACTAAATATAAGGGTTGCGCTCGTTGCGGGACTTAACCCAACATCTCACGACACGAGCTGACGACAACCATGCACCACCTGTCTCCTCTGTCCCGAAGGAAAGGTACATCTCTGTACCGGTCAGAGGGATGTCAAGACCTGGTAAGGTTCTTCGCGTTGCTTCGAATTAAACCACATACTCCACTGCTTGTGCGGGTCCCCGTCAATTCCTTTGAGTTTCAGTCTTGCGACCGTACTCCCCAGGCGGAGTGCTTAATGTGTTAACTTCGGCACCAAGGGTATCGAAACCCCTAACACCTAGCACTCATCGTTTACGGCGTGGACTACCAGGGTATCTAATCCTGTTTGCTCCCCACGCTTTCGCGCCTCAGCGTCAGTTACAGCCCAGAGAGTCGCCTTCGCCACTGGTGTTCCTCCACATATCTACGCATTTCACCGCTACACGTGGAATTCCACTCTCCTCTTCTGCACTCAAGTCACCCAGTTTCCAGTGCGATCCGGGGTTGAGCCCCGGGATTAAACACCAGACTTAAATGACCGCCTGCGCGCGCTTTACGCCCAATAATTCCGGACAACGCTTGCCCCCTACGTATTACCGCGGCTGCTGGCACGTAGTTAGCCGGGGCTTTCTTCTCAGGTACCGTCACCTTGAGAGCAGTTACTCTCCCAAGCGTTCTTCCCTGGCAACAGAGCTTTACGATCCGAAAACCTTCATCACTCACGCGGCATTGCTCCGTCAGGCTTTCGCCCATTGCGGAAGATTCCCTACTGCTGCCTCCCGTAGGAGTCTGGGCCGTGTCTCAGTCCCAGTGTGGCCGATCACCCTCTCAGGTCGGCTACGCATCGTCGCCTTGGTGAGCCGTTACCTCACCAACTAGCTAATGCGCCGCAGGCCCATCCTCAAGTGATAGATTGCTCCATCTTTCCAGTTTCCTTCAGGCGAAGAAAACAAGTATTCGGTATTAGCTACCGTTTCCGGTAGTTGTCCCAAGCTTGAGGGCAGGTTGCCTACGTGTTACTCACCCGTCCGCCGCTAACCATCAGAGAAGCAAGCTTCTCTTCAAGTCCGCTCGACTTGCATGTATTAGGCATGCCGCCAGCGTTCGTCCTGAGCCAGGATCAAACTCTCCAATAAAGTATTGAAAAGAGCGATTAGCTCATTTTGAATCTGACGAGATTAAAAATCTCATTTTTTTTCATCCTGCAAGCAGGATGATTACTCACTCGTTGTTCAGTTTTCAAAGATCAAACTTATTTCAGCGCCGACATTCGTTCTCGTCAGCAACTTTTATATCTTATCACATCCGAACCAACTTTGCAAGCTCTTTTTTTAAGTTTCTTTCGAAGCTTATTTTGTTTGCTTGCCGCACCGTGTTTCTTGTGTTTTCTTGGCCGGAATTAGAATATACCATGTACAGATTTAGAACACAAGCTTTTTTTTGAAAAAAGTTTTATACATGATACATATCAATAAAAGCCCCTCAAAGGAACCTTTATTGATATCGATGTAGTAGCGCACGTTCTATATAAGCTACGAACGGATAACTTCCTGGATATGAAGCTGTCTTTGTTGCATTAGATTAATGATACTTCCTTCAACAGATACCATTGGACGGGTAGGATGGTCACGATCTGAGAAAATGATCTCTCCAATTAAATTATTGCTAAGTCTAACACGTATGCCATTGTGGATCTGCGTGGAACGCTGAATAAATACATTCACAATTGTTGGATCTAATTTTCCAAACGCCTCGCTCTGAATTTGCTCTAATACTAAATAAGGAGATTGTGCTTTGCGATAGATCTTTTCTAACGTCATCGCGTGAAAAATATCGGCAATGGCTACAATCTTGGCATAGATATGAATCTGTGTACCGCTTAACTGCAAGGGATAGCCTGATCCATCTACCTTTTCGTGATGCTGTAGTGCCGCTAGTCTAGCTCCCTCGTTAATTGCTTTTGCTTGCTTCAACACTTGATATCCATATTTCGTATGCTGGCGGATCTCTTCCTGCTCCTCCACTGTTAATGCAGATGGTTTATGGAGTATCAATGGATCTACCTTGTTGTTACCGATATCGTGGAATAGACCTGCAAACGCTACTTGCATCCAATCTTTGGACGGCAGCTCCATCCACTGTGCTAATTGATAGGATGTAATTGCACTTAGAACTGCATGGTGGTAAACATAGTCGTGCTCGTGCATCACGCGCGGGCTAAAAGTGAGAACATTATATTGCTTAAGGTGAACAAACATAGCTTCAAGCTGTGTACGAAGTTCGTATACAGGCAACTCTGCAGCGAGAGAAGAGAGGAAGGCATTCTTGGTCATCGCCACCATCTTCTCATATTCTTCATGGAGAGATGAGACTATAGGTGCTATGACTGCACCAGCCCCCCTGCTAGACCGTTCTCCATTCTTCTCCACTCCAGTATTAGCTGATGCGGTAGAAGTGCCTCTAGAGCCTGTATTGCTTGTGCCTACACGTTCCTGATCAATGTCGACCTGATGAATCAGAAATGCTTTAAGCACTTCTATATCTTTAGGTAAAATGACTTTGCCTTTTTGCAACAAAACGTTACCGCGAGAAGTATGTACATCATTCCCCAGTTTAAGTCCTGGCTTTACTTCAGATAAGGTGATTAATCCCATAGTCATTCCCCTCACTCATTATTCTTCTATAAAATAAGACCATAGTCCCAATTTCCCATGATATTTATCATTATATTACTCGCTAATCAGGCTGTACATCCTAGATTTTGCGCGTAAACCATAAATAAAAAGAGGGCTCCTTAAGGAACCCTCTACTATATCTTCAACCTACTATAGAATAATCTTCGTAAATCCTAATGGACTATGCTTCTGAATCACCGTTGTCTGAATCCGTATCTTCGTTATCTGTTGACGGTTCAGCTTCACCTTCAGCAGCTTCTCCTGCTTCCAATTCTTCTAGCAATTCATCCGGTTCATCTTCATTCTTATCAATCCGACTAACCGTCGCTACAGCATCTTCATCGCGGATATGAATAAGCTTAACACCTTGCGTGTATCGACCCATGGTGGATATGCCTTCCATACTCATTCGAATCAATGTACCACTGGATGTGATAATCATCAGGTCTTCTTCGGTTTTCACCATTTTTAGGCTAACGACAGCACCGTTCTTCTCTGTAACGTTAATGGTCTTGATTCCTTTACCACCACGAGTCTGCATACGATAATCGCTGACAGGAGTACGTTTACCGTATCCTTTGGCCGTAACGATCAGAACATCCAACTCCTGATCAACAACGTCCATGCCAATGACAACATCATCTGTATCCAACGTGATCCCTTTTACCCCTGTTGCACTACGTCCCATCGAACGAACATTGGCTTCGGAGAAACGGATAGACATTCCGTGAGCTGTACCCATGATGATCTCTTGCTGTCCATCGGTCAGCTTAACTTCAATCAGGGCATCATCTTCACGTAAGGAGATCCCGATGAGACCGCCTTTGCGAATGTTAGTGTAATCCTCAAGTGGTGTCTTCTTCACAACACCCTGACGGGTAGCGAAGAATAGATACTTATCACTTTCGAATTCCTGCACTGGAATAACCGCATTAACCGATTCTCCCTGCTCGATCTGGATCAGGTTAATAATTGGTGTTCCTCGTGCAGTACGCCCAAGCTCTGGAATCTCATAAGCTTTGAGACGATACACTTTACCTTTGTCGGTGAAGAACATGAGATAGTTGTGTGAGTTGGTCACAAATAGATGCTCGACAAAGTCGGTATCTTTCGTGTCCATACCTACAACTCCACGTCCCCCTCGCTTCTGACTACGATACGTGGATACCGGCAAACGTTTCACGTAGCCCGTATGCGTAATTGTGATAATAACCTCTTCACGAGGAATCAGATCCTCATCCAAGATGCTTTCTTCACCAATGGTAATCTCAGTTCGACGATCATCACCGAAGCGTTCACGAATTTCTTGCAGCTCTGTACTGATAATTTCAAGTACCAGATGCTCATTAGCTAGAATTTCGCGATATTCTGCGATTTTGATCATCAATTCGTTATATTCATTTTCGATACGTTCGCGTTCCAAACCTGTAAGGCGTTGCAAACGCATATCGAGGATAGCTTGAGCCTGGTCATGACTAAGTGAGAATCGCTCAATCAATCCTTCTCTAGCGGCATCTGTATTACTGGAGGAACGAATCAACGTAATAATCTCGTCAATATGATCCAAAGCGATACGTAAACCTTCCAGGATGTGAGCGCGAGCTTCCGCTTTTCTCAGTTCAAACTGCGTACGTCTGCGAATGACCTCAATCTGATGCTGCAAGTAGTGATACAACACTTCACGCAAATTCAGAATCTTAGGCTCTTTGTTCACAATCGCTAGCATGTTAATGCCGAATGTGGACTGCATCGACGTATGCTTGTACAAGTTATTGAGCACTACACCTGGATTCACATCTCGGCGAAGCTCAATCACGATTCGCATACCTGTACGGTCTGATTCATCACGAAGATCGGTGATGCCATCGATTTTTTTGTCACGTACCAGTTCAGCAATCTTCTCAACGAGTCTCGCTTTATTGACCTGGTAAGGAAGCTCCGTAACTACGATTCTTGCTTTATTATTGTTCTCTTCGATGTTCGTCTTGGCTCTCATGGTTACCGAGCCACGTCCAGTCTGATACGCTTGGCGAATTCCTGAACGTCCCAGGATGTAACCAGCTGTAGGGAAATCCGGTCCGTGAATATAGTCCATTAACTCCATAGACGTAATGTCTGGATTTTTGATCATTGCCTGTACACCATCGATAACCTCGCCCAAGTTATGAGGAGGGATATTCGTGGCCATACCTACCGCGATTCCGCCTACACCGTTAACAAGCAAGTTAGGGAAACGAGCTGGTAATACAACAGGTTCTTGCTCTTCGCCGTCATAGTTCGGCTGGAAATCAATCGTATCTTTATTGATATCTCTGAGCATTTCCATAGCAATCTTGGACAACCGAGCCTCGGTATAACGCATCGCTGCTGCCATATCGCCATCTACCGATCCGAAGTTACCGTGACCATCGACATGCATATAACGCAAAGAGAAATCCTGAGCCATCCGTACCATCGTTTCGTATACCGCAGAGTCACCGTGAGGGTGATACTTACCGATAACTTCGCCGACGATTCTGGCTGATTTTTTGTGAGGTTTATCGGGTGTCATGCCTAGCTCCGACATTGCGTAAAGAATACGACGGTGAACCGGCTTCAAGCCATCACGTACATCAGGCAAAGCACGGCTAACAATGATGCTCATCGCGTAATCCATAAACGACTCACGCATCTCGACGCCAATATCCCGATCTTTAATCTGCGAATTCATTTCTTCCGCCATGCTGGACCTCCTTCTTGTCCTTCAACAAACGTTCCATTCAATCAATCAGTTTTCTTTGTATGTGAAAAGCCTAACAAGGCTAAAACCGCGCAAAAACGCTACTCTTTATTATATTACTTTCACAAAAGTTACACAATTAAACGTCTGCAGGACAATAGCCTTATTCTAGTCTGTGTTCAAAAAAGGCGTTTTCGGCTGAATCCATATTCGACACTGAGATGACACTAGGCATCCTCGTAATCAAAAGTGGACTTTTTGAACATCTTCTTCTAGGAACTTTTGGTGGTCTGGGGATTAGCCCTGCCCTCCTGCCATTTCACACATACAATGCTAGAAAATGCGGCATATGTACTGTGTATACAAGGCTGATGCCGTTCCCAATCTACGGTAAAACTACAAATTGTGCAGCAAACCACACAAAACGCCATATTTCTCTATTATACCACTGAAATCATCTCTTGTCCTTTGAATTCTCTGTGCTGCTACTCTCTGAAGAACTATAAGTAAAACACGAAAGGACTGGTGTCTCTTGAGTATCCAGCGTGTCTCCAGTAAATGGACCAAAACGGTTGTGCTGCAGCGCAGCCGCGGTGTGAGCAGGTATCTTCCTGTCACGCGTCGATACAATCGTCAAACTCTAGAACGGATGACCGAGCTGTATGAATTGAATTATATCAAGCCGGATCGAGGAACCTATGGTAATGGCGTTATGCGGGTCAAAACGATACACACCATGCGGCCTGCACCTCCTTCCATCCTGGATACCAGCATAGAAGAAACTGATGAAGACTCCTCTAACTCCGGTTCAGATAGCGAATCTTTAACAGCAGATCAGGATGTGCAACCTGTTACTATTCAAACGACTTCGTACGAACTGCAATACGGTACACAGCAGAACGTATTCCATTCCCTTGATGAACTAGAGCTTGCTCTTAACGAAAAAATTAAGCACCACGAATATATCATTCAACAGGGCATTTCCTTGTTAAAACATGAAGGTCTACCGTTCGATTTACGGGTGCTCACCCAAAAGAATCTCAGGGGATCATGGGAAACTACAGGTATTCTAGGTAGAGTTGCTGCTCCTGGCAAAATCATTACTAACATTCATGGTGGTGGGCGCTTGGCCACCTTTGAAGAGCTGGTTAAGCCTCATCTTTCAAATACTCGCTTTCAAGAACTCCGGAATGAGCTGTACCGGCTTGGAATCCATACCGCTGTGCAATTGCAACAGACGTTTCCGAGACTCAAGGAAATTGGCATTGATATTGCTCTAGATGGATCAGGGCGTCCATGGATACTAGAAGTGAACACTTTACCCGGCATCTACGCCTTCGGACTGTTGCCTGATAAAGGGGCTTACCGCAAAATCAAACGTTATGCTATAGCGTATGGAAGGCTGCCATCCAAGAAAGGCAAGACAACACGCAAAACAACTAAAGCACAAGCATCCTCCTCCAAAAAACGCGCACGATAGATAATGCGGGCCTATAACCCAATGCCAATTACCAAAATAAAAAAAGGCGCCTCACCGGCGCCTATTCTTAACAATCATCAAATATCGAGATTTTTGACATACTTCGCATTTTCCTGGATAAAATCACGACGTGGTTCGACGTTATCACCCATCAACGTATCGAACATAGCATCCGCTAACATCGCATCGCTAATCGATACTTGTAGCATCGTCCGACTCTCAGGATCCATCGTTGTTTCCCACAATTGTCCGGCATTCATCTCACCAAGACCTTTATAACGTTGGACATTAAACTTCGCATTTTCACCAAGACTTGCGATGATTTCATCACGTTCTTTCTCGGAACCTGCGTAGCGAATGACTTTGTTACGCTCAATCTTGAACAATGGTGGCTGTGCAATATACACATATCCAGCCTCGATAATTTTGCGCATGTATCGATACAGGAATGTCAGAAGCAATGTACGAATATGTGCACCATCGACATCGGCATCCGTCATCAGGATGATTTTGTGGTAACGTGCCTTAGAAATATCGAAATCGTCGCCGATTCCTGTTCCCATTGCGGTAATAATCGCTCTGATCTCCGCATTACCCAAGATGCGATCCAGACGTGCCTTTTCCACGTTCAGGATTTTACCACGCAGTGGCAAAATCGCTTGGAAATGACGATCACGACCTTGTTTAGCAGAACCACCTGCCGAATCTCCTTCGACGATGTAAAGTTCGCTAATGGAAGCATCCTTGGAAGAACAGTCTGCTAGTTTACCAGGCAGAGAGCTAACCTCGAGTGCACCTTTACGTCTTGTCAATTCACGCGCTTTACGAGCGGCTTCACGAGCACGGGCAGCTTGCAAACCTTTTTCCAAGATTCGACGGGAAACTGAAGGGTTCTCCTCCAGAAATTCCTGCAACTTCTCAGCAAATAGGGATTCCACAATACCACGGACTTCACTATTTCCGAGCTTGGTCTTCGTCTGTCCTTCAAATTGCGGCTCCGGGATTTTGACAGAAATAATCGCTGTCAGACCTTCACGCACATCATCGCCTGACAGGTTGCCTGTACTATCCTTAATCACGCCAGCTTTACGAGCATAGTCATTGATAATCCGTGTCAATGCACTCTTGAAGCCAGATTCATGAGTTCCACCTTCATGGGTGTTGATGTTATTCGCAAAAGAATAAATATTCTCCGTGAAGTTGTCGTTATATTGCAGAGCAACCTCCACTTGGATATTGTCTCTTGATCCTTCTACGTAAATCGGATTCTCGTGAAGAACCTCACGCTTTTGATTTAGGAACGAAACGTACTCGATAATACCGCCTTCGTACAGGAATGAATTTGTTGCTCCCGTACGTTCATCCGTAAGGGTAAGACCAATCCCCTTGTTCAGGAATGCCAACTCGCGAATACGAGTAAGCAAAGTATCGTAATCGTACACCAACGTCTCAGTGAAAATTTCTGGATCGGGATGGAATGTAACCGTCGTTCCTGTCTCCTCCGCAGTACCGAGTGTTTTTAGGTCATATTGAGGTGCACCACGGCGATACTCCTGTTGATACATATGTCCATCACGCTTAACGGTCACGACTACCTTTTCCGAGAGGGCGTTCACTACGGATACACCTACACCGTGCAAACCGCCGGATACTTTGTACCCGCCGCCGCCAAATTTACCACCCGCATGCAGGACGGTCATAACAACCTCAAGTGCAGGTCGTTTCATCTTGGCATGTTCGCCGACAGGAATACCACGTCCGTTATCGACTACAGTGACACTGTTATCTTCGTGGATCGTAACCTCGATATGGTCACAGTAACCCGCAAGCGCTTCGTCGATACTGTTGTCCACTACTTCCCAGACCAGATGATGCAGACCTTTGGCACTGGTAGAACCGATATACATCCCCGGACGCTTCCGTACGGCTTCCAGTCCTTCAAGGACCTGAATTTCATTCGCATCATAGGACGGTTGATTCATAGACATGCCTTTCACCTACTTCTATAGATTCAATATCGTAAATATGCGTTAACTAAGAATACTTGCTGAAATAGGATTCCTCTCTTAATTTCAACAAGCTGTCCAAATAAAACAAGCAGTAAAGACACAATCATTGCATTCAGTAACCCCTAGAGATCAGGAAAAATGTGAGCCCGCTTCTTAAGCGTGGCAGAGGAAATAGGTGAGTAGTACACAATATTTTTGGTCACAACAATAGACTTGGCTTCCTCTTCGCCAATATGCTCAACCGTCTTTTCTTGCTCAGCATACGTGACATACTGCTTGGAGATTTTCGAGGATTTTTCAATCGATATATCAAAAATAGCGACCAATTCGGAAGAACGGATGATCTTCTCTCCGCCCAGATGAATGTACATAGACCCTCACTCCTTAGCGTTCAACCTGTCCGGCATGAACGTGATAAATACTGGCATCTTTGAGCTTATCAAGATTCAAGCTCTCGATTCCGGTAGCTGTAATAAAGGTTTGGACCTTACTCTGGAACGTCTCGATCAGCTGCGTCTGACGAAAAGGATCCAGCTCAGATAATACATCGTCAAGCAACAGAACCGGATATTCTCCGATTTCTTCGTGTATCAGCTCGATTTCCGCGAGTTTAATAGACAACGCAGTTGTACGTTGCTGTCCCTGCGAGCCATACGTTTGTACTTCCCGGTCGTTAATGAAAAAGGACAGGTCATCCCGATGTGGCCCACTTAGCGTTGTGCCTCGGCGAATCTCCTGCTCTTTCATTTGTGATAATTTTATCATAAATTGGTCCATTAAAACAGCTTCATCTTCCTCAGACGCTTCGCTGAAGGAAGGAAGATAGGCTAAACGAAGTACTTCTCCGCCTCCAGTGATGCCTTGATGAATGGTTTCTGCCCACTTTTGGAGTTTCTTTATGAATTGTTTCCTTTTTTTGACGATTTTAACACCGTGCTCGACCAGTTGCTCGTTCCAGACTTCAAGCATCGTCTGGGCTGAGGCGTTCTGTCCCCATAGTTGTTTGAGCAAATTGTTGCGCTGTACAAGTACTTTTTGGTACTGCTGCAGATGGTATAGGTAACCTGGGGCAACCTGACCAATCTCCATATCAAGGAACCGGCGGCGAACCCCCGGCGTGCCTTTGACGATCTCCAGATCTTCGGGGGCAAACATAACCACATTTAGCGTCCCGACAAAATCACTTAACTTGCGCTGCTCTAACCCGTTAATCTTTGCTTTTTTGCCTTGTTGCGACAATGCCAGCTCCAGTTTAACTGATCCATACTTTTTGTCGACTTCTGCAGTGAGTCTAGCACGTTCCTCACCGAAACGAATTAGCTCCTTATCGCGAGATGTACGATGGCTCTTTGTAAGGGCCAGTGCAAAAATGGCTTCTGCAAGATTGGTCTTACCTTGAGCATTTTGACCGATCAGTAAGTTCACAGGGCCAAAAGAGTCCAGCTTTAGATGCTCATAATTTCGGAATTGCTGCAGCTCAATGCTGTTGACAAACACAAGGTACCCTCCCTTTTCTTCCGTCCGTCAGGAGGCAGCAGAATCGAACTGGATTATTCTGCGGCAACTTCGAATGCGCCTTCTCCGTCCACTTCAACGATATCCCCAGGGTATAACTTGCGTCCCCGGCGTTCTTCAGGCTCTTTATTCACACGTACAAGTCCTTCTTGGAGCAAAGCTTTGGCCATGCCTCCAGTTGGAATGCAGTCTGCCAGCTTCAAAAACTGGTCAAGCTTAATATATTCCGTACGAATGGTTACTCGGTTCAATTGGAATTCTCCTCACGTTTCGTTAGTTGGTAGTCCGGTAAGGCAATATAACGTATAGGCTGTGACTGTCATCCAGTGGTTTTAAGATGATTGGGCTCATGACACCAGTAAAAGCGATCATCAGTTGTTCACTTTCCACGACTTTCAGTACGTCCAGCATGTATTTGGAGTTAAACGAGATTTTCAATGGATCGCCACTGAAATCTGCTGGTTCGATCTCTTCTCTTACTTTTCCCAGCTCAGAGGAGCTTGAAGAAATTTCGATTGTTCCAGAATCCATCGTTTGCATGCGCACAATGTTTGTTTTTTCCTCACGTGACAGCAAATAAGCACGATCGATTGATTCGCTTAATTTTTTGGTATCCAAAACAAGTTCTGTTTTGTACGACGTTGGAATAATTCTAGAAGTATCCGGATATGTGCCATCCAGAATACGGGAGTAGAACAATACGCGGTCAATTTTGAACAAAACTTGATTGTCAGCTACAACGATATCAACAAGCGTATTTTGGTCAGGTACGATTTTGCTAAGTTCGTTCAGCGTCTTACCTGAAATGACGACATTGTTAAAACGAATACCCTCTGCATTATCCAGCATAGCTGAACGAGTAGCAAGACGGTGACGGTCTGTTGCCACAAATTTCAACTCATTATCAACTAAACTCCACAGTACACCTGTCAAGATTGGAGTTGTCTCATGTGTGGAAATGGAGAATACCGTTTGCTTAATCATATTTTTAAGTAAATCTCCAGGGATGGAGACCGTTTGATTTTCTTCGATACTCGGCAAAACAGGGAATTCCTCTGGATCAAGGCCTACGAGCTGAATCTCGGTAGCCCCTGCTGAGATAAAGGTGTTGAAGTTATCTTTGACTTCCATCTGTACTTCTTGGGAAGGCAATTTCTTGATAATTTCGACAAAGAATTTGGCTGGCAATACGACGCTGCCGGGTTGATCAACTTGAACAACACTTTTATCACCATCTTCCAGAGGGATAAAGGATTGGATGGAGATGTCCGTGTCGCTTGCTGTCAAAGTTACACCTTGATGATTTACATCAAATTTGATACCGCTCAAGATGGGGATTGTTGTTCGACTGGAGATTGCTTTAGATACATGCTGAATGGACTCGTTTAAATAGCTTTTCATTATGCTGATTTTCATGGTTTCACTCCTAGCGATTTTTTTGGGATGTTGAGGTGTTGATTTGTGTTTTTCAAAAGCCGAAGGCGATGGTTCGAAAAAGCGTATTTGTAGATGATATCTTTAAGATCTTTTTAGTAATAATAGTAATAGGGGCACTGAATATGTGGATAAGTGGGGTAAAACCCATAAAATTAAGCCTATCCACATGTGTACACGTTGTGCATAGGCTTTGGACTTGTTCAGGTTGGATTCTTTATTTTTTCGGTTAAGTTGTTGATAACTTTATAGAGATCCTGATCGTTTTTAATCGATTGGGATATTTTTTCGTGCGCATGAATGACTGTAGTGTGATCTCGTCCTCCGAATGCTTCCCCGATCTTGGGCAGAGAAAAATCAGTCAATTCACGTGAAAGATACATGGCAATCTGTCTTGGAAAAGCAACAGCTTTTGTACGTTTCCGTGCTTTGAAATCTTCTAGCTTAAGGCTGTAATACTCGCCGACCTTTTGTTGGATGTCTTGAATAGTGATCATTTTGGGACGGCTGGAAGGAATAATATCCTTCAGTGCTTCAGCAGCCAGATGAGATGATACATCTTGATTCGTTAACGAAGAATAGGCTACAACCCGAATCAGGGCACCTTCGAGCTCACGAATGTTGGTGTCAATCTGATTGGCGATGTACATCATCGCTTCATTAGGGATATCCAGATTCTCCGCACGCGCCTTTTTACGCAAAATGGCAATCCGCGTCTCCAGATCTGGAGGCTGAATATCTGTAATTAACCCCCACTCAAAGCGGGAACGAAGCCGTTCTTCCAGTGTTGGAATCTCCTTAGGTGGTCTATCGCTTGAGATAATAATCTGTTTCCGTTCCTCATGCAGCGCATTAAACGTATGGAAAAATTCCTCTTGTGTTGATTCTTTTCCGGCCAGGAACTGAATATCATCAATAAGCAGAATATCGACGTTGCGATATTTGTTACGGAAGCTCTCCCCGCGGTTATCACGGATGGAGTTGATGAACTCGTTCGTGAATTTCTCAGACGACAAATAAACAACCTTACTGCTTGGGTCATGCTCCAGAACATAGTGTCCAATTGCATGCATCAAGTGGGTTTTGCCAAGTCCTACTCCTCCATATAGGAAAAGAGGGTTATATGCTTTTGCGGGCGCTTCAGCGACCGCAAGCGATGCGGCATGGGCAAAACGGTTGCCAGGGCCAATGACAAAAGTATCGAATGTATATTTTGGATTCAGCATGCTCAGTACCGCTTCTTCCTGCACAACCTTAGGGGTTGGTGCCGGCAGTTGCGGATCCGGTTCAGCAGGCTTGTTCTCCTCAATGACAAATTTCACATCGACTTGCTTGCCGAGTAGCTCATATACCGTCGAACCTACCAGTTTGGTATAGCGACTCTCCAGCCATTCGACGGCAAACGTTGTCGGTGCGGAAATGACGATGGAACGGTCATTAAGCTTCGTCGCTTTGGTTGCTTTGAACCAGGTATCGAAGCTTGGTTTGCTGAGTTTGTTTTGTATGATTGATAAAATTTGCTGCCATAAATCAGAAGTATGGCTGTCCAC